>NZ_JAPDDT010000003.1:335079-670158 GCF_025950235.1 Luteolibacter arcticus | reverse complement strand
TCGACGATCCCGGCACGCGGTGGCGAACAAGCCCGGGCAATCCAGCGAACTCAGAAAGCGTGCCGAACACTATTGGCAAGATGCCCCAGCTACATTTTTCAGACAGCCTCTCAGTGATCCGCATTACCTAACAGCTCCGCACAAGTCGTCGGAGACCCGGACTGAGCGGTGCCGGCACTGCCACGCTCGATGGCGGCTTCGCCATCAACACCCGCTACCGATACCATCGTCGTCACCATCCCCGCGGCGAAGGCCGCCGGTGGCAAGCTCTTCGGCCGCCTCAGCGCGGTCCAGGCACCATGACACCAGTGGGCGGGTGATGGTGCAAACCTGTTCGCTTTTTGTTCCAGTTGTAAAAACAAAAGGCCTCGAAGCTGGACGGCTCGCACCGCTGGATCGCGATGCTGCCCGCTCGTCATCGCCCTTGTCCGGGGCGTGTCCGGGGCGCTGACCAAAGCGGTGGGTCATTGGTGAACCGTCCTGATTTTCAGGACGGTGCTCAATTCCAATCCCCTTGAGTAGGCCCTTCCAAATGGCCTGTCTCATCATGACCTCGAAAAACCCATTTGTCTCAATCGGTCGCAGCCGAGGGAGGCAAGCATTCCTGATTACCACTCATCATGAAACCCGATCCCCTGGGACTACAGTATGGTTCCGCTGCTCTTGAAAGAAATGGGGCGATGCCCTTCGCCGCACGCTTGCCCCGCAGCTTCATCGCAGGACTTTTCGTGTCCGGCTTGACGGCGATGACCGCCTCCGCCGCCGCCCCAGTGGCCTATGACGATGCGATCACCGCCAAGCAGGACGTTCAGCTCACGCTCGACTATCTGCTTCACAACGACAAGGACGCCGATGGGAATACGCTGAGCATTACCGCAGTGGGAGCGCCCGCACATGGCGTGCTGACTTCGCTGGGTGGCAATAGCTACCGCTATACGCCGACGGCGGGTTGGATCGGCAGGGATTCATTCACCTATACCACTTCCGATGGCACGGGCGGCACCGATACCGGGCTGGTATCGATCTCGGTGAATGCGGCGTATGATGTGACGGTTGCCCGCAATACGATCCTGGCGGGGGTGACCCAGATCGCCCCGACCGCAGGGAGCCGCATCGCCTGTGCCTGGGGCGCCACCGCGGCGAGCATCTCAAACTACCGCGGGCAGGATGAACACAACCCGATGATCTCAGCCGCGACGATGGGGGCGGGCCGCGTGGTGGCCGTCGCGGACCCGGCGTGGCTGGACATGAACACCCTGGCGGGACAGTTCAATACCGGCACCTTCTATACCAACTCGATTTCCTGGATCGCGAACACGACCAGCAAGACGATCCCGATCGTGACGATGAGCACCGAGGTGAGCACCTGGCTTACCGCGCAGGGCTACACCAGTGTCACGACGACGAATACCACCGGCTTGGCCGCGGCACTGGCTGGCAAGACGATGTTCGTCGGCTTGGTCCCGCGCACGCTCTCGAATGCGAACATCACGGCACTGAAGAATTTCGTGCAGGGCGGCGGCGGCCTGTTCTGCTGCGAGGGGACCTACCTGCCGAATGCGACGGAAACGATCCTGCGGGAGGCGGGGCTCTCCTTTGGTGTGGGTACCGTGGATCCCTTCCCACCTCCGTTTACGATCAATCGCGCGGATCGGGTCTTCACCACGGATGGCATCGCCGCGATCTTCCAGAATCCCTCGGGCTATCCGACTTCGGACGTGATGTCCGCGGCAGCGATCGCAGAGTACTTGTGCGAGGAACTGCCCGAGAGCGATATCGAGCGGGCGCGTTTGCTCTTCTTGTTCCGGACCGTTTCCGCCGCCGTCACGCCCACGCCGCAGGCACCGGTGACAAATGCGGTGCAGCGCAAGCTCCTCGATCTGGAGTGCCTGGGAATCAACTCGCTGCCCGTGGCGGAGATGACGGCGCATCGTGCGGCCCTGCCGGTGAGCGCCGCGGCCCCGCGGGTGACCAATGCGACCTTTGGCCTGGTGCCGCCGCCCGCCGCCCATGATACCAAGACGATCTACACGCCCTTCTATGCAGCACCGGGCGAGCTGGTGACGATCCAGTTTCCAGCGGCTTTGACCGCGAAGACCCTGGATGTGCGGGTGAGCCACCTGCGCTCGGCGGACGGCTCCACCAGCTATCCGGTGATGCCCATCCAGATGATCAACTTCGATGTGGCGGCCGCCCAGGTGCAGGTGGCCAATCCGCACGGCGGCCTGATCCAGATCATCGTGCCGAGCAATGTGACGTGGACCGGTACGCAGAACATCACCGTCACCGGTGCGGTGCAGGCCCCCTATTTCAAGCTCGGTGAAACCACCGACGCGCAGTGGGTCGCGGGCATCCGTGACCGCGGCACGCCCTTCGGTGTGATCGATTCGCCGGAAGCCACGCTGGTGGTGGATGCCGACAAATGGCTGCGGACCCTCACCGATCCGGAAGCGGTGATCACGGAGTGGGACTACTTCTGCGGCAAAGTGCGCGAGTTCTACGTCCACAATCCCGGTCGCCAGTTGCCGGTTCATCACGACTACTTCCCGGCCGGCGGCGTCTCGACCTACCCGCAATCCTACAATCTAACCGATGAGATTACCAACTCGCTCGACCTTAAAGCCGGTGCCTACTCGCTGACTCTGCACGAGTACGGGCACATCTGTGACCATGGCAATATCATGTTCTACGAGTTCGGCGAAACGAGTCCGAACATGGGAGGCAAGTGGATTCAGGAAACCGCGCGGAAATACTCCTGGAAGCAGGAGCTGACGACGGGCCGCATCAACAACTACCTGTCCAGCCTGAGCGACGATCTGTACAACAATCACGGGCACCACGCCGTCGACTGGAAGGGCACCGTGTTTGACATCCTCTCCGTGGAGTTCGGAGCGGCCTTGATCAAGGACAGCGTTTTCGCCCTTTCGACCAATCCGGCCAGCCTGAGCGACCAGGAAACGGTCGACGAATGGGCGCGCCAGCTCAGCAACCGCAGTGGCTACAACTTGTGCCCGCTCTTGATCGAGTGGCAGATCATCCCCTCCGCCGCGGTTCAGACCGAGCTTTCGGCCCTTCCTGACTGGATGGTGGTGGAGCGTGTGCCCGAGTCGTTGACCCTTGTGCAAGGTTCGCCGGTGATCTTCGTCGATCCCAGTGAGAACGACTTCAGCTACGATGGCGGCCTGACTCTAACAAGCGTCTCGCAACCGACGAGCGGCACGATCACGAACAACAACAACGGCACGTATACCTACACGCCCGCAGCGGGCTTCACGGGCAGCGCCAGCTTCACCTACACGGTGACGAACACGACCGGCAATGTGTTCACCTCCACCGTGCCGGTGAAGGTCGTCGCCGCCGCGAATGATCCCAAGCTTGTGGCATTCGATGGTGTGGCCAATGGCAGCGGCTGGACGACGGTGCTGCTGGGTAAAACGTATACCTCGATGGTCGTCGTCGCGCAGCCCTTGGTCGCGACCGGCGCACCGCCTCTGGCCACCCGCATCCGGAACGCCAGTGGCTCCTCGTTTGAGATCAGGCTGGATCGGATCGATGGATCATCGACGCCGGTGGGGGCCACCGCGGTGCGCTTCCTGGTGGTGGAAGCAGGGGTCTACACTCCAGAGACCCACGGCCTCAAGATGGAGGCTGTGAAGTTCACCTCCAGCACGACCGACCGCGGTGGCTCATTCACGGGAACGACCCGTGACTTCGCCTACACGGGCTATGAGCACTACTTCATCCCGGTGGTTTTTGGCCAGGTGATGACCAGCAACGACAGCCGTTGGTCGTCATTCTGGTTCAAGGAAAGGGCGCTCAACCGTGTGACACTCGGCAAGCACGTGGGCGAAGACCCGGTCACGCAGCGGGCGGATGAAACGATCGGCTACATCGTGATGGAGGCCGGCAACCATCAGTTCGGCAATTGCCAGGTTCAGGCCGGCACCACGGATGCCGATGCCTACCAAAACGTCACCTCCTTCGACCATGGCGGTGCGGTTTGGAATTTGTTCAACTTTCCGTCGATCCAATCCGCCTTGATCCTGGCGGCTACTCCGAGGGATGCGGACGATACTCCCGATGGCTATGTGACGATGCAGAGGACCGCCGCGGGGAACGGGATGTCGGCCTACCTGGCGGAGGATGCCTTGGGCGATGTGGAAGCAACGGTCGCCGCCAAGATCGGAGCCTCGTATCTTTTGGCCCACCATACGGCCCTGGAATCCAATGACAGCGGAGTCTGGGCCAATGCCGCGGGCGGTTTGTGGACGATGGCTGGCAACTGGAGCGGTGGCACGATCGCCAATGGCGCGGGCCAGACGGCGGACTTCAGCACGCTGAACCTCACGGCGGACACCACGGTGGCGCTGAATGGTGACCGCACGATCGGCCACCTGCTCTTCGACGACATCATCGCCTCGAACCACTGGCTCCTGAACTCAGGCAGCGGCGGCGCGTTGACGCTGGACATCCTCGGGGGCACGCCAGGCATCGTGGTCAACGACTGCACGGCCACTCTCAACGTGGTGCTTGCTGGCAACAAGGGCTTCACGAAGACGGGCAACGGCACCCTGACCCTCGGTGGCGCGAACAGCTACAGCGGCGGCACCACCATCAGTCACGGGAGCGACAGCAACGGCATCACCATCGCAAACGCGTCGGCACTCGGCTCCGGTCCCGTGCTGGTGAACGGTGCCCAGAACTTCAGCCACAGCGTCTCGGTCAACGCGGGCCTGAGCATTGCCAATGCCCTGACCCTGAAGCGGGGCAATGGGGGCGGTAACCGGGCGGTCCTCGGGCTGGCCGCAAGCTCCACTTGGGGTGGTCCCATCACGGTGGACAACACCAGCGCCAACGGGATCGCTGTCATCTCGGGAAATGGAACCAATGCCGCGACGGCGAGCCTCGTTTCCGGGAACATCGGCTTCAGCACCTTGGGTTCCGGACCTTCCCTCGTGCTGCGAAGCAACCACGGCAAGGTCAGTGGATCGATCTCGCTTTCCACCGGATTGCTTCAGTTGTTAGACGGCAGCAAGTGGGAGTTCAGCAATGCGTCGAATACCTGGGGCACGCTCGACGTCGCCCACGCCAGCGCCATCGTCACGGTCGGCGCGGCCAATACCCTGGCGCCCGGCGGCGTCTTGACGTCCACCGTGGCTGGCACCTTGAATTTGAACAATCAGGCCGGCAGCAGCGCCTACAGCCAGACCATCGCCGGCCTGAGCGGCAATGTGAAGGTCGGCCTCCTCACCGGAGCCGCCACGCTCACGCTCAACACCGCGGCCAACCAATCGTCGTCCGGCGTGATCTCCGGGGCGATCAGCCTGGTGAAGAGCGGTGCCGCCATGCAGACCCTCTCGGGCTCTAACACCTACAGCGGCACGACGACGGTGAACGGTGGCACCTTGAATGTGACCGGCTCGCTGCCAGGTGGCATGACCGCGGTGAACGGCGGGACGCTGTCAGGCACCGGCACGCTCGGCGGCGCGACGACTGTCAATGCGGGCGGCACGCTGGCACCCGGCTCCGGCGGCATCGGCACGCTGACGATCAGCAACGCGCTCACGCTCGCTGGCACGGCCGCCTTCGAGCTGAACAAGGCCGGCTCCACCCTGACCGGCGACCGCGTGCAAAGCGTGACCAGCCTGACTTACGGCGGCACCTTGAATGTAACCGCGACGGGCAGTGCCTTGGTGGCGGGCGACGCCTTCACGCTGTTCAGCGCCACGAGCTACAGCGGTTCGTTCGCGAGCATCAACCTGCCGGTCTTGGAGGCGGGTCTGGTGTGGAACACCAGCCAGCTCGGAGTAAGCGGCACCGTGAGCGTCATGCCCGCGGCCTATACCGTGACCTACACCGCCGGGGCCAATGGCGCCATCACCGGCAGCACACCGCAGACAGTCAACTACGGAGGAAGTAGTAGTGCGGTGACTGCCGTGCCGAATTCCGGCTATGGCTTCACGAATTGGTCCGACGGCTCGACCGCCAATCCGCGCACCGACTCGAACGTGACCGCGAATCTGACGGTGACGGCGAACTTCACCGCGACGGTCCCAGGGCCGATCCCCGCCCAATGGACTGCCGCCAAGACGGGCACCGTCTCCGCCACGACCAGCTCCACTTACCTGAACGGCACCTTCCATGTCACCGGCGGGGGATCGCGAATCTCGAACACCAGCGACAACTTCTATTTCGTGAGCCAGCCATGGTCCGGCACCGGCACGCTCACCGCGCGGGTGGTGAGCCTGCAGAATACCGGCTCGGCGGCCAGGGCCGGCGTGATGATGCGGGAGTCCAGCGCCAGCGGTTCGCGCTCGGTATTCATCGGATTGACTCCGGCCAACAGCGCCCAATGGGTGCGGCGCTCGAACACCGGAGGAAACAGCTCGGCGACGACCTCGTCCGGCAAGGCGGCTCCGTATTGGGTGCGCCTGACGCGTGAAGGCAATACCTTCACGAGCTATATCTCCGCGAATGGGACGACTTGGACTCAGTTGGCCAGCGCGAACATCAGCATGTCTGGCAACTACAGCCTGGGCATGGCGGCCTGCTCCGGCGCAAGCGGCACCACGGTGGCAAGCGTCTTCGACAACGTGAGTGTGAGCAGCACCCTGCCCTCGCCACCGGTGAACCCGGTATTCTCGGGCGACCCGCTGCCGAAGCTCGAAGGCTTCACCTTGGAAGACGGCACGGTCGACTTCAACATCACCGGCGAAGCGGCGGGCATTTGGACGCTGGAAGAATCCACCGACTTCGTGACGTGGAGCCCCTTGCAGACGATGACGTTGGAGGCCGGCGGCCTCCAGCACAGCGAAGCCGACGAGCGCGGGGCGAAGCGCTTCCTCCGCCTGCAATCCAGTCCGTAAGAACCAACAAAATTTACCGGCCGGTTCCGGCAGCTGGTTCCGGTGAGGGAAGGAGTCGTCGAGGTCTCCCGATCCTTACTGGAACCGGCAACGGTTTTGTGGCCGCCGGAGCGAGGTTTACCCCCAAACCCTCGTTATCGAACCTAGCCTGGTGTTTGACCCGGCTGCCGAAATGGAGGGCGGAGGATGAGGCTCCGGCTTTCCGGAGCCCCATCCGGTGGAAAAAGCCTACTTTTTCTCCTCGGTGGTGGTCTCCTTCTTTTCGACCGTGCCACCGGGGGAGACCTTGGTTTCGGTTTCGGTCTTTTTCTCGGTGGTTTTCTCGGCAGGAGCCGGGGTGATGATGGTGGTCTTTTCGGTGTGCTGGGCGGGCGGATTGATTGTGGTTTCCTTTTGTTCGCAAGAAGCGAACAGGGCAGCTAGGACCGCGGGAATCAGGTAGGTTTTCATGTCTTTTGGTGTGGGGTTTTCACTGCGGGGAACAGATTTTTCCATTTAGTGAATCGGACACCCGTAGTTCAGGATGTGCGGGCTGTCCAACGGTTAGGAGGGGCGCGATCTGGCGCTCATCGCGAGAGGAAGCGCCGGGTGTGCCGCACCATGGCGCGCGGCTTTTCCTCCATCGGGGCATGGCCACTGCTCTCCAAGCGCCGGAGAGGCTGCTATGACCGGTCCGTTAGAAAAGGCCTGAATGGTCGGGGTGGCGGGATTGTCCTCCGGACCACGCCAGTTTGCGGCTTCGCCGAGGATGGTAGGTCGCGAAGCTCCCGCCGCGTTCAAACCCAAAAGGCATCCTCGCTAAGGCTCGGAAGTAGGTTCTCATCCCGCCACGGGTGGAATGGGTGTTGTAGCGGAAGAGGCGGCTTTGACCGTGAAGCTCCAGCGGAGCTATGTGGTCGGGGTGGCGGGATTGTCCTCCGGACCACGCCAGTTTGCGGCTTCGCCGGGGAATGGAGGTCGCGAAGCTCCCGCCGCGTTCAAACCCAAAGGCATCCTCGCTAGGGCTCGGAAGTGGTTTCTCATCCCGCCACGGGTGGAATGGGTGTAGCGGCCGGAAAGGCGGCTGCGACCGGTTGGGTAAAAAAGAGCTTTAATGGTCGGGGTGGCGGGATTCGAACCCACGGCCTCTTCGTCCCGAACGAAGCGCGCTACCAGACTGCGCCACACCCCGATCTCTTGGCGAATTCCAAGCCCGCTTCCGGGAAAAAGCGGGGCGGGCTTTTTTCCCGATTTCCCCGGGGCCTGCAAGCGAATTTTCGGATACGAAGAGGCCCCTGCCCGCACGATGGGCGTTGGCTCTCCTGGCGCGACAAGGGTGGCGAAACCGCTGTCGGAAGGTGTGCGTCGTGAGCCGCCTCTTGATGCCGACCGCACGGGCTGTTCTCGTCGGCTTCTCTCTGGACGCTCCACTCCGCCGTTGGCTACATTGCAGACGTTCGGCTAGAAAATCATGAATCCCATTCTGCGATACGCTGCTGTCCTTCTGGTTTTCTTTGCCGGGCCTCTTCGGTCTGAAGAGCGTCGGTGGGGATTTCTGGGAAGTGACGAGTCCTTGGTAGCCACGTTCGACGACGCAAAGCATGTCGGTTTCGTTTGTGTTACCGAAGTCGAACTGCGTGACGTCAAGCCGCCGTTTGCAAAGGTTGTTTACCACGCGACCGTGATCGAGTGTCACAAGGGGAAGCTTGAGGTTGGAGCGAAAATCCAGATCAGCTTTAGCACCGACAGTTTGCCTATCGATGATGGCGAGCGTCTTAAGTTTGTAGAGGAGGCGAACAAGAAAAACAAAGGCGAGTTGAAGTTCGCATTTCTCCGTGGTGGTGAGGAAGGTGCCTATGGTTGCGATTTCACGGAGGTGCCTACCTACTCGAAGGAGATGCAGGATTTTCTGAGGAAGCTGCAGATTCGCCCGGTGAAACGGGAAGCCGAAGCCGCCGCGCCAGGCGATGGCGGCAAGTCCTCAGATTGAGTTCTCCTACATCGTGGCGCGGAATTTCGTGGCCGTCGGCGCTGCCAGTGATCAGGGGGCACCGGGCGAGGGGGCAAGATGGTCCTTGTCCCCCGGCTGAGGAATCGTTAGAAGGCCTTGATTACCGGGGAGTCGTGGGTGATTCCGCCGGTGAAACCCTTCCCAGTCCCATGAAAACCCGCCTCCCTGCGGCCTTGCTGTCGCTTGTCCTGTCGTCGCCGCTGCTTTCCCAGGAACCTGTCCCGCCACCACTGCTCGAGTTCGCCGTCGGGCTGCCGGGCAAGCAAGTCCGCCTGACGTGGGCGGCCGAGGTGGGTGTCCGGTACCGGATCGAGCGATCTACGGATCTGGGCGGCGGTGGTGGTGCCGGTGGCGGCTGGAAGCAGGTGGCGCTGGTCGATGCGACCGGCACGGCAGGGGAGTGGCTGGATCCTGAGACGACCCAGACGAAGTCCTTCTACCGTATCACTCATCCAGAGCCGGAGGTCTTCTCGATCCCCGAGCCGGTGCTGCCGGCGGGGGGTGGCGAGCTTTTGATCCACGGCCAGCGCATCCCGGACGGCAGCAAGCTGGTGCTGCTGGTGGAGGGCGTGCCGATGGAGTTCGCGCTGACCTCGATGGGTGGCGGAGTCTGGCGGGCCGCAGCCCTGCTCGGTGGCATCGTGCCGGGGGGAAGTGTAATCTCGGCGGCGGTCCGCGGTCCGGGTGGGACCGATCTGGTGACGCTGAACATTCCGATCACGATCACCGGCACCGGTCGCGCCACGGACTCGCCGCCGTCGCTTCCGCCGGCGGCTCCCATGGCATCGTCGAACCCGATCCCGGGTGTCGGCATCGTGGTGAAGCGGGACGCCTCCGCGGCCTATTTCAGCAAGAAGGGCTATGACTCTTGGAAGGCACATTCCGACATGGGCGCGGTCGGGATCAATACCAACCCCTTGTATCAAGGCAACGGCCACGAGGGGGTGAATCCCCTGCACACGGGCCGCAGCATTTCACCGGCATCCTCCGCGCTGCCGGGTGAGGTGTCCTTCCACCATGTCTCGCTAGATCTGCCATGCCCCGCCGGCCCGGCGCTGGCGTGGGTGAGCACCTATCGCTCGAAGCTGCCGGTGTCATCCGGACTCGGGGAGGGCTGGGATTTCTCCTACAATGTCTCGGTCGAGCCGGTGCCGCTCGCGGCGGGGCCGAATGCTCCGCGCGTGATCGTGCGCGATGGCGGCGGGCGCGCGGATGTCTTCCTCCGCCAGCCGGACGGGGGCTACCGCTGCGAAGGAATGTTCCGCGAGGGGCGCTTCCGCAATGGGGTATTCACGCTGACCTTCGCCGACAATGGCCGCTGGGTCTTCCGCCCGCTCGATGGCTCGCCGGGTGCCGGGAAAATCTCCAGCATAATCGATCGCAATGACGTCGCGCTGACCTGCGCGTATGATTCCTCCGGCCTGCTTTCGCGGGTGAGCGATGCCTTCGACCGCAGCCTGGCGGTGGAGTGGAGCAGCGTCGCTCCCTCGCGCATTGTCTCGGTGAGCGCGCAGGATGGTGCGGCCTCGCTGACTTATCAGAAGATCGAGTTCATCTACTCCAGCTCGCGGCTGGCGTCGGTTTCGTCGCCCTTCGAGCCGGGCTCGCCGCCTTCCATCGGGCCGGTTTCCTTCAGCTATACCGAAGGGCTCGCCGATCCGAACCTCAATGGCAACCTGCTGTCGATGCGCGATGGCGCGGGTCGTTTGTTAGACGCGTTCGAATACTCATCGGCCACCGATCCGGTGGACCCGGCCTATGACACCTGCTCGGCGCAGGACCGGCACCGCACCGGCACCGCGGGTGCCCAGCTCCGCACGACCTTCGCGCTGCTGCTGAATGGCGGCTATGAGATGTGCGAGAATGACGAGCTCGGCCGCGTGACGGTGAGTTCCTTCGACAAGCTGCACCGGCTGCATCGCTCGCGCCGCTATACCGGCTTCGCCACGCCGGACATGCCGGTGACCACCTCGAAGTTGCCGGATCCCTCGACGAAGCTGCGCCCGACCGATCCGGACTACTTCGAAACGAGCTGCGCCTACAATGCGGACAGCCTGTGCACGCGCCTGACCTTTCCCGATGGCAGCAGCGAGCAGGTCATCTACGACCGCGATTTCCGCAAGGATTGCCCGGTCCGCGAGCGCGGCAATGCGCGGGTGGTCACGCTGGTTTCGTCCGGCGGGGAAAAGCGCGGCGTGACCTGCGAGTGCTTGCCGGGCTACGGCTCGCCGGAATCGGCGCGCCCCGGCAATCCCATCAAGGGGGTCAGCGTGAAGTGCGGCGGACCGAGCGGCAGCGTCCCGCTTGATAGCCCCAGCAGCTTCACCGGCGGCCTTAACGATGATGTCGACGAACTCAGGATGTCGGGGATCAACGGCGGGATGCCAAACCGGATCTCGATGAACGTGACCGTGGGCAAACAGACGCAGGGCGCGACCTTCGGTGAGAAGGTGAATGCCGGCCTCCACGCCGCCGGCGGTGCGCTCGCCCACGGGGTGAAGTCGCCGCGCGATGCCGCCTCCGGCCTCGCTACCGGGAAGCGCCAGCACTCGCCGCGCGATGCTGCCTCGGGTCTCGCCACTGGCCGGCGTCAACACTCGCCGCGCGATGCTGCGTCCGGTCTTGCCACTGGCCGGCGCCAGCACTCGCCGCGCGATGCCGCCTCAGGTCTCGCGACTGGCCGGCGCCAGCACTCGCCGCGTGATGCTTCCTCGGGCCTCGCGACTGGCCGACGCCAGCACTCGCCGCGCGATGCTTCGTCCGGTCTCGCCACCGGCAGACGCCAACATTCGCCAATCGCCTTCAACGACGACACCGATCTCGATTCATCGTATGCGTCCATCGACGACTACGATGGCGATGGCTATGTCGGCCCCTGCGATGCGGATGTCGGCGGCGGCATCACCTACATCGGCACCTGCGACGCCTCCTTTGCCACCCGCATCGTCACGGCCCACGGCCAAGCATTCACGTGCAGCTACGATGGCCGCGGTAACCTGATCGGCGAGTCCGGCCCGATCTCGGGATCCGGCGTGGCCTTCACCTACAATACGCGCGGCCAAGTCACGAGCTGCACGGTGAACGATGATACGGACAACAACTCTTCCTATAGCGAGATGGTGGTCTATGACGACTCGGATGGCTTTGCCTCCAGCATGACGGCCGATCCCGAGGGCGTGGAGATCACCACGTCCTTCGACCACGACGATCTCGGCCGGGTCAGCTCGATCACCGATCCCGAGGGGCACACCTGGTCCTATGGCTACGACTTGTCAGGCAACCTGATCTCCTGCACCAGTCCGCCTTCTCCGGCACCCATCGTCACCACCGCGACCGTGGACTCGGGCGGCATGGTCGTCCGCGTGGATAGCTCGCACCTCGGTGCCGATGGCCTGGAGATGGCGGAGAATCCCGCTTACACGACCTTCTACGTCCGCGATGGGCGGGGACGGGTCGTCCGCGTGGCGGAGGAAGAGCGGCCGATCTATGCTTCCGGGGTGCTCGTACCGGATACGCTCGGCTTGGAGAACTTCGCGGTGGTCGATTTCTCCCGCGATGCCGCAGGTCAGCTCACCGGCCTCAGCACGCCTGCGATCAGCCGCGGTCAAACCGCCGAGCTGGTTTGCAATTTCACCTACGATGAACGCGGCCTGCCGCATCGAGTGATCCGGGGCGGGGCCACGGCGAATTCCCCGGTCATCACCGAGAACGACTACGATACCTGCGGTGCTCTGGTGAGGGTCACGGCAATCGCGGCCGGCGTGACGCAGCCGGTCACCACGTTCACGTATGATGGCTTCCATCGCCCCGCCTCGGTCACCGACGCGATGGGCAATGTCACCACCTGCACTTACGATAACAAGGGCTTCGTCACCACCACCGTCCTCGGCGAACTCCAGGACCAGCCCGGCTCCGCAGGCAACGTGATGCTCTATCGCTCGTCCTCGCGGAGCGGCGGTCCTTCGCTGCGCGCCTTCAACCAGAACTCGTCCCGCAGCAACAACGCCAAGGCGGGCCTTTGCGAAGATCTCTTCTTCGATGTCTTCACCCGCGATGACAGCGTGATCGAGGAACGCTTCGCTGCCAGCGGTGGCGGCCAGCCTGCCTTGGAAACCACGGTGGTTCGGCGCTCGGTCGCCGGGCTGCCGCTTTCCATCACCTGCAATGGCGACAGCATCGCTACCATGGCGTATGATACCGCGGGGCGGCTGTCCTCTTGCTCGGACGGCTCGTCGACCACCGCGATCACCCGCGATAAAAAGGGCAACGGTCTCCTTTGCGGCACGACCGATCACTTCCTCGTGGGCGGCGTTCCTGATCAGACCTTCACCATGACCTGCGCCTACGATGCGCTCGGTCGCTGCACCTCGGTGACCGATGGCATCGGGAATACGGCATCGTATGCCTGGGATTCGCTCGGCCGCTGTGTCTCCATCACCGAGCCCGGCGGGCTGGTGGTGCGCATGGCCTATGACGGCGGCTCCGGCACGGATGCCTTCAGCCAGCTGACCAGCGCGGATGTCGATGGCGATGGCAAGTACGAACCTCTCTGCTCCTCGCTCACCCGCTGCGGGGAAACGCTCTACAGCGCGGACTCCTATGGGCATCGTACTTCCTTCACCTGCGATTCACTCGGCCGGGTGACGCGCTGCACCTATCCGGACTCGACCTACGAGGAAACCACCTTCGATGCGCTCGGCCGTGCGGCCTCGCATCGGCGGAAGAACGGCGCGATCGTCGCCTGTGACTTCAACCTCCGCGGCCTGGTCACCTCGATCAGCCACGATCAGTTGCCGGAGGACGTCCTTCCGGTGGCGGCCACCACCTTCGCCTACAATGGCCTGGGCGATTGCGTGCGATGCGTGCAGGGATCGTCGGTCATCGAGTGGGCGTGGGACTCGGTGGGCAATGCGCTCAGCGAAACCCAGTCCGGCCGCACTGTGACCCGCACCTTCAACCACCGCGGCCGCACCGGCATCACGTATGCCGATGGCCGCCGCTTTGTGGAATCGCGCGATGCGCTCGGGCGGGTGCTGTCGATCTCCGGGCTGAATGCCGTGGGTGTGCCGCTTTTGCCGCCCGTGGTGGTCCAGCAGTACGCCGGCGACCGCGTCTGGCGCAGCACCCAGGCGAATGGCGTGGTGACCACCTTCAGCTATCGCGGTGATGGTCCGCCCGCGCTGCCGGGCAGCCCCGACTTCAGCTTCGACACCTGCACGGAAATGACCGTGGAGAATACCGTGGCCCACGAGCTGGCGCACGTCATCCAGCAGCGCGACCGCAACCAGCGCGTCACGGGACGCCAGACGCTCTTCACCGACAGCCCGCAAGGCCCCGGCCGCATGCAGTCATTCACGCGCGATGCGCTCGGCCGCATCACCGGCAGCATGACCCGCCGCCGCGAAGCGATGGGTGCGCCGCCGGTGCCCGAGGATCTCGTCTCCTACGTCCTCGGGAAGGAGGGCTACCGCATCCAGCAGACCCGCAACGGCGTGGTGGGCGACTACACGCAGGATGACGGCGTGCCTCCCGGCGACAAGCAGATGGGCCAATACACCACCTGGCCGGGCGGTCCGCTCGATTGGGATGAGGAAGGCAATCTCCGCAGCATCGGCCGCGGCAGTGTGACCCACGTCAGCCAGTACGATGCGGAGGGCCGTCTCGTAGCGGTCATCGATCCCGTGACCGATCCGCTGGACTCGATCACGCTGGTGAGCTACGCTTACGATGCCATCGGCCGCCGGATTTCCCGCACCACCGGCGGCAGCAGCGGTTCGCCGGCCGTGACCTCGGCCTTCGTCTATGACGGTGCCGAGTGCATCCAGGAGTGGGGCGATGACGGCACGGGCACCGGCACGATCAATGCCGCGGTGACCTTTGTCTCCAGCGACGGGAACCAGCACGCCATCGCCACCCGCGATGGCACGCTCTACTACCCGGCCGCCAGCGCCAGCTCGGCACCGAATTACCGCTACTGCACCTGCCCTCCCGGCGAATACGTCTCGACCGCCGGCAAGAACAAGGTGGAGCACTGGGGCGATCCCCACGAAAACCTGAATGGAAAACACATCAAGGACTGGGAGGGCCGCAGCTCCTTCTCGCTGATGACGAACTCCGCCGGGGTGGTGACCGAGCGCTTCGATTGCGACGACGCCGGCAAGCCCGTCTTCCTCACCGCGGCCGGGGTGCCCACGGGTTCGTCTTCTGCCATCGGCCCGGTCCGCTGGATGGCCCCGGAGTGCCTGTGGGAGCCATCGATCGGGATGCTGCTGGGTGGGAATACCGTCTATAGCCCCGACCTCGGTATCACGGTTTCCCGCGGCAATGGCCACGTGACCGTGCTGAAAGCCGCCGCCACGGGTGGCGGCGGGGGAGGTGGCAGCGGCGGTCAGCGTGCGCAGGATCACAACTCGAGCCGCTCCAACAAAACCTCAAGCTGAGCTGAGGCCGGGACTGGCGGCGGTGGAAACCGCGAATGGGACGAATGGGACGCATATTCCTGCCTTTGCGTCCATTCGCGTCCTTTGGCGGTCCGGATTTTCCAAGTGTGAGGGCGCTGAGGCTTTATTGCAAAAGGCTTGCCAGCCCCGCCGCCGCCGCCTACCTCCCGCGCATGGCCCTCGAGACCACCCTCATTCTGTTCAAGCCCGACGCTGTGGCCAAAAGCCTCGTGGGCACCGTGCTCGCCCGCTTCGAGAAGGAAGGCTTCAAGATCCGCGGCATGAAGATGCTGTTCCTCACCGACGAGCTGTTGGCGGACCACTACTCGCACATCGCGGACAAGCCGTTCTTCCCGTCCGTCCGTGAATTCATGCAGGAGACCCCGGTCGTTGCGCTCGCGCTGGAAGGCGACGACGTGATCGCCAAGGTCCGCGACCTGCTCGGCCCGACCGACTCGAAGGCCGCCGCTCCCGGCACCATCCGTGGTGACTTCGGCGACAAGGAAGGCGACGCGAAGATGCGCAACGTGTGCCACGCTTCCGATGGCGTGGAGGCCGCTGCGGATGAGATCAAGCGGTTCTTCAAGGAAGGCGAAGTGTTCTAACACTTGGCTCTGAAGGTTTTTCGAAGCCCGGTGCGCCTTTCAAGGTGCGCCGGGTTTTTCATTAAGGGGTGTCGACGTTCCGTCGACGCGGGATGGCGGGTGGATGTGTTATGGCGGTGGGCCCGGGAGCGCTGGTCTTCAGACCGGCCTGAATGGTCCCTCGGTGCCCTAACGCACGATGCAGACTTTGTCGGCCTTAAGGGATGGCACCCGGTGCTTCCCCGCAGCAGGGCTGCTGGCTTCGAGCGGCAGCAGGGCTGCGCGCAGTCCGGGTCTTCGACGGCTGCGGGCGGGCGGGCTTGGGTCGGGGGAGCGCCAGTCATCAGGCGGGCAGTGAGGGACCATTCGGGCCGGTCTGAAGACCGGCGGTCCCGGGATCGGCCTCCCGGCCGGCTGTGGCTCGGCCTGTTAGGCTTCGGTGGCCCGCACCACGACTAGAAATGGCGCGGGCTTCAGGGTGTCCTCGCGGCGGAAGACCTCCGCGCCGTGTTTCTCCGCCCATGCTACTACCGCGGCGCTTTCATCATCTCCGCCTGCGTGCCCGGGGTAGCAGACGATTGTCAAAAGTCCGCCGGGTTTCAGCACGCCCACGGCCGCCTCCAGCCCCTGTAACGTCTCCTCTGTCCGTGTGATCAGCTCGTGGTCGCCGCCGGGCAGGTAGCCGAGATTGAACATCGCGGCTGTGACGCTAGCCGGTCCGGCGTAGGCATGCATGGCGGCATGGGATGCATGCACCAGCTCGACCCGTTCTAACAAACCCTCCGCCGCCAGTCGTTCGCGGGTTGATGCGATCGCCTGCTCCTGCACATCGAAGGCGATGACCTTGCCTGTGGGTCCCACGAGACCGGCGAGAAACACGGTGTCGTGCCCGTTGCCGGCCGTGGCATCGATTGCCACATCACCCTCTCGCAACACGGACGCGACCTCGCGGTGGGCACGGGCGGTCGGGCGTTCGGGAACGGTCATGGGGTGAAGACGTGATTTCCCCGCTGGCCCTTGCGCACAAGAACGAACGTGCGGAGTTTCGGTTTGTCCCGCTTGGAGATAAGCCCTTACCCTTGGAAAAATGAACCGGACGCTGACGATCCGTATCCCCGACGACTTGGCCCTATGGCTGAAGGAATTGGCATCTCGGACTGGCGTGTCGCGGGCTCAGTTCATTCGCGAACAGCTTGAAAAAGCCCGGGCAAATGCCGGCTCCAAGCCTTTCATGCGCTTGGCCGGAGTGCTTGGAGATGATTCCGGTCTCTCGCGACGCAACGGATTCTCTCGTCCTGTCAGCTGATGAAGGGGATCTCCGACGCTGAGTCCGCCGCTGGCACGCCCCAACTCGTCTTCGTCTACGGCGGGCTCCGGCGCGGTGCTTGGGAAGCATTCCGGCTCGAAGGAGCCAAGTTCGTCGGGGAGGGATGGGTGGAAGGATCGCTCTATTGCATCGCTGCCAAACCGGGGCTGGTGTCCGGGCAGGGTGGACGGCGGGTCAAGGGCGAGATCTATCAGCTAAGCCCCGCCCAATTGCGTGCGCTTGACGACTCCCGAGGCCTTGCTGCCGGGGAAAAGCCCGAGACCGGTGGGGCGGAGTACCGGAGAATCCAAATACTCGCGACCCTGAATATTCCCTACGACGACACGCTCTGGACTTGGGCTTACGAATGGTTAGGACCGGTGAACGAGGCCCTGCTTGTCCCGGAAGGTGACTGGATGGACGTGGAGAGGCCCCGGCCGCCGCCGGTCTTCACCTACACCGCATGGATCTTGATGGCGCTGCCGGTGGGAAGATTTCTTATCGAGCACTTCTCGACCGATGGTGAGGGAGCCCAGTGGTGGGAGCGCTTTTGGCTCGGAGCAACCGCATTGGTGGCGGGGGCTGCTCTGTCGCTGGTTGTCGCTGCGCTACGGAGGGAGCGAGCCAGGAAAGCGATCATAGCCGGTTGGATCGGATGCTCCATTTGGGCATTGGTCCAATTGGTCGCAGGAATGGAACTCCTATTCCTATAGCTCCCTTGTTCCCAACACTTCCGCAAAATCACTCACCCATCGCCGTCCCGACCTTCGCATACAGCTCGACCTGCTTCGAGGACCACTCCACCAGGTCGGCCGCTAGTTTCACTGCGCCGGGCTCGAAGATCGTGATGGTGGAGGACCCGCCGAAGGCGAAGTAGCCTTTTTCCTCGCCCTTCTGGACTGGCTTGCCGGGGGTGAAGGTTTGGAGGATCGAGCCGACGCAGGTGGCGCCAATTTCCAGGAGCAGCACGGTGCCGAGGCTTTCTGTTTCCAGCTTGGTGATCGTCCGCTTGTTCTCCCAGAGGTAGGCGAGGCGGCGGCGCAGGGCGATGGGGGAGACGGAAAAGAGGGGGCCATTGATCACCGTCGTCTCGCCCGGGGTGCCGGCGGCGGGGAAGTGGAAGCGGTGGTAGTCCACCGGGCAGAGGCGCGAGAGCACCAGCGAGCCATCCGCATAGCGGGCGGCAAGTGCGTCATCGCCGAGCAGCTTTCCGAGGTCGAATTTCTGGCCCTTCACGAAGACACCCTCGATCTTGCTGGCTGTTTGAAACCCCAGGTGGCGGCCATCGGCGGGGAAGACCGCCGGGGTTTCCGCGATCGGCCGGGCGGCGGGCTTGAGCTTGCGGTAGAAGAATTCGTTGAAGGTGGCGTAGCTGTCCGCGGGATCGGCGAATTCCGCGGGATCCAGGCCGTAGTTGGCGATGAAGGGGGCCACTTTCGCCTTGGTCGCGGGGTCGTCCATGCGCTTGCCGTACCAGCGGGAAAAGCCCGCCCGCTTCACCATCAGGTGGAGCGGCAGGGCGCCCAGCGGGTTGGCGTAGCTGAATTTCAGGAAGCCCTCGCCATAGACCTGCTCGGTCTCCATCTGGCCGGTGTGGCGGTTGAAATAGCGGATAGCGCTCACGTCCGGCGACCGTAGGGGCGCCATGCCAATGACGGGAAGCGGAAAGACGATGGCCGGAATGCCCTTGCGCGTCGCGGAAGCGGGGGCTATCGGCGGCGCGATGAAAATCCGGGCCCTCACCGCTGTCTGCCTCGGCCTCGCCCTGCTTTTGCCCGCCTGCAAGAAGCCAGCCGAGGTGACTGTGGATGAAGAGCGCCCGCTGACCATGCGCGACGCGCAGGTGAAGCTGGATGCGACTTCAAACGACCGCTTTCAGCCACCCGGCACCGGCCCCTTCATCGCCGGCCAGGTGCCCCAGGGCTGGATGGAAATGCCTTCCAACCAATTCCGCCTGCTGAACTACCGCTTCGGCACCGGTGGCGAGGTCGCGGTCGGCATGTCGTCCGGCGGCCTGACCGACAACGTGAACCGCTGGCTCGGCCAATTTGACAAGGACCCGCTCACCGATGGCGACGTCGTGAAGCTCGAGAAGGGCAGCGTGCTCGGCATCGAGGGGGTGTGGGTCGAGGCGTCCGGCGAATACATGCCCGGCATGGGCCAGTCGGCCAAGCCCGCCCAAGGACTCTACGGACTGATCGTGCAAGACGCCGGTCGCGTGATCACCGTGAAAATGACCGGCCCGGCCGAAGAGGTTGCGGCGCAGAAAGCCGCGCTCAAAGTATTCGTAGCCGGCCTGCGCCGTCGCGAATAGCCGCCTCCGTGAACGACTCCACCCGCCCGGCCCGTAACCCGCTGACCCGATGAACGATTCCGCCCGCAAGTCCTGGCCCGTCCGCATTTTCCATGTGCTGTCGAGCTTCGGCCTCGCGACCATCCTGCTGGTCATCCTGATGCTCCAGACGTGGCTCGCCACGCTGGAGCAGGTCCATTTCGGCCTTCATACGACGCTCCAGAAGTACTTCGATATCCATAGCTGGTACGTCATTCCGGATGCCGGGATCATCCGTGAAGATCTGGTCGGCAAGTATCTGCCGCCGCTGCCCGGCGGCTACTGGGTGTGCGCGCTGCTGGCCCTGAATCTCACGCTCGGCGGCATCATTCGCATGCGCAAGGGCTGGCGGACGGCCGGCGTGCTGATGGCCCACTTCTCGATCGTCTTCATGATCATCGCCGGCGGCGTCGCCCAGCTCAAGGAAGAGCGCGGCGTGATGATGCTGAGCGAGGAGGAAAACGGCCCGCTGCCAAAGACCGCCGACTACGCCAATGCCTTCACCGAGACCACCATCGAGATCACCGAGGTGAAGGATGGCAAGCCCGTGGGTCCGGTCCACTTCGTCAAGGATGCCTACTACTCGGACCTCACGCTGAAGGATCAGCGGAAGGTGAATCTTCCCAAGCTGCCCTTCGACCTCGAGCTGCAGGGCTTCGTCGCCAATGCCAAGGCGATGTCCACCGGGAGCATGGCGCCGGACCGCGGCGAGCCGGTGGTGGATGGCTGGTTCCTCTACTCGCGCGAGCCGAACAAGGAGAGCGAGCTGGACACGCCCGGCATTCATGCCCGCGTGATGCCCCGAGACGGCGGCAAGGGCCAGGTGATGTTGCTGGTGGCCACCGATCCCGATGCCTTTGGCCCGCGCCCGCCGGTGACGGTGAAGTCGGGCGACCGCACCTTTGTCGTGCGGCTCGACAAGCGGGTCTGGCCGGTGCCCTTCCAGATCACGCTAACGGATGCACGCTCCGAGTATCACCCGAACACGAACCGGGCGAAGCTCTTTGAAAGCGACGTCATCCGCACCCAGAATGGCCAGGAGACGAAGCACTTCATCGAGATGAACGAGCCGATGCGCCAGGGCGGTCTCACCCTCTACCAGCGGACGATGATGAACAGCCCCTCGGGCGGGTCCCAGGAGTCCACCATCTCCGGCTTCGAAGTGGTGCGGAATCCTTCCGACAAGTGGCCGGAGTATAGCATCTGGGTCGCCAGCTTCGGTCTCTGCCTGCATTTCCTGATCAAGCTCTGGAGCTTCCTGTTCCGCAGCAAATCCACCCCTGCCCCGCAATCGTGATATGAAAGCCACTGCCGGACGATGGATCGTATTCGCCCTCGGGCTGCTCGCCGTGACCTGGATCGCGGCCACCGCGCTGCGCGACAGCCTGGCCGAAGGGAAACCCACCACGGTCTCGAACTACGAACCGTGGGAAGATGCCACCCTGGACCTCGCCGCGCTGCTGCCGGTGCAGGATGGCGGACGCATCAAGCCGCTGGGCACCTATGCGGGCTTCAGCATGCTGGGTCTCCACGGTGCGCGGAAGATGGAGATCATCGGCAAGGATGGCGAGAAGGTCACCCTGAAGCCGCTGGCGTGGATGCTCGACTGCATGTTCCGACCCGAGCTGGCCGATCAGCTGCCGACCTTCCGCGTGGACAATGCGGAGGTGCTGGATGCCGTGGGCATCAAGTCCAAGGGTCGCCGCGACCGGTATAGCTACAATGACCTCAAGCCGGGCCTTGAGAAGCTGCGCGAGCTTTCCGTCTCCTACGAACAGATCCAGCGCCAGGACCCGAAGCAGCTCAAGTCGGTGGAGTCGCAGACGTTGTCGCTGGCCTACAATGTCCGCACCTACGAATTCCTCACCGGCTACATGAACTTCGCGCGGAACGGGCTGCTGCCTGCCTCCGCCGCGAAGGAAGGCAAGATCCTGCCGGTCAGCGAAGTGATGCAGGCCGCGCCAAAGATCCGCGCCGAGCTGCAGGCTGCTGCCCAAGGCAAGCAGGCATCGAGCGAGGTGCAGACCATCACCGTGCTCATCGAGCAGGCTGCGAATTCCGCGAAGTTCGGCCTCAATCTTTTCCCACCGTCCAATCAGGACGACAAGGAATGGCTGAGCGCGGGCGACCGCATCTTCCACATCTTCACCGGCAACACCCGCGAGCCGGAGCAATCGATCAAGGACATCAAGCTGCTGGAAGACGTCGGCCAGTCGCTCAAGGGCGGTCAGGCGGCGTTCCGTGAGAAGTTCTCGGCTTGGGAAGTCAGTGTCGTCGAGCGGGCCAAGGCGCGCGGCGAGTATCGCTCGATCCCGCTGGAGGCCGACTACTTCAAGAAGAACTGGTTCATCTATGCGCTCGTGTGGTTCCTGCTCGCGGTGGTGACTTCGGGGGTGATGTTCTTCGCTGGCCAGACCAAGGCCGGGCGCGGGGCCCACTGGTTGACGGTCGGATTTCTCGGCCTCGGCCTGAGTTACATGATCATCCCGATCGTGAAGCGCTCGATCATCATGCAGCGCCCGCCGGTCGGGAATCTCTACGACACCATCATCTTCATCTGCGCCGCGATCGTTGCCTTTGGCCTGTTGGTCGAGTGGATGACGAAGAAGCGCTTCGTGCTCGGCATCACGCCGATCGTTGCGGCGTTCCTCATCGTCCTGGCCCGTCGCTTCGAAGTGGGCGAGGGGAAGGATCACCTGGATCCGCTGGTGGCGGTGCTGCGGTCGAATTACTGGCTGACCATCCACGTGATCACCATCACGCTTGGCTATGCGGCCGGGCTGATCACCGCGCTGCTGTCGATCGTCTATGTGATGATGCGGACCTTGGGGCTGGATGGTGGCGATGCCTCGCTGCGGCGCTCGATGACCCGCGCGGTGTATGGCTGCGTCTGCCTCACGCTCACGCTGTCGCTGATCGGCACGGTGCTCGGCGGCATCTGGGCGAATGATTCGTGGGGCCGCTTCTGGGGCTGGGACCCGAAGGAGAATGGCGCGCTGATGATCGTGCTGTGGTCGCTGGCGATGCTGCACGCCCGGCTCGGCGGCTACATCCGGGAATGGGGGCTGCACCTGTGCTCGATGTTCGGTGCGATGGTGGTCGGCTTCTCGTGGTGGCACGTGAATTTCCTCAACGTAGGGCTGCACAACTACGGCTTCTCCGCGGAGAAGATCTGGGCCGTCCGGGCTTTCTACGGGATCATGCTTGGCTTCATCCTGTGGGGTGGAATTGCCTGCCTGATGGAGCGGCTTGAGAAAAAGAAGAGCCGTGATGCCGGGGCGAAGGCCAAGGGTGACGATGCGGTGGGCGTGAAGACGCAATCGAGCTACTGAGCCGAGCGACCGCGGCCGGATTCCGGCCCCAGCGATCCCGGAGGGATCCCAGCCAGTAGCCGGTGGTCGCAGCCGCGTAGCGGCAAAGACCACCGGACCCAAGGAACGCGAAAGGAATCCCGGAGGGGATTCCAGCCGGGGCAGAAGCACACCGCGGCATCTAACAATTTCTACCAGGTCGGGAGGGGAAAGGGGATGCCGGTCGTGTCCGTTGTTCCCGCCCTGCTTGAACCCCATCCGGGGTTCCTTTCATCGGGCCCTATTATCCGGGGGTGGTGCTTCGCTTACCCCCGGCTACTGGCTGCTTCCCCTCCGGGGAAGAGGGCAGGTTGGATATCACGAGGTCGCCCGATTCGCTTGGCCAACCCCATGTCCCTCCATTAGACCTCCCGCGTGAGCTGGACCTTCGGATCAGTGGCAGTCGTCGGCGCGGGAGCCATCGGGCTTTACTATGGTTCCCGTCTGGCCGCGGCGGGGGAGGATGTCCGCTTCCTGCTGAGGTCCGACTACGACACGGTCCGCCGCGATGGAATCCGCATCGAGAGCGTGGCAGGGGACTTGCACCTGACGGACGTGAAGGCGTTCCGCAGCCGCGCCGAAATCGGGCCGGTGGACCTGGTGATCGTCGCGTGGAAGACGACTTCGAATGATTTGTTAGGCGAGGTGCTGCCGCCGCTGCTGCATGAGGGCACCCAGGTGCTTACCTTGCAAAACGGGCTCGGGAATTGCGAGCAGCTCGCCGCGATCGTCGGGGCGGATCGGGTGTTAGGCGCGCTTTGTTTCGTCTGCCTGAACCGGCTTTCGCCCGGGCATGTGAGCCATACGGCTGGCGGCAGGATCAGCGTGGGGGAGTTCGTGAATGATGATCGCGGGCGTGCGCCGGAGATCGCCCGGCGTTTCAGCGCGGCTGGGATTCCGACCGAGGCCGCGCCGGACCTCGCCGCGGCGCAGTGGACCAAGCTGGTTTGGAATATCCCGTTTAACGGTCTCGCCATTGCTGAGGGAGGTGTGACCACGGATGTGCTGTTAGCCACGCCTGGGGTGGAGGATGAGATCCGTTCCTTGATGGCGGAGGTCATTGGCGCGGCGCAGGCTCTGGGGCTTTCGCTGGAGGAATCGCTTATCGATTTCAATGTCGAGCGCACGCGGCCGATGGGGCCCTACCGGCCATCGAGCATGATCGATTATGTCGAGGGCCGCGAGGTCGAGTTCGACGAGATCTGGGGCGAGCCGCTGCGCCGCGCGAAGGCTGCGGGGGTGGAGGTGCCGCATTTGGAGAAGCTTGCGGGGAGGATTCAGGAGCGACTTGGCCGGCCTTTTGAAGATGGCTGACCGCATGACCGCGGCGCAGCCGCCCTTGGACTGCTGCGGTCATCCGCAGCTTTTGAATGGACGGTTCGGCGGGTTTGCTCCTGTGCGTTGTGGCGATCTGGGAGGGTTGGTTCATTCCATAGGGGAAGCGCGCTTCACCCTGCACTCGAGAGCTGCGGATGACCGCAGCAGTCCGAGGGCGGCTGCGCCGCGTCAGTGGAGATCCTGGAGGGTTGGTTCATTCCACAGGGGAAGCGCACTTCACCCTGCACTCGAAAGCTGCGGATGACCGCAGCAGTCCAAGGGCGGCTGCGCTGCGTCAGCGGAGATCCCGGAGGGTTGGGTCATTCCAGAGGGGAAGCGCGCTATACCCTGCACTCAAAAGCTGCGGATGACCGCAGCAGTCCAAGGGCGGCTGCGCCGCGTCAGCAGAGATCTAGGAGGCTTGGTTCATTCCACAGGGGAAGCGGGCCCTCATTCGCGTGAATTCGTATTCTCAAATCGCGCCCGTGTCTTCGATGTCACTTCGCATTTGAAGTGTCCCCATGACCCGGCCCACGATGCCGCATGGCAGAACCGGTGGGCATCGTGTTGGGGTCGGGACTCGGTCCTTTGGCGGACCGTGTCACGGTGACGAGGACGGTGGGATTCGCCGAGGCCGGCCTGCCCGGGTCCTCGGTGGAAGGCCACGCGGGGCGGTTTCTCTTCGGCATGCTTGGCGGCCGCGAGGTCATCGTGATGCAGGGCCGCATTCACCTCTACGAAGGGCACGATGCGAAAGCCGTCACCGCCGGCGTCCGCTGGCTCCACGAGCAAGGCGTGCGCCACGTGACCCTCACCAATGCTGCCGGCACGCTGAATGATGGCCACGCTCCCGGTGGATGGATGATGCTTTCCGACCACCTCAATCTCACCGGCACGTCGCCGCTGGAGGGCGGCCCGAACTTCATCGACATGAGCCAGGTTTACGACGCCGAAGCCATGCTTGAGTTCCACGCGCTCGCCAATGAGCAGGGGATGACGCTCCACGAGGGCGTCTATGCCGGGCTACGGGGACCGCAGTACGAAACCCCCGCCGAGATCCGCATGCTGCGCGCAATGGGCGCCGATGCCGTCGGCATGAGCACTGTGCTTGAAGCGATCCAGGCGCGCGCGCTGGGGATGAAAGTCAGCGCCTTCTCCTGCCTCACCAATTGGGCCGCCGGGATGTCACCGGAGGTGCTCGATCACGCCGAGGTCCTCGCGACCGGTGCCGCCGCAGCGGCCGACATTATGGGGCTGCTGGAAGCGTGGTGTGGGCTGTAGCTAGCCTGGAAAAAATCAGAGCCGCGCCTTCTCGCGGGGAGCAGCGACGCGCTTCTTCGGCTGGAACGGCGTCACAAAGGCGTCGTCGAAGTCGAAGGCCGCGGCGAAGTCTTCCTTCGTGTCGCTCTCTTGCTTGCCGAACATCTGCTCGTCGATCAGGTGAAACACCATCTCGCCGATGTCGCCGCTTTCACGGATGCCCCATTCGTGCATCAGGGTCGAGGACATCGGTCCGAACTGCTCCAGCGCGAGATCGCGGTAGCCGAGGCACAGCTCCTTGCCGGTCACGTGGCGCTGTTCACCACCATTGCCTTCGGCAGCCCGCTTCAACGTGAAATCGAGCGCTTCCTTGAGAAAAAGGTAGGCCAACGGATCATAACGCCGCTCCCGCTTGAGGATGGATTCGACCGCTTGCTCGAATTGAAGTGCCTTCATTCGGGGTGACCATGCCCGGAACACGGCCCGGAGTCAAAGCCGTTAGCTAACAGTCAATTTTCCCGCTTCCGGGCGTTGGCTCGACCCGGTGGCACTCCCATTGAGCCGGTAGCGGACTTATTCCCTAACAGGTCCGTCGCCCGGTGTTTCCTCCGTCGGATCCGTGTGGGGCGGTGCCACAATGGCGTCGTCGAAGGCGAAGACATCGGCGAAGTCTTCCTTCGTGTCACTGTCCTGCTTGCCGAATATCCACTCGTCGATCAGGAGGAAGACCATCTCGCCGACGTCCGCGCTCCCGTGCACGCCCCACCCGCGCATCAGCTCCGCTGCCCCCTGACCGAAGTCCTGCAGCGCGAGATCGCGGAAGCCGAGGCTCAGCTCCTTGCCCGTCACGTGGCGGAGCTCCCCGCCATTGCCTTCCGCCACGCGCTTGAACGTGAAATTGAGCGCTTCCTTCAGGAAATAGTAAGCCAGCTCATCGTATCGCTTCTCCCGCTCTAGGATTACTTCGACTGCATCCTCAAAGTACGGTGACTTCATTCCCCGAGAAGATGCCCGGATTTTTTCGAGGCGTCAAAGACGTTGATTTCCAATCGTTTCCCATTCTCGCGCAGCCGAGCACCGTGACTCGGACCGAAGGCTTCGCCACGGGCAGGAGTGCCAAGCTCATGCTCTAACAGAGCTGGTCCTCAGTGCTTCTGACGCCGTCCGCGTGCGGTGAGGCGGTAGCGCTGGGCCGGGCTTCGGGGGGATGAGGGGTCAGTCATCTCGATCCATCCCGAGACCAAGGCGGGATGGAGGTAGTTCTTGCGGAAAGAGGGCCTGTGCTTGAGGTCCAAGCGCCGCATCAGCTCCGCGGCGGTCACCTCCTCGCTCCCCGAGAGGTGTCGGACCAAGGATTTTACTTGGTCGTTTACTTGGTCGTTTACTTGGTCGCTCGTTGGGAGAGAATCGAAAGCGTCGCGGAGCGCGGACAGCATGAACTCAACGAACGGCGAGGCGTCAGCCCGGCGATCCGCTTCTCCCAAGGCGGCGTAGTAATCCGCCTGTCGTTCACTGATCAGGTGCTCCACTGGCAGGTAGGCGAGGTCGGCGTGCCAAGACGCGAGCGCCAGCGACTGCCAGAGGCGCCCCATCCGGCCGTTGCCATCCGCGAAGGGATGAATGAACTCGATTTCGTAGTGAAGGATCGAACTCGCGACGAGCGGATGGTGATCAGTGGTTTCCAGCCACCGGAGAAGATCCCGCACCCCATGCTCCACGCGATCGGCGGGGGGAGCCATGTGGACGAGCTTGTCCCCGCGATAGATGCCGACACCGCCGCGCCGGAAACCCCCGGCTTCATCGACAAGGGCCTTCATCATGATCCCGTGGGCCACGAGGAGGTCCCCGGCAGAGGTTGCCTGCCAATCGCCGAAGCGGTCGTAGCACTCGATGGCATTGCGGACTTCCTGAATCTCCCGCGGGGTTCCCAGCACCCGCTTTCCTTCCAGGATGGCGGTGACTTGCTCGATGCTCAGGGTGTTGTTCTCGATCGCCAGGGAAGCCTGGATGGTGCGGATGCGGTTCTCCCGCCGCAGCCGCGGTGACACCGCTTCCCGCCCTTCGCCCGTCCAGCGCCCCACGCGCTCGCAGATCTCCGCCACGAGGGCGACAATCCGCGGCGTGATGGTAAAGGGCGGCTGATGCGGAGTGGGCATGGCGATCAGTCGTCGTCGGCTTCTTCCTCTTCGTCCCAATCCGGATACTGCACCGGTGGCGTGCCGGAAGTGGCGAGGAGCTTCGGGCGTTTGAACGCCCGGCCTTCCGCTTCACCGGTGCAGGTGACGAGGAACATCCAGTCGTCGCCGTAGTCGAAGAGGAAGAGCATCTTTTTCTTCGGCCGGAAGACCGCGTCAACAAGAGTGGTTTTCACCCCGGAATCCCCGTCCTTAGCCTCTTCCCCGATGTCGGCAAAGAGGGTGTATTCCTCTTTGCTGCGGTGGGTATTCTTGAGGTTGTCGTAAAAGCCGAAACAGTGGTCCATGTCGAAGCCGACCGCTTCGATGATCGCGTAGGCGAGCGACTCAAGCGTGCCTGTGGCGGGCAACTGGAGTTCCGCATTCCAGTCGCCATGCTCGATTTTGAAGAGGAGGGATTTCACTTGGTCTGATGCATTCGTTCACCTCGCTTCCATCTGGAAGCATGGAGTGATCAATGGCGATCCTATCGTCCACGAAGGATTGGTCGAATCGGAAGGCGTTTCCGGGAACGTTTTCGTTCCGGGCAGGGGATCAGAAGCCTGTTAGGTCGGGTGGCGGCACGGCCTCAGTTCCCCAACCGCTGCGCTAGGTCATCGAGCACGCTATCGAGCTGCTGGGCGGAGCTGATGCGCTGGGGATCGTCGAAGCCGACCCAGATGGCGGTGGAGCCCTTGGGGCCGAGGCGGGCGAGCCAGGCGTCGCGGCCGGAGCCGGTGGCACCGCCGTGGACGCGGGTGCCTGATTCCTTTTCTAACAGGGCCGCGGCTTCCTTGGCGGCTTGCTTGCCGATCGCCGGGGTGGTGACGGGGGAGGCGGTGTAGAGCACCTTGCCGTCGGGCGCGGTGATGCTCTGTATCAAGTACGGCTTCGGGCGCTGCCCGCCGTTGCCGAGGGTGGCGAGGCCGGTGGCCAGCTCCATCGGGGTGGCGGCGGCGCTGCCGCGGAAGAGGTCCTCGGTTTCCACGAAGGGGCCGCTGATGCCGCAGCGCTTGGCGATGCGGATGGTCTCCTTCGGGCCGATCTGGCGGCCGGTTTGCACCGGCTTGCCGGGCAGCACGAGGCGACCGCGCTCGGCGGCGGCGGCAGCGATCCACGGCGAGAAGGCAGACCCGAGGTCGCGCCGCGCGCCATTGCTGCGGTCGTAGCGTGAGTCGAGGTAATCGCGCCCGCCGACCAGCGCGAGGATGCCGCCGGTCTTCGTTTCAAGCGTCACTGCGGCGCACTGGAGATACTGCGGTTCGCTGCCCGCCTGATGGTCGGCATGCACGGGATAGGTCCAACCCTTGTTTTGCTCGATCTTGCGCAGCGATTCGGAAAGGTCGGTCTCCAGCCGCTGTTGCCAGCCGGCATCGAGCGTGGAGCGCACGGTCAGCCCTCCGTCGCGGATATCCACATCATCCAGGATGGTTTGCAGCTCCTTTTGAATCGCCTCCAACGCGTACGACCGCTCGCCGCCGCGTTGCTCCTGCGGCACCAGCTTGATCGGCATGGCCTTCACGCGCTCGACCTCCGCGGAGTCGATCAGCCCCATCGCCTTCATTCGGGCGAGCGTTTGTGCCTGCTGTTCGCGGGCGGCCTCCAAATCGCGGAAGGGCGAGAAGACGTGCGGGCCGCGGATGATGCCGACCAGCATCGCGCACTCGGCTTCATTGAGCTGCGAGGTCTGCTTGCCGAAATACGTGCGCGCCGCCTGCTCGATGCCATGGCAGCCTGCCCCGAAGTAGATCCGGTTCAGGTAATGGGCGAGGATCTGGTCCTTCGAATAGCGTGACTCCAGCCGTAGCGTGAGCGCGATCTCCAGCAGCTTGCGATTGATCGACTTCTCGCGGATCTCGAAGGTATTTCGCGCGAGCTGCATGCTCAGCGTGGACGCGCCCTGGGTGAAGTCGCGGTCCTTCACGTTGCGCACCGTCGCGCGGGCGAGGCCGCGGAAATCGACGCCACTGTGGTCGAAGAAGCGGGCATCCTCGCGGGCGCGCAGGGCCTTGATGAGGAAGTCCGGGATATCGGCGCGAGTGATCAGCCGGCGGCTGTTAGGCCCGCCGCTGCCGAGCTCCTTGCCATGGCGGTCGTAGATCGCTGTGTGGGCCGGCATCTTGGCCACCTCGTCGAGGTTGAATTGGGCGGCCTTCGAGAAGTAGATCAGCACCACCAGCAGGCCGAGCACGGCGCAGACCACGCCGCTCCACAGCGTCCACTTCAGCGTGGTGCGCAGCCAACCGGGCATCCAGGCCAACCAGGCCGGAGTTCTGCGGATGGGACGCCAGGTGGACATGAGGGGGAGACAGAAGACTTCAAGACGCAAGACTCAAGACTGGAACGACGGCTACTGGACTTCGCCTTCATCGACCGGGATCGCTCGCAGCACCTCGGGTTCCATTTCTTCGGGAATAGGGCTACTTTCGTCCAGCGGCAGCGCTTTCGGCGGAGTTTCGGATTCCGTTTCTTCCTCGCCCACCGCCAGGGCCTTGGCCGGGTGATCCGGGCAGAGGTCATTCTCGGCGGGCACGATGTCTTTCGGGACATTGTCGGTGTAGGCTTCCTGAGCCGCTTCGCAGCCGGCGGTGGCACGCTTGCCGGATGAGCGGCAGAGGCGGCACTCGACGAACGAAAGCTGCGACTTCAGGCCCTCCGCCTTGTAGCCGAGCTTGTCGGCGGTCTTCATCACCTCGACCCACACCGGCAGGGCGAGGGTGGAGCCGTAGCCCTTGTCGATGGTCTTCTTCGGCGTGTCGAGGCCGACCCAGACCGCGCAGGTGATGCTGGAAGTATAGCCGGCGAACCACGCGTCCTTGTAGTCGTTGGTGGTGCCGGTCTTGCCGCCGCATGGCTTGTTGAAGCCGAGCCCCTTGATCGAGGCCGCGGTGCCGCGGGTGGTGACTTCGCGCAGGATGTTCGAGACGCTCCACGCGGAGCCCGCGTTCACGGCTTCATAGGAAATGTAGGGCGAGTCGCCTTTCTCCGGCCACACCACATTGCCGGTGCGGTCCCGGATCTCCTTGATCAGGCGCGGTGCGTAGCGGACGCCGCTGTTAGGGAAGACGGTGTAGGCCGAGGCCACTTCGTAGGTCGTCGCTTCCCACGCGCCGAGATACGACGTCGGCAGCTTCGGCATCGGCATTTCGAAGCCGACGGAGAGCGCGACATCCGCCACCTTGTCGACGCCGGCGCGATTGCCGACGCGCACCGACATGGTGTTGCGCGAGCGGATCAAGCCGGTGGAGGCAGGCAGATCACCGCCGAATTTGCCATCGGAATTCTGCGGCCGCCAGTTGCCCGCGCCGCGGATTTCGCCGCGCGAGATGGGGCCGTCGCTGATCAACGTGCTCGGGCGGATGCCGGTGTCGAAGCCTGCGAGATAGACGAAGGGCTTGAAGACCGAGCCGATCTGGCGGCGGCCTTGGAGCGCGCGGTTGAATTTCGACTCATCGGCATCGCGGCCACCGACGATCGCGAGGACCGCGCCGGTGAGGTTCTCGATGGCGACCACGCTGCCTTGCAGATACTCGGGCCGTGGCTTGCCATCGGGTAGCTCGTTCCACGCCGCACGCGTCTGGTGCGCGTAGCCGGGCTTGCGCTCGATCTCGCGCAGCTTCGCTTCCAGCGCCTCCTCGGCCTTCTTCTGGATCCGGTGGTCGATCGTCGTGGTGATCTGCAGGCCGCCGAGCTCGATGTTTTCTTCCTCCAGGATGCGCTCCAGTTCGCGGCGGATCGAATCCATCGCGTAGCTGTCGTGGAAAATGCGCCGCCATTCGGGGCGGATGGAAATCGGCTCCTTCTTGGCTTCCTCGGCTTGTTCCTTGGTGACGAACTTGAGTTCGTCGGAAGACATCCGGTCGAGCACGGTGTTCCGCTCGCGGATCGCCTTCTCGGCGTCGACGAAGGGCGAGAAGGCATTCGGGCCGCGGACGATGCCGGCAAGCAGTGCGGATTCGGACAGCGTCAGGTCTTTCGCGTGCTTTTCGAAGTAGGTGCGCGAGGCCTCCTCGATGCCGCGGATCTGGTGACCCCAGAAAATCCGGTTCACGTAGTGCTGCAGGATCTCCTCCTTCGTGTAGGTCGACTCGATCCGGTAGGAGACCGCGGTTTCCAGCAACTTGCGGTCGAGTTCCTGGATCTTGTCCGAGAAATCGAGCCACTTGGATTTCAGCGGGAAGCTATTGCGCGCAAGCTGCATGGTCAGGGTCGAGGCGCCCTGGGCCCTGCCGCCGCGTTTCACATTCTCCACGACCGCGCGGCCGACGCCGACCCAGTCCACGCCGCCGTGCTTGTAGAAGCGTTTGTCCTCGCGGGCGAGGATCGCGAAAATGAAGTCCTGCGAGACGTCCTCGACGCGGATCACGTCGCGCTTTTCCCCGTGGATGCGGCCGAGTTCCTGGCCGGTGCGGTCGAAAACCACCGTGCGCTCCGGCATTTCCGCGACTTTCGTCATGTCGAAGGGCTGGGCGCGGACGAAGTAAAAGATCCCCATGACGAGACCTGCGTAAAGTCCCGCAATCGCCGGATCGCCGAGGATCCGCAGCGGCAGCCGCAGGAACCCGGGCAGCGGCTTAATGATTCCGTGAAAAAGCAGGAACGGCCAGAACAGGATGACCGTGCCGAGACCGACGGATTTCTTTGGCGTTTCAGGCTTGTTACGATTGGACGAGCGCTTGTCGGAAATTTTTCCGGTTGGGCTGCCGGGGTCCTTCGGGGATGATTTCGGCATGGACGTGGGGAACTTAGCGCGGATGGTGCGCGGAGGCGATGGCGATATCGCACCTCAAACAAAGGTGACTGTGCGTGTCGCTGTGCTGTGTGAGAAAGCGATGAAGCATCCGAGATTTTTCCATGGAGTGGCGGGAGCCGTTCTGGCCCTCGCCTTGTTGCAGCCAGTGTGGTCGCGAGAGCCCGTGGGCTCGATCGAGGACATTCGCAAGCTTGAAGGCAAAATTGCCGCCGTCGCGGAGAAGGCGATGAAGTCCACCGTGGCCCTCATTTCCGAGGAAAGCGGTGCCTCCGGTTCCGGCGTGATCACGTCTGCCGACGGCCTCATTCTCACTGCCGCCCACGTCATCGAGGGCGCGGAGGAGGTGACGGTGGTCTTTCCCGACGGCAAGCAGGTGAAGGGCAAGGTCCTGGGCGCGAACCTGTCGAAGGACATCGGCATGGTGCAGATCGAGGACAAGGGCCCGTGGCCGTTCATGGAGCGTGGCGAATCGAAGCCGCTCCAGGCCGGCGACTGGGTCATCGCGATGGGGCACTCGACGGGATTCGATCCTGCCCGCACGCCGCCGGTCCGCTTCGGCTCGGTGGTGTCGGATGGTCCCGGGAACTTCCTCACGACCGACTGCACGCTGATCGGCGGTGACTCCGGTGGGCCGCTTTTCGATCTCGAAGGCAAGGTGATCGGCATCAACTCGTCGATCGGCGATGCCTTGAAGAACAACAACCACGCGGGCGTGGACGGCTTCAAGGAAGACTGGGACCGCCTCCAGGCCGGAGAGGTCTGGGGCCGCCTCCAGATGGACCCGATGCTCAATCCGGAGCGGGCCGTCATGGGCATCGAGCTCGGCCTGCCGGTCAGCGGCGGGGGCATCATGATCGCCAGTGTCTCCGAGCATGCTTCGAAGGCCGGCCTGCGTCCGGGTGACGTGCTCGAAAGCGTGGAAGGCAAGAAGATCCGCGATGGCCGCGCCCTGATGATCTATCTCGCCAAGAAACAAGCCGGCGACAAGGTGGCCATTGGCATCCGGCGTGCCGGCAAGTCCCTCGATCTCGAGGTTGAATTGAAGCAACAGAACCAGATCAAGTGAATCTGAACGATTTTCGTCCCATCATTATGAAAACGAGTCTTCTCGCGACCGCATTCCACGCCGCCCTGCTGGCCGGCGCGCTCGCCCAAGGCCCAGGCCGCGGCGAGGTGCCGCTGATGCGCCCGGAGGAAGCGGAAATTGTCCAGCGCCAGGCAATCGAGTTCATCGATGCCGTGCGCCCGGCCGTGCGCCCGGTGGTCCCGTCCACCGTCTGGGTGTGGGCCGATACCGGGCGCGGCAAGCGCTCCGTCGCCTATGGCACGATCGTCCAAGACGGGTCCAAGGCGCTCACCAAGTGGAGCGAAATCGCCATGGCGCGCGGCCCGATCCAGGTCGTGGGCGGCGATGGTGCCACTGCCACGGCCACCGTGCTCGGCGTGTATCAGGATGAAGATCTCGCGCTGCTCCAGCTTCAGGGCGCGAATTACCAGCCGGTGAAGCTTACCCCGCGGGAAGCGCCGAAGATCGGCCGTTTCCTTGTCGCCGCGTCGCCGGATGACACGCCGGTCAGCGTGGGCGTCGTGGCCGTGGAGGCGCGCTCGCTGCGGGAAAAGGACCAGGCGTTCCTCGGCGTGATCGCCAATACCGACCCGCCGGCCAAGGGCCTGCGCATCGAGAGTGTCGAAAAGGGCAGCGCGGCCGATGCTGCCGGCCTTGAGAAAGGCGACCTGATCCTGGCGATCAGCGGACGCCCGGTGGGCGGGCTGATCGAGCTCAAGTCGGTGCTTTCCGGCTATCGTCCCGGCGACAAGGTGGAGGTCCGCTACAACCGCAAGGGCGCGGAGGCCACCGCCAGCGCCGAGCTGAAGGAGCGGAATGTCGACTACCCCGAGTTTCCCAATGGCCGCCTGCGCCAGATGGAGCGCATGGGCGATGATGAAAAGGCGCTCAGCGTGGTCCGCGAAGGCTTCCCCAGCGCGATCCAGACTGACCTGCGCGTCGGCCGCGAGCAATGCGGCGGACCGGTGGTGGATCTGGATGGCAATCTCGTCGGCATTTCCATCGCCCGCGCCGACCGCACGCGCAGCTTCGTGATCCCGGCCAAGCACATCGTCGATCTGCTGTCCCGCAACCCGGTCTCCGTCGAGGTGGCCGAGGCGGCGATGGAGCAGGAGGAGCAGGCGCGCCGCCAGCAAGTCGGCCAAAACCTGCCGCCCCAGCGACGCGTTCCGCGCGCCATTCCCGCACCGCCGGGAGCCGCCGAGAATCTCCGCCATCATCTGGAGGAGATGGAGCTGCTGATGGAGCGCATGCGCGCTGAGATGGACGGGTTGGAGGAGTGAGCTTGGTAGCGTAACGGCTGCGCCGTTCCGGCAGGCGACGGTCCGCATCGGCAAGTCGACGGCTTTCAAACCACTACATCTGCACCCGCCGAAACGACGAAGTCGTTCCGCTACGAAGCGCCAACGGTGCGCGATTCCTCAGCCCCGGGCAGCGCCCGGGGTTTTTCGTGACGGGGGCAATGGCGGCCTGAAGGGCCGCGATACGGGAGAGGTTGTCTTCCCTCGATAGCTGAAATGGGCCTCCACAATCCGAGGGGATCCACGCCGTGCGCTCGAAAAAAAGACGCCGCACCCGGAGGCGGGATGGGAGGTTTCCCGTTGTCTCCGGATGCGGCAGAGGGTGGGGAGGAAATCCGCCGGGCGCTTTGCCTTATTTCTCCGCGCCTTCCTGGGTTCCGCCTTGCTGCGCTCCGCCTTCCTGGGCTGCGGCTTCGCGGGCCTTGCGCTGCTGATCCATGATCGGGCCGAGGTCCTGGAGTCCGCCCATGCCTTCCATCATGCTCTTCATGCCGGTGGTGAACTTCTTGGCGGAGGTGATGGTGCTATCGAGTTTCTCCAGTTCCATCGAGGGCATGTTCGCGATGCCCTTGCCATCGCCGGTGGCCTCGCGGGACTCCTGCTCGGTCACCTCGCGCTGGAAGGTCTCGGTCTGTGCGGGATCGAGCACGGCGCCGAAATCCTTGACGAATTGCTCGTCCTTCAATGGTTGGCCACGGAGGTTGTCGCGATCAAGCGGGTTCATCACGCCCTTGAGATCATCGCCGGAGGCAAGCTGCGCCTGTTTGTATTCTTCCTCGGTGATTTCGCCGCGGGAGAATGAGTCGCTGGCGAGCATCAGCTTCATCAGCGCGGTGGGATCCTTCTTCAGGCGCTCGATGGTTTCCTTGGAGCGGGTGATCTCGCGCTTTTGATACTCCACCATCATGGCGGCGGCCTGGTCCTTCTGTTCGTCGGTCAGGTTGAGCTTGCCATTGAGTCCGCCGAGCGATTGCAGCGTGCGGCGCGGACCACCGAAGGCATTGGCAAATTGGCCGGAGGTGGCCATTTCACCCATCTCCACGCCGTCCTCGAAGAGGCCGATCACATTGATGGCCACGTGCTTGGATAGATTGGTACGGGATTCGCCGTACTTCGAGACGAGGTCGGGATTCTCCGCCGGGTCGCGGGGCTTGGCCTTCGGGGCGCGGGCGGCTTCGTCGGTCGGTGCGAGGCCGCCGGAGCCAGCCGGGCCGGACTTGCCGGCGGTGGATGCCAAGGCGTCCCCGGCGGGTTTCTCCGAGTCGCGGTTGATGAAGGCGATGGCTCCGGCTCCGGCGAGCAGGAGCGCAGCACCCGCGGTGATGGCGGTTTTCTTGGTCATGGCTATGAATGTAATGGTGGCGAGAGTGGAGGCGCCGCCCGCCGCACTGGCGGCGAGGGCCTTGGAAGCGAGAGTGGAAATGCCGGGCACCACGGCCTGTGCATCGGCGCCCAGCCCGGCGAGCATGGCGGCACCCAGCGAACCGCCGACCTGGCAGCCGCGGCGGGCAAGCTGCTGGCGCAGCCGCTCGGTGGCGCGGTCGAGCCGCTTTTGGGCGGCATCGGTGGCGATGCCCAGCGCGGCGGCGATCTCCTTCACGCTGAGCGAGCGGTAGAAGCGGAGCAGCAGCGCCTCGCGGTCGCTGGAGGAGAGGGCGGCGAGCGCCTCATCGAGCACCGGCTGCATGTGCTTCCAGGCCTCGGCGGCATGGTCGGGCGGGGAAGTGTCCATGTGCGTGCGCAGGAGTTGGCGTTTGCGGGATTCGCGCCGGTGCTGGCGGAGCAGGTTCTTGGCATGCATCACGGCGGTGAGGTGCAGCCAGCCGGCGATCGAGCCGCGGGAGAGGAGGGATTTCGCCTTGCGGGCGAGAGTGATGAAGGCGAGCTGGGAGGCCTCGGCGGCCAGCGTTTCGTCGTCGCAGGTCCGCATCGCCGCCATGTGGACGAGCCCGGCGTAGCGGGCGACGAGGGCGTGAAAAGCCGGCTCGCGCTGGCGTTTCAGCCAGTCCGAGAGGAGATCCGCGTCGGAGGGTTCCGGCATTTCTGGGAATCTACTGTCCGCGGGGCGGGGGAACCGGACAAAAAAAATCGCGCGACCGGAAAGGCCACGCGACTGGGGTAGAGGAGGGATGCTTGGTGGTTGGACCTAGGGAAGGGTTTGGGCGGGGTCGAGGGATCGTTCTTGTCCGCCTGAAGGCGGGACTACGTACCCTTGGATAGCAGCCTTCTGGGGGCTTCAGGCCTTGCTGAAGCGCTTTTCGACTTCGGTCCAGTTCACGACGTTCCACCAGGCGGTGATGTAGTCCGGGCGGCGGTTCTGGTAGTGTAGGTAGTAGGCGTGCTCCCAGACATCCAGGCCTAGGATCGGGGTGCCGAGGTCGCTGTCGGGGACGATGCCCTTCATCAGCGGATTGTCCTGATTCGGTGTGCTGACCACCTTGAGCTTGCCGTCCTTCACGATCAGCCAGGCCCAGCCGGAGCCGAAGCGCTTGGTCGCGGCCTCGCCGAAGAGCTTCTTGAAATCGTCCATCGAGCCGAAGGCGGACTTGATCGCCTCGGCGAGCTTGTCGCCCGCCTCGCCGCCCTTGCCGGCGGGGGCCATGATTTCCCAGAAAAACGTGTGATTCCAGTGGCCGCCGGCGTTGTTGCGGACGGTCGCGCGGACGGCTTCGTCCTCCATCTTGGAGAGGCCGGTCACCAGGTCTTCGATCGGCTTGCCCTGCAGGTAGGCATTCGCGGCGACCGCGGTGTTGAGATTGGTGATGTAGGCCTGGTGGTGCTTGCCGTGGTGGATTTCCATCGTCTTCGCATCGATGTGCGGCTCCAGTTCCGCGGCCTTGTAAGGCAGTGCGGGGAGGGTAAACCCGGCCGGCTTGTCCTGCGCGTAGGCGGACGGGGTGGCTGCCACGGCACCGGCGGCGAGGGAGAGCTTCACGAAATTGCGGCGGTTCAAGTCGGGTGCATTCATCGTGGCCAAAGTAAGTGGATCGGCGGGGTGCACAAATGGAAAGCGGAAGGAAATCGGCACCGGGGTGCGGGAAACAGGCTGGCTGCCCGACTTTCCAAGGGAGCCGGGAGAGTTGAGATGACGGATCACGCCCGTGATCGCTGCCACTCGTGCCGGCATTTTGGGTTGTCACCCGCATATCTATTTTTTTATCTGGAATAATCTCCCCCATTTAGGAATGCCCCCGTCAGCCCCCGATCTTGTTTCCGAATCTGTTCCCGCCCCTGCCCTCGATCCTGACCCGCCGGACGCAAAGCGCTACGAGCAGTGCGTGCGGGTCTTCACCGTGTTTTTCTCCGCCCTCGCGGGCTTCGGGCTGAAGCGGCTCGCAGACAGCTCCGAAAGGTGGCCGGCATGGGAGGCTTGGGGCTGCTTTGCCGCCGCGCTCTTCCTGCTGCTGCGCTTTCTTTTCGGCTCCGCGAACCACCTGTGGCTGGATTTTCTGGGTGCCCCTCCGGTCAGGAAAAGGAAACCCGGCAAGAGCGAGATGCCGGGCTCGATGCTGCTGGACTGCCTCTTTCTAACCCTGATCGGCACCGTAGCTGTGATCATGTGCTACCGCCCGGATGTCCGCTCCTTCCTGATGTGGAACTGCGTGCTGGGCCTGACGGCGGCGGGGGTGGTGGTATCTGACCTCGTCTTCCGCTGCGGCTTCTCCAAGGAAAAGTCCCGTGGCTTCTCGGCCCAGTGGTTCACCCTGAACCTGCTCTACGCGGGTGTCGCCTGTTATATAGCCATCTTCTACGGGAAGGAGCCGGGCTGGTGCTGGCCCTGGGCACTCGCCTTTGTTTCCGGACTGTTCTTCCTCGGCGACCTACGCGTCCAAGCCCTCGTCCTCGATCGCACGGAGTATGGCGCGACGGGGGATTGGGAGAATAAGCGCTACGAGCAGAGCGTCCGCGTGCCCACCGTGTTCTTCTCCATGCTGATGGGCTTCGGCCTCAAGCGCTTGGCGGACGAGAGCGGGAAGGCCGATGCATGGGCCGAGCCTTGGGAACTGCTTGCCTGTTTCGTCATCGCCCTGGCGCTCTTCATGCGCATCCTCTTCGGTTCTGCGAACTTCCTCTGGCTAAACTTTGTAAAGACTCCCCCGACAAAGGATCCGGAGCGCCGGGCGCTGCTCTGGGACTGCTTCTGTCTCGCGCTGATGGGGCTGACCGGGTTGATTCTCTGCTATAGCAAGGACGTCCAGTTTTTCGCCCTCTGCAGCGGCGGCTTGGCGCTGGGAATCGCGATCATCGACGGCATCGATGCATTGATTCGGAAGCCTTGGTTCGGCCAGAAGGCAGGGGAACTCGGGAAGGTATGGGTGGTTATCAATGTCCTCCACGCAGTGGCCGGGGGAGCGCTCGGGGGCGCGCTGTGGCTCGGATGGGTACAGGACGGGGGGATTCTTCTAACCCGTCTGCTCGGGGGCTATGCGCTGCTCGGGGTGATCCTGCTCGTCTGGGACCTGCGGAACCAGCTTGTGGCTCTGAATAAATAGGGGGCACTTGCTTAGGTGCCCTAACCAAAGAAAAAGCACCCCGTTTCCGGGGTGCCTTTTTTGATGCCTATGGTTTGCTCGGAAAGCGGATCGTCTCAGCTCAGCGCAGCGTCCACTCCGGCAGGCGGATGAGTTCGCCGCCCTTGAGGGCGGACTCGTGGGCGAGGATGCCGGTGCAGGTGATGTTCGCGCTCTCGATCGCGTTGGGGTAGGAATCCTCGCCGGTCTGGAGCATCTTCACGAATTGCCAGACGAGGTGCGGGTGGCTGCCGCCGTGGCCCGCGCCCTGGGTGAAGGAGAGGTGATCCTCGCCGGTCTCGCCGCCATAGACGCCGCCCTTGGTGAAGAGCTGGATCTCCTCCGGCAGGTAGTGGGCGAAGTCCGGGGTCTCGACTTCCGAGGGGATCTCAGGCTCGGGGAGCTTCGCGGTGTGGACCACGAGCGGGTCGTGTTCGATGAGGGGCCATTCGACCGACTTCTTCGAGCCATAGACCTCGATCGTCTCGCGATACTGACGCGCGACATCGAAGAGCGAGCGGTAGATATGTGCGGAGACATCGCTGTCCTTGAACTTCACGTGGGTGGTCTCGACGGCGAAGGGCGAGCCGTAGCAGCCATGCATTTCCTCGCGGATGGTGCCGGAGCCGAAGCAGGAGACATACTCGGCTTCCGAGCGCATGAGGCCGAGGGCGGGGCCCACGCAGTGGGTCGCGTAGTGCATCGGCGGCAGGCCCGGCCAGTAGCCCGGCCAGCCGTCCATGTCCTGCTGGTGGGAGGCCTTGATGAACTGGACCTTTCCGAGCTCGCCCTTGTCGTAGAGCTCCTTCATGAAGAGGAACTCGCGGGCATAGACCACGGTCTCCATCATCATGTACTTCAGGCCGGTCTGCTTCACGAGATCGACGATCGTCTTGCAGTCCTCGACGCTGGTCGCCATCGGCACGGTGCAGGCGACGTGCTTGCCCGCCTTGAGCGCCTTGATCGATTGCTCGGCGTGGTCGGGGATCGGCGAGTTGATGTGGACGGCGTGGACGTCCGGATCGGCGAGGAGGTCGTCGTAGGAGACGTAGCGCTTTTCGATCCCGAACTTGTCGCCGACCTCATCCAGCTTCGACTGGGTGCGCTGGCAGATGGCGTACATGTTCACGCCCTTGAGGCGCTGATAGATGGGGATGAATTCGGCGCCGAAACCGAGTCCGACGATGGCGATGTTGATGTCACTCATGGATTTAAAAGAGAGGGGAAGAGTCCCAAGGCTATCCGATATCAATGGGCTGCGGTCAAGGCTGCCGATCTCGGGGCGCGGACCGGTTGGTCGAAGAGATCGCGCAAGAAGGCCAGGCCGCGGCCGGCGAATTCATCCTGAGTGGCGGTGAAGCGCTTCCAGATGCAGACCGCGCCGGCGAGGTCGCGATTGTCGGGTGTGAAGGACTCGATGACGACGGCGCCCTTGTAATTGATATCGCGCAGGGCATCGCGGAAATCCTGCCACGGGGTGAGGCCGGTGCCGGTGACGCCGCGGTGATTTTCGCTGACCTGCACGTGGATGAGATCGTCACCGGCGTGGCGGATGGCATCGCCGATGTCGGCTTCCTCGATGGTCATGTGGAAGGTATCGATCATCGCCTTGGCCGCCGGGTGGTCGATGGAGCGGACGAGCTGGATGGTGTCGGCGGTGGTGTTCACGAGGTCGGTCTCGAAGCGATTGATGGCCTCGATCGCGAGCTGCAGGCCGCGATTGCCGGCTTCAGTGGCCACGGTGCGAAGTTCGCTGGCGGCGAGGTCCCACTCACGCTGACGGTCTTCGGGAGAGAGTTGGCGGGCCTTTCCCACCTGAGCGTACATCGGGCCGGCGATGAAGGGAATGTCGAGGGCCTCGGCCAAGTCCATCAGGCGGGAGAGGTAGGCCCGGGTATTGGCGCGGACCGCCGAGTCGGGGCTCGTCAGGTCGCGGCCGGGACCAAAGGCACCGCAGAGGTAGGGAGTGAGACCGGTTTCCTCGAGGATCGGGCGGATCTTCGCTGGATCGACGAGATCGGGATCCTCGATGGGGAGTTCGACGGCTTCGAACCCGAGTTTGGCGATGCTGCGGAGAAGATCGCCCTGCTCCGAGGTCAAGGGCGATGTCCACAGCCAGGTGCTGGCTCCAAAAGTGACACTCATGTTGCCGGGGAGAGTAGATGAGACCCGGATTGGAGCTATGATGAAACAGGTTTGGCTGTGTATGATTCTCCACTTTCTGTGACAGCAGATTTGCGGAATCCTTGGTGTCGTGGGGGCGGCGGCGATTTCGGATTGGGATTTTTGTGTTCCGTGCCGTTGAATCCGCCGGTGATCTGGAAGTTGCCCGCCCGCGAGATCCTGTTTCCCCGCCGACCGCTGGTGATGGGGATCGTGAATGTGAATGACGACTCGTTTTCCGGCGATGGCACGCTGGAGATCGAGGCTGCGCTGGCGCAGGCGAAGCGGCAGGCCGGAGAGGGGGCGGACATCATCGATGTGGGGGCGGAGAGCGCGCGGACCAATCGCGCCGCGGTGGCGGTGGAGGAGGAGGTCCGGCGCTTCCGGGAATTCCTCGAGCGCTGGCCGGAAACGATCGCCACCGCCACGCCGAAGGATGACTCCCAAGTCTGGCCGCCGGTGCTTTCCGCGAATACCTGGCGCCCCGAGGTGGTGGAAGCCGTGCTGCCCTTCGGCGTCGAGTTCGTGAACGACATGGGCGCGCTGCCGGACGATCGGAATGCGCGGCTGTGTGCGGAGGCGGGCGCGGCGCTGCTGGTGATGCACTCGGTCGGCGAGCCGAAGGTGCCGCATTTCCACCAGCAATGGGACGACGTGATGGTGGCGATGGAGGAGTTCTTCGAGGCGAAGATCGCGGTGGCGGTGAAGGCCGGCCTGCCCGCCGAGGCGCTGGTGCTGGACCCGGGCATCGACTTCGCCAAGCAGCGCGATGACAACCTGCGGGTCTTCCGCGAGCTGGAGCGCCTGCATCGTTTCGGCCGCCCGCTGCTGGTGCCGGTCAGCCGCAAGACGGTGATCGGCGACGTGCTCGGGATCACCGAACCAAAGGACCGCGATGCGGGGACGGTCGCGTGCATCTCCGCCGCTGTCCGCCGCGGCGCGCAGATGGTCCGCGTCCATGACGTCCGCGCGGCGTGGCAGGCGGTGAAGATGCTGGAGGCGCTGGTTTGATCGCCGCGGCAACCTTTATCCTGCGAATCGAGCTGTGGCGGCGGGTTCTTCAGAGACCCGGAGCGGCTTTGACATCAGCACCCGTCACGCGGGTAAGCCGCAGGGCTGCCCACGCGTGCAGTCGCCGCGACATCAGGTCCAGTGCCAGTGCCACCATGATCCCGGCCAGTGCACCGCCGAGGGCGCCGTAGATGAGCACGGGCCAATCGACGACTCCTTTCAATTCGGCGATGAGGGAAGTCGCCAGCAAAGCGCTGATGGCACCGGCGGGCACCCCGGCGATGATCCCACACTGCAGCAGGAATGCCCGGATCCCATCCGTGGTGCGCCCGCTGTGGATGCCCACGATCACCGACGACGAAATCATGCCCAGTCCGACAAGCAGCGCCGCCAGCCCGCAAGCGACCAAGCCCACCGCGATCCCGGCACCGATCAGGAAGAGCACGATGGCCGCTAGGATCAGGGAGACGATTGCCATGCGCGGATCATGTCTGGTCTGGCGTGGCGCGGCAACTTCCACAGCTTGTCGCGTCAATTCTTCACCAGGGCTTCACCGAAGAAAATCGGGCCATGCTGGGAAGCTCCCGGCCCGGCAAGAACGCAGGCGACCTACCCTGTCGGAACAATGTAAATTCGTGAAATGCGGGGAATCCGGGTTTTACAAAGTTTTTGCAGACAAAGGCTCGCGTCCGCGGCACTGAGTTAGACCGTTATCAAAACGGAAAGTTCCATGAGCAGCGTCCACACCCCGGTCACGGAAACCTCGCAGTACCTCCAGAAGATCCGCGAGCGGGTCGGCACCATCGTCGTCGGCCAGGACGTGGTGGTGGAGCGCATGCTGATCGCCCTGCTGACCAGCGGGCACCTTTTGTTAGAAGGGATGCCCGGCTTGGCGAAGACGCTGCTGGTGAACACCCTCGCGCGGGCGATGCACCTGAACTTCCGCCGCATCCAGTTCACCATCGACCTGCTGCCGTCGGACATCCTTGGCTCGGAGATCCTCGATGAGCGCAGCGGAAGCTTCCGCACCCACCAGGGGCCGGTCTTCACCAACTTGCTGCTGGCCGACGAAATCAACCGCGCCGCGCCAAAGGTGCAGGGCGCGCTACTGGAGGCGATGCAGGAGCGCAAGGTGACCATCGGCAACCAATCGTTATCGCTGCCGACGCCATTCCTGGTGATCGCGACGCAGAACCCGATCGAGCAAAGCGGCACTTTCGAACTGCCGGAAGCGCAGCTCGACCGCTTCATGCTATGCCACCGGCTCGGCTACCCGACGGTGGACGAGGAGGAGGAAATCCTCCGCCGCAACCTGAAGCTCGGTGTGAAGCGCGAGGGCGGTGGCGCGGTGGCGCGGACCGAATTCGACATGATCAAGGAGGAGGCCATCGGCAGCGAGGCCGACCTCATCGCGGCGATGGAAGCGGCGAACCACATCCACGTCAGCGATGTCTTCCTCAAGCACGTCGTGGATGTCGTCGAGCGCACCCGCAAGCACGACGATCTCGAGCTCGGCTGTTCGCCGCGCGCCGGCATTTCCATCCTCAAGGCATCCCGCGCTCGCGCTCTGCTGCATGGCCGCGACTATGTGGTGCCGGAAGACCTTTTCGCGCTGGCGGAGGACGTGATGCTGCACCGCATCCGCCTGACCTATGAAGCGCTTGCCGAGGGCAAGACGGCATCCGGCGTGCTGCGGCAGATCCTCGAGGCTTCGGTTTCATAGTGCCTTTTCCACTGAGCACCGATCTCTGATCACCCGGCACTCCATGCAAGCCACCCTCCACAACGCCGATCCGCTCGATCACCGCCAGTTCCTGGTGGCGATCAAGCGGCTGGCGGACAGTCTGAGCTACGGCACGGATCGTAGTCCGTTTCTCGGCCAGGGATTGGAGTATGTGCAGTCGCGCCGGTACGAGCCGGGGGATCCGGTGAAGTCCATCGACTGGCGGGTCACCGCGCGCACCGGCAAGCACCACGTGAAGCAATTCGAAACACCGAAGCAGATGCCGGTGTGGATCGTGGTGGATACGTCGGCCTCCATGGCCATCGCCACGCATCCGCCGGGGAAATACGGGCTGGCTGTGCAGGTCGCCGGTGGCATCGCACTGGCCTGCCTGGATCATGTGAATCCGGTGGGCCTGCTCGGTGCGGGTGGCCGCGATCTCGTGGTGCAGCCGAGTCTTTCGCGCGACGTGCTGCTGCAGTGGCTGCATGCGCTGCGAAGCTATCACTTCGATGAGCCGACCACGCTCGGGCAGCGCCTGCTCTCGCTGGAGCCGTCGTTGGCGCAGCGTTCGATGCTGATCGTGCTGAGCGATTTCCACGATCCCGATGCGCTGGCCGCGCTCAAACTCGTCGGCGCGCGGCACGATTGCCTGTGCCTGATCTTTCGGGATCCCGCCGAGGACCAGCTCGAAGGCGCGGGACTGTTCCGCGGCCGCGAGGTCGAGTCCGGCCGCGAATTGCTGACCCACGGCAAGCGCCTGCTTTCTACCACCGACGCTCTAACAGAGTCGCTGAAGAAGGCCTCGCTCGATCACTTTCTCATTCGCCCCGGGACGCCGTTCCTCGGTCGCCTCCGCCACTTCCTCCGCTCGCGCGGGGGAGCATCCCGCCGCAACCGCCAGTGATCCGCCGCGCCTTCATCGCCCTGCTGCTCGTCGTGAGTCCGCTGTTTGCGGAAGTCCCGACCCAGCGCATCGGCCAGCCACTGGAGATCCGCGAGGTCTACATCCCCGGTGGCGAGGTGAAGCCGAAGCCGCGCCGCGATCGCAAGCCGCCGCTGATGGTCCGCGTGCTGGAAGTGAAGCCGGCGAAAGATGGCTTCCGCTACGACTTCGAGGTGCAAGGCCTGGAAGCCGGCTCTCACAACCTCGCCGATTTCCTCGAAGTGCCCGCGGGCACGACCGTTCCGGCAATCCCGCTGGAGATCACCAGCGACCTGCCGCCGGGCCTCGTCCATCCTAACAAGAACCAGGCCGGCGATTTGCCGAAGCTCGGCGGCTACCGCACGAAGATGACGATCTTCGTAGGACTGTGGATCGCGGGACTTGTGGCGATCCTGCTGTGGCGGAAGAAGAAGCCCGCCGCCGGTGGTGATAACACGCAAGCCACCGCCTCGCTGGCGGAAAGGCTGCGTCCGCTCGTCGGTGCCGCCGCGAAAGGGGAGCTTTCTTCCGGCGACCGGGCCAAACTTGAGCGCCTCGTCATCGGCCACTGGCGCGAACGCCGGCCCGACATCGCCGCCATGGCACCTGCAGAGGCGATGACGAAGCTTCGCAATGATGCCGATGCCTCGCCGCTCTTTCTTGCGCTTGAACGCTGGCTGCATGCGCCCTCCAGCGACTCGTCTTCGAGCGAGATCGAGCAACTCCTTGCTCCATATGCCTCATGAAGTTCTCAACTTACCGAGAATTTTCGCAGTGGCTTGTCGACAACGGTCATCATCAATGCCTCGTCGAGATTGCCACCGATTCAATTTCCTTCCTGCCGGATGAAGCTCACCTGAAAACTTCAATGAGCGTTTTTCTCTGTCAGGTGATGGAATATTTGCATTCAGGAATGAAAAACGTCGCTTCCGCGCCTTTCGGTTCAGTCGGAAATCTTGAGGCGTTTTTCAAAGTGTGGATGTTCTTGGATTGCCCCGGTCTGAACGACCAAGTGGTTGTGAAAAAGGGGAGGGAGTGGGGTTTCCTATGAACCTCGGATCTATCAATTTGAATTGAATGACCTTCGCCCATCCATGGTTGCTGATCTTGCTCGTCCTGCCGGTCGGGCTGGCGGTGTATCTGTGGAAACGAGGCGGGCGTCGCGTGCCGTTGCCATTTGATCACCAGCCGTTGCGCCGCGAGCGCTTGTTAGGCTTCCTGCTGAAGACGGCGGACCTGTTGCCGGTGCTGCTGCTGATGCTGGCCATCGCGATCCTCGCCGGGCCGCGGCGCTTCGAGCAGCCGCGCAGCGAACGGGAGATGACGAATATCCTCTTCTGCCTCGATGTCTCCGGCTCGATGATGGCGAACTTCGGCTCCGGCACGCGCTACGATGCCGCGATGGGCGCGGTGAATGATTTCATCACCTACCGCAAGGGCGATGCTTTCGGTCTAACCGTCTTCGGCAGCGCGGTGCTGAATTGGGTGCCGCTCACCAATGACGTCTCCGCCTTCAAGTGCGCGCCGCCCTTCCTCAGGCCCGACGTGCTGCCGGGGTGGTTCGGCGGCACCAATATCGGCATGGCCCTTCGGTCCGCGGAGAAGACGATGCTGGCCGGTGACTCGGGCGATCGCATGATCGTGCTCTTCACCGATGGCATGAGCGCCGACCTCATGAATGGTCAGGACATCGCCATCGCGCAGAGCCTGAAGCGAAACAACATCAAGGTCTACGACGTCCATGTCGCCGAGGGCAGCCCGCCGGACGAGGTCGGCGTGATCGCTTCCATGACCGGCGGCGAAGTCTTCGCGGCGGGTGATCCCGCATCCTTGAAAGCAGTCTTCGCGAAGATCGATGAGATGGAGAAGGCTCCGCTCAAACGCGTCACGCCCGACCCTGTCGATTTCTTCCAGCCCTTCGCCCTCGCCGGCCTCGGCATCGGCGGGCTCTACCTGCTCACCCTGTTCGGATTGAGACACACGCCATGGTGAGTATCGGAAAATGGAACCGCCAAGACGCCAAGGACGCCAAGTTCTTGAGGGCGGTGGTATCTTGGTTACTGCCAACCACTTTCCAACTTGGCGCACTTGGCGTCTTGGCGGTTCAACCTGTTAGGAAGCCATGGTGACCACCCCGCTGCTGCTGGCCCTTGCCGCGCTCGTGCTCGCCACGGGGGCGGAGTGGATTCACCTCGGCCGGGTGCGGAGTGTGGCGGCGCTGGCATTCGGGCCGGGCAAGAAGGCCGCGCTCGCCGGTCAGGTCGCGCCATTCGTCCGCATCGCCGCGCTCGGGATGCTCACGTGGGGCGTGGCGACGTTGTTGCTGCTGCCGCCGGTGGCGCATCGCTCGGCGGTGAAGGAGGTCGAGGCGAAGGAACGCCAGCACCTGCTGCTTGTCCTCGATGTATCTCCCAGCATGCGCCTGCGCGACGCTGGTGCCGGCGGGAAGGAGAGCCGCATGGACCGCGCCCGCTCGGTGCTGGAGTCGGTGATCGCCCGGACTGCCCACGACAAGCTGCACACCACCGTCGTGGCCGTTTACAATGGCGCGAAGCCGGTCGTGGAAGAGACGCGCGACCTGGAAATCATCCATAACATCATGGGCGACCTGCCGATGCATCACGCTTTCCAATCGGGGAAGACGCGGATCTTCGATGGACTGGAGGAGGCCGCCAAGATCGCCGCGAAGTGGCCGCGCGACTCCGCGACGCTTATTCTGATCAGCGATGGCGATTCGGTGCCCGCCACCGGCATGCCGAGGATGCCCGCGTCGGTCGGCGGCGTGCTGGTCGCCGGGGTGGGGGACCCGGTGAAGGGCAGCTTCATCGACGGCCGCCACTCGCGGCAGGACGGCACCACCCTCCGCCAGATCGCGACCCGACTCGGCGGCGAATATCACGATGGCAATGCCAAGCTCGTCCCCACGGCCATGCTCCAGCGGCTGGGCACACTGAAGGTCGATGGCATGGCGCGGCTGCCCGGCCAGCGCGAATTGGCGATGCTGCTCACCGCGCTCGGTGCCACGATGCTCGCCGGGCTGCCACTACTCCTTCATTTCGCCGGCTCCCGGTGGAATCCCGGTCCGCGCCGGTTCCAAACTTCGCGGAACTCGCCGCTTCCTTTCCCTGACAAATCCGATCAACTTGCGACTTAAGAGACTGCCATGAAAATACTCGTCCTCACTTTGTGGTGCCTGGTTCCCCTAGGCCTCTTGGCCTATCACTACGGTCCTGGCCAGACCGGGATCAAGCTGGATGCCGCCGCCGCGTCCCTCGACCAGGCGACTTCGAAATCCGCCTCCAGCGAGTGGAAGGGGGCGATTTCTTCCTACGAAGATGCGCTCGCGAAGCTGCCGAAGGAAAACGTCGGCGAGGCCCGCCGCATCCGCCTGGAGCTTGCCAAGGCACGCATGGAGGCCGCTGAATTGCCCAAGGCCCGCGAGGAACTCGCGGCCCTGGCCGATGAGCTGGCGCAGGACCCGAATGCCCACGCCGGCCTGCGGGATGAAACGCTGGCGACCCTCGCCACCTCGCGTTTTTACATGACCTATCTCATGAAGCTGGAAGGCCTGCCGGACAGCGATTGGGAGCCGGAGATCGAAGCCGCGCGCCAGGAGCAGAAGCTGCTCGTCCAGCGCGCCAGCGAGTCCGGCGATGACAAGGCCGCCGCGAAGCACGCGGACGACCTGGAAGCCTCGATCCGCCTCGCCCGCATGGAGCCCGAGGAACTCTACGGCAAGGCCATCCCGAAGCAGTGCAACTGCAAGTCGGGCAAGTGCAACAAGCCGTCGAACAAGACCGGCAACAAGAAGCCGGAAGACGCCCGCGGTGCCAGCGCCGGTCCGCCGGTGGATGGCCAGGGTTCTTGAGTTGTAAGGAGGGGGGACACTCTTGTCCCCCATTCCTTCATGCGAGCACGACAGGAGTGCCTCGCTGGTCCCTGTTCACTGGGGAATGCCACTTCCGTTCTTCGTAGGACGACAGGAGTGTCGTCCCTCCTCATCTTGCGTTCTCACTTTAGCATTTCCTCGGTCCCATCATGCACTCTCGCACCGCTTTGCTCAGTTTAGCCGTCCTCACGGCTCCGCTTTCCGCTCAGATCGTCGTCCAGAGTAGTGGCGCGCTGGGTGGCGCAATCATTGGGGGTGCGAGCGGGGGCGATGTAGTCATCATCGAGTCGCCTCAGGATGGCGTGCCACCCGGCCTGGTCATGCCGCCGGGTGCGCCGGGTGGCGGTGGCCCCGGTGGCGATCTCGACTTCAATCGCCTCCGCGAGCTGATCGAGCAAAGCAAGAACCGCCCGGCCCCGACCGTGGAGCAGCAGAAGGCGGGGATTCTCCGTGAACTGCAATTCGACCGCAGCCCCGCTGGCATTCTCGCGGCGAGATTGGAAGAAGCGCGAGCCAGTGAAGCGCCGAAGGAGGTGCCCAAGGAAGCTCCGCCGGCCGCGCCGGTTCCGGAAGCTCCACCGGTTCCGCCGGCTCCTCCTGTGGAGCCGGGTGCCGCTGCCGCTGCCGCGCCGGGCGCTCCGGTGCAACCAGGTGCTCCCGTTCAACCGGGAGCAGGTGCTCCGCCGGCTCCACCGCAGCCTTCGCCAGAAGCGGTGAAGGCCCAGCAGGAGCTGGAGAAGTTTCGTCAGGACGCCGCCGTCTTCCGCCGGGACGTGGTGCTCGGCCGCTGGGGCAAGGTGAAGGATTTCCTCGCCGCCCTGCCGAAAGAGGTCTCCGGCGAAACCTATCAGGCGATCGTCGCCAAACTCTCCGCGCCATCGCAAGTCCAGCCACCACCAGAACTCATGGCCCGCGGCTCGAAGCCGCATACGCAGCCGGCCATGCTGTCGCCGGATGATTTGTTAGGACTGGCGGCCGCGTCGCCGGTGCCGCCGCAGAAGAAGCAGATCCAGGGATTGGCGAAGCTGCTGCCGAAGGACCCGCGTCCGCCGAAAGAGTTTTTCGAAGCCATCGCCAAGGGCATCCAGCACTTCGGCGGCGAGGATCCGGCATCGCGCCAACGGGCTGCGGAATTCCTGATGGAAGCTGGCTTCGTGAAGGATGCCGGTGTCTTCCTGCCCGATCTAACAGTTTCCAAGGAGAAGAAGGACTACGCTGCGCTGAACCTGATCGCCCGCCATCGCGCCGAGCTCTTCCAACTCGACAAGAAGGAAGCCGGCAAGGAGGCACTGCCATTGGCATGGGAGCTTTCCACGTCCTTCCTGACCGATGCCAAGGCACCGCCTCAGGCGAAGGCCGAGGCGCTGTTTCGCGCGCTTTCGCTGATCCCGCAACTCGGCGATGACACCGGCAAGCAATGGCTTGAGAAGACCTTCAAGAATCCGCAGGGCGAGGGTGTCGAGCTGCTCGCTTCGCTAGGCACGCTCACCGCGCAGACGCGCGAGAATCCGGATGAGACGCTGCGGCTCGAGCAGCTCAAGCTCCAGCACGCCGCGGTGACGACGATGCTTTCCACCAAGGATCTCGATCCCGCCGCGTGGGCCGGCATCTTCACGATCTACGCGGACCAGTGGGCCTACGAAGCCGGGGTCACGCGGCAAAAGGACCAGAGCAATTCACGCCGCATGGTCCCGCAGTATGATGAGTGGGGGAACCTGTTCTTCAGCCGGCCTAACACCGGCTATCAGGGCCCCGGCGTGCGGCCGATCGGCGCGGGCGAATTGCTCGAGTGCAAGCCGGACGAGAAGTGGCTCGCCGCGATCGAAAGCTCGACGCGCAACGAGTGCCTGCTCGCTTCGGCACGACTGCATCTGAAGGTGAAGGAGGAGAACCAAGCGCTGCCGGTGATCAAGACGCTTTCCTCCACCGATCGCGAGCAGGCGAAGGCGCTGGTCCGCGAGACCATCCGCGTGTGGACGGAGAACAACAACCCGAACGAGGGCCAGAACTACCGTTCGCAGTACATGTATTTCTACGGCTTCAACAACCAGTCGGGAGCGATCCCGCTGACGCGTTCGAAGCAGGAGCGGAACCTCATCGAGCTGGCCGAGCTGGTGAAGGGCATCAGCGCGCTCGATCTCGGCGAGAGCTTCCACACCGAGCTGGCCGATGCCTTCATATCCTGCCACAGCCAGGCCGAGGTCTGGCGCGTGGAGGCGGTCGAGTCGGTCTTCGGAGCGACCGACGTGCTCGACTCGCGAACGCTCGGCACGCTGGTCGGCAAGATGCGGCTGAACCTTGCTGGCTTGTGGCCGAACCCGAAGCTCCAGCAGGCCTATCAGACGAAGCGTAAGGACAAGGAATTGCAGGAGCAGATCCTGGTCGGCTATCAGGCGGCGCAAGGTGTTCTTGAGCGTGCATTGCTGAAGAAGCCCACGGAGTCATGGCGCTTGGAGGAACAGCTCGCCGGCCTTCGTTTCGAGGAGAGCAACTACCGCAGCAGCCTCGAGGGCAACCATGAGCACAGCAAGATCAAGCGCGCCGCGCTCGATGCCCTTGCCTCCGCTGCGGCGGACTACGCGAAGACCTTGCCGCTCGAAGACCCCACGAAGGAGACGACCTCGGTGTTTGAGACCTGGTTCTACGGCGCGCTGGGATCACCATCGCTGGAAGCGCTGAAGAGCAACCATGTCGCGACGCCCGACGAGTATGCGAAGATCAAGGCCGCGCTCGATGCCTTGCCCGGGGATACGAAGGTCCGTCATCTCAAGTCCTTCGCCTCCACCATCAACAACCGTCTCGCCAACGTCGCGCCCGATTTGAAGCTCCGCTATCTGGAAGGAGCGGCCGCGATTGTCGGCGACCACGAGGCGATGCGCGATGCGAGCGAGGTGCTCGCCTACTACCGCGACCTCATCACCGAGATCGAGCTGGATGCCACGGTCGATGGCCCCGACCGCGTGGGCACCGACACGCCTTTCGGCCTGCGCGTGAACCTCCGCCACACCCGCGAGATCGAGCGCGAGGCCGGCGGCTTCCAGAAGTACCTGCAGAACCAGAACAACATGCAGTACGCGTGGAACTTCGGCCGACCGACCGAGGACTATCGCGACAAGTTCGAGAAGTCGGCCCGCGCCGCGTTGGAGGAACATTTCGAGGTGGTCTCGCTGACCTTCCACAATGACAAGGTCGAGTCGATGACCGACCCGAAATTCGGCTGGCGGCTCACGCCCTATGCCTACTTCCTGCTGAAGCCGAAGGGCCCGCAGGTGGACAAGGTGCCGCCGCTCAAGATGGACCTCGATTTCAACGATACGTCTGGATACGTCGTGCTGCCCGTGACCTCGGCGGAAGTGCCGATCGATGCGTCGAAGGCTGAGCCGCGGCCTGTCCGCGATCTGAAGGTGGCGCAGACGCTCGATGAGCGCAGCCACGCCGAGAAGGGTTTTCTCTATCTCGAAGTGAAGGCCACGGCCCATGGCTTGATCCCGCCGCTCGGCGAGTTGATGGCGAAGGACGTCGAAGGCTTCGAGGTCGGGAACATCGAGGATCGCGGCCTTCGCGTGATCGAGCTGGATGCCGCCGCGGAAGACCTCGCACCGCTGGCCGAGCATGAGTGGCGGATGGAGCTGAAGCCGAAGGGCGGAACTTTGCCGGCGTCCTTCCACTTTCCAGCGGTGAAGCCGGAGCTGGCCAAGGAAGACGGTCTGGTCCGCCAGCGCTACGTCGATGTCGATCTCCAGCCGGTGGGCGAGCAAGTCGCGCTCGGCGGTGGTGCCAAACGTCTCGGCCCGTGGATCGTGGGTGGTCTCGCGGCGTTGGTCGCGCTGATCGCCGCACTGGTGTCCGCCGCGAAACGTCGCAAGGAACCACTTTACGAAGGCCCCGTGCTGATTCCGCTACCGACGCATATGAATGCGGTCAGCGTGATCGGCTACCTGCGGCGCTTGCAGCAGCGCGAGGGCATCACGCCTGCGATGAAGGAGGCGATCGAGAAGGAGATCGTAGCACTCGAAGCGAAGCACTTCGGCCGGGAAGACGCGCTTCCACAAGCGGACGAGCTGGAATCGATTGCGAAGCGCTGGCAGGCGGCTTAGCGGCCTTCCTGTCGTAGAGTGGCGGTTTTTCGATGGAATCTGGCGGAATGCTGCGTAAATGGCGTTCCCGTGATGCCGATCCGAGTTTCCTGCCTGTTGTTAACCCTGGGCTGCGCCGTCGTCCAAGCGCGTCCCGCACTGGAGAAGCCTAACATCGTCGTAGTCCTTCTGGATGACAGCGGCTACGGCGATTTTTCGCACACGGGGAACCCGACGATTCATACCCCGAACGTCTCGCGGATGGTGCGGGACGGTGCGAATTTTCCACAGTTCTACAGCGGTTCGCCGGCGTGTTCAGCATCACGCTACGCGCTGATGACGGGACGCAATCCTCACCGATCGGGCCTGAACTCCTATGCGCTTTCACCGACGGCGGCGCGCCATCTTCACCCGAAGGAGGTTACCCTGGCGGAAGGATTGAAGGAGCGCGGCTATGCCACCGGCTTCTTCGGCAAGTGGCATTTGGGAAATCCGAATCCATCGAACGGCAACACGCCGGAGGCATTGCCATTGGCCCATGGATTCGAGGTATGGGAAGGGACCAATGTCTCCAATGACTACGATCCGTCTTCAAACCTGATCCGTTCGAAGGCCTCCGGCACGGAACCGGTGGCCGGATACGAGATCATCGAGCGCGACATCTGTAAGAATGTTCCAGTGCAAGAGGGCCTGACAAGGCGCTACCGCGACCTTGGCATCCAGTTCATCAAGGACCACAAGGATAAGCCCTTCCTCCTCTACATCGCGCCGAACATGCCGCATCTGCCGGTGCATGCGAGCGAGGCTTTCAAGGGCAAGTCATTGCGCGGCCCCTACGGGGACTGCATCGAGGAGATCGACGAGATGATGGGCGCGCTGGTCACGGCACTTGAGAAGGAAGGTGTCTCGCAAAACACGCTGGTCATCCTCACCTCCGACAATGGTCCGTGGATCTCCCACCAGAATGACGTGAACCATCCGAAGTACGGCGAAGCTCGTAGATTGGTTGGATCCGCCTTGCCATTCCGCGATGGCAAGGGCTCCACTTGGGAAGGGGGCGTCCGCGAGGTCGGCGTGTGGTACTGGCCGGGGACCATCTTGCCGGCGACGGTGGTGCGCCAGCCTGCCTCGACGATGGACGTGCTGCCCACCGCTTTCGCGCTTGCCGGCGAGCCGCTTCCTGCCGGCAGGGCCATCGATGGGAGGGACATCCGTTCCTACCTCAATCCCTCGGCATTTCCGGGGACGGTGGCGGATTTTCGGTATATCTACACCGGGCAACCGGACAGTTCGATCTATGGTGCGAGGATGGGCCCGTGGAAGCTTCACACTCGCCTGTTCTCGCAAACCGGCAACAACCACGGATTTGCGGCATCGAATGAAAAGCCGCTGCTATTTAACGTGGAGGAGGATCCCTACGAGCGGATCGACCGGGCGTCGCAAGAGGGCGCGAAGGTGAACGAGCTGAAGGGCGTGATCGATGCGTTCCATGCATCGTTTGCGGCGGAGAAGACGTTTTGGGATTAAGGAACGTGGACATTCTGTCCACGCCGTGTCGACAGAATGTCGACACTCCTTATGGCACGACCGGCAAGGCCAGCTTGGCGACCGTGCCGCCGTCCTCACGGTCTGCGATGGAGATGGAGCCGCCGTGGAGTTCGGCGGCTTCCTTGACCAAGGTGAGGCCCAGGCCTGTGCCCTTGCGACCGGAGGAGTGATGCTTGAGCGAGTAGAAGCGCTCGAAGATCTTTTCCCGCGCGTAGTCGGGGACGCCCGGGCCGCGATCGGATATGGTGATGCCGCCGTCCGGCTGAAGTACGATATCCACCGTAGCTCCGGCGGGGGAGAAATCGATGGCGTTCTCCAGCAGGTTCGTGACCGCGGAGCGCAGGATGAAGGCATCGCCGCGGACATTCACCGGAAGCTCCGGGAGAGAAACGTCCAAGGTGACCCGAGCCATGCTGGCCGGTGGCTTGGCTTGGTCGATGGCGCGGGCGACGATGGGAACGAGATCGACGGTCTCGGTTTCCTCGAGGCTGCTGCGGCCTTCGAGGGCGGAAAGCTCTAACAGGCGATTGAGCAGGCGCTCGGCCCGGCCGGATTCGGCGCGGATGTTTTCGAGGAAGCGGCGGCGGTCGGCTTCCGGCATCTCTTCGTCGAGCAGTTCCGCCGCACCGCGGATCGCTGCGAGCGGGCTCTTCATCTCGTGGGTCAGGGTCTGGACGTAGCGCTCGGCGTAGCGGCGGCCTTCGAGTGCTTCACGCATCGATTCCAGGGCGCGGGCCAGGGTATTGACTTCCTTGCCCGCCCCGAGCTTCGGCAGCGGCGGGCGTTTTCCCGACTCGATCTCGCGGGCATACTCGGTGAGCAGGCCGACCGGCCGGTACTGCCAGATGAAGACGGCGGTGACGAGGAAGAGGATGCCGGCACCGATGAGCCCGGTGCCCCAGTAGATGCCGCGGCGGCGGGCATCGACGATCGGCAGCACGTCGGCCTGTGGCTTGTAAACGGTGAGCACACCGAAGGGGCTTTCGATGGGCCCGATCAGGGCACCCACATGGAGCACCGAGGAAAAGGGGTTGTTCTCATCCGTCCTGCTACTGCGGGCACCGTACTTGCCACCCAGGGTGAGGGCGACGTCCCGCATGTGGCCAAGGCGGCTGCCCTCCAGCCGGCCGCCGGAATCGAATAGGCAGACGCCCCGGGCGTCGGTCACGTAGGCTCCGAGGCGGATATGGTCCTTGAGGTGGCCATGGATGAGCGCCTCGAATTTCCGCCGCGTGGCCCCGTGGAAGGCTTCCTCGAAGCGTTCCTTGTCGAAGTCGCCGGCCTTCAGGTCGGCCTCGACGAAGGCAGCGAGGAGCTGGGCGGCATCGACCATCGATTCCTCGGTGGCCTGATAGGTCTGCGGCTCCACCACGGAAAGCTGCTGGCGCATCAGCAGGTAGAGACCCGTGCCGATGATCAGCGCGATGAAGAACAGGGTGACGCGGGTGAGGCGCATGGGAGGGAGACAGAAGACTTCAAGACAGAAGACGCAAGACTGGAAAAAGGCAGGTGCTCATCGCGGGCTCCAGTCTTCTGTCTGTCGTCTTGAAGTCTTCTGTCTTCAGGGGACAAACAAATAGCCCAGCCCGCGACGGGTCTGGATCAGGTCTTCGGCACCGGCTTTCGCGGTGCGAAGTTTAGCGCGGATCGACTTGATGTGGGCGTCGATGGTGCGGTCGGTGACGGCACCGGGATCGGCCCAGGCGTGGTCGAGGAGCTGGTCGCGGCTGAGCACGCGGCGCGGGTTTTTCATGAAGACGAGCAGCAGCTTGTACTCGTGGGCGGTGAGATCGAGTTCGCTGCCGTGGCAATGGATACGCATCGCGGCCGGGTCGTGGTGGAGCACGCCGGTCGGCACTTCAGGGAGCTTCGCTGAAGCAGGAGCGGTGCTGCCGTTTTGCGAGCGCCGCAGGATGGCGCGGATGCGGGCGACGATCTCGCGCGGGCTGAAGGGCTTGGTGACGTAGTCGTCGCCGCCGAGTTCGAGGCCGAGAATCCGGTCCACCTCGCCGTCGCGGGCGGTGAGGAAAAGCACCGGGACGGTCGAGCTCTCGCGGAGTTTCTTGCAGACGTCTAGGCCGGTCATGTCCGGCAGCCCGATGTCGAGGATGGCGAAATCGAAGGGCTTGGCCGCGAAGGCATCGAGCGCTTCCTGGCCGGTCAGCGCGTGATGGACCTCGAAGCACTCGGTCTTGAGCGCATAGACCAAGGTGTCGGCGATGGCGGGTTCGTCTTCGACGAGCAGGACGTTCATGGGTTTGAAGAAAGAGCGCCGGATTCGCCCGGAGCGTGGCCCGACTGTGAAGAACCGGTGAAATCGTGGCCAGCCGGGAAATCTAACCGGGCAGGGGGGCGGGCATCCTCAGATCAAGCGCGTGACGTCGCTGGTGTCCTTCAGATCCACGCCGCTGAAACCGAGCCGCCGGGATTCGTGCAGCAGCCAGGAGATGCGGTGGGCGGCGGCGGCGGGGGGCAGTCCCTCCGGCCGGATGTTCGAGACGCAGTTGCGCTTCGCATCGGTATTGCCCGGCCGGGGGGCGTGAACGAGATAGGCACCGAGGCTGTCCGGCGAACCGAGGCCGGGCCGTTCGCCGAGGAGGATCAGGGCGGCACGCGCTCCGAGCGTGCTACCGATTTCATCCTGTAGGGCGACGCGGGCGAAAGGAGCGATCACCAGCGGAGCGAGCGACCAGTTCTCTAACAGCGGAAGCAGGGCTCCGAGCAGCAGTGGTCCCTGGCGATGGGCCGCGGTCGCTGAGAGTCCATCGGCCAAAATTAACACGAGATCGTAGTCGCCTTTGGCCGCGATGAGACGTTCGCGGCCATCCGGTGAAAGCCGCCGTCCGAGATCGGGCCGCTGGAGGTAGGTGGCGCGGTCACTGGCTTGCGAGGGTGCGAGGATGAGCGGGTGACCGAGCGATTCCAATTCCGCGGCGAGCGAGGCCGGGTCAAAGGGCGCATGGACGGCGTCGCGGGCCTTCGCGTGGTCGAGGCGGAAGCCAAGCAACTCGCGGTGCGGCAAGGACCCGCCAGTGCGGCCGGTTCCAACACGGGCGCTGGTCCATTGCTTCAGCGGATGGGCTTCGTCATTCATGGCGCGAGAAGTCCCAGGGCGGCAGGAGCATCGGCAAGGGCGCGGGAGTCTTTTCCAAGGCGTCCGCCGCGATCGGCGATGCCGGTCTTCTCCAGCCATGCTTCGAATTCAGGAGCCGGCTTTTTCCCAAGAACCTGCCGCAGGTAGTGGGCATCGTGAAACGAAGTCGATTGATAGCCGAGCATGATGTCGTCCGCGCCGGGCACGCCCATGATGTAATTGCAGCCGGCCACGCCTAACAGGGTGAGCAGGTTGTCCATGTCATCCTGATCCGCCTCGGCATGATTCGTGTAGCAGACATCGCAGCCCATCGGCAGGCCGAGCAGCTTGCCGCAGAAGTGGTCCTCCAAGCCGGCGCGGGTGATCTGCTTGCCATCGAAGAGATACTCGGGGCCGATGAAGCCGACCACCGTATTCACCAGCAGTGGCGAGAACTCGCGAGCCACGGCGTAGGCGCGGGCTTCCATGGTCTGCTGGTCGATGCCATGGTGAGCGTCCGCCGAAAGCGCGCTGCCTTGGCCGGTCTCGAAATACATGACGTTCTCGCCGAGGGTGCCGCGATTCAGTGAAAGCGCGGCGTCGCGCGCCTCCCGCAGCATGGCGAGGTCGATGCCGAAGCTGGCATTCGCCGCCTGCGAGCCGGCGATGGATTGGAAGACGAGATCGACGGGTGCCCCCGCCTCGATCGCGCGGAGCTGGGTGGTCACGTGGGCGAGCACGCAGGATTGGGTGGGGATCTCATAGCGGGAAATGAGGCTGTCCATCAGCTCCAGCAGCGCGCAAGTGGTGGAGGCTTGGTCGGTGGCGGGATTGATGCCGATGACCGCATCGCCACAGCCTAACAGCAGGCCATCGAGCATGGACGCGGCAATGCCGCGGAGGTCGTCGGTAGGGTGATTCGGCTGGAGTCGCACGGACAGCCGCCCGCGCTGGCCGAGGGTATTGCGAAAGCGGGTGATGACCTCGCACTTTGACGCGACGAGGATCAGGTCCTGATTCGCCATGATCTTGCTGACCGCCGCGACCATCTCCGGCGTAAGGCCGGGTGCGAGCGCGGTGAGCGTTTCCGTGTCCGTTTCGTAAGCGAGCAGCCAGTCGCGGAACTCACCCACCGTGAGTCCAGCGACCGGGGCGAAGGCGGCGGCATCGTGGCGGTCGTGGATCAGGCGGGTGACTTCGTCGTCCTCATAGGGGATGAGCGGGTCATTGAGAAAATGCGAGAGCGGCAGATCGGTGAGGAGATACTGCGCGGCCACGCGCTCCTCCGCAGACTCCGCGGCAAGGCCAGCCAGCACGTCACCCGAACGCAGCGGAGTGGCCTTCGCCAGCAAGATGCGGAGATCGGCGAAGCAGTGGGTGCGGCCGGCGATGGTGGTGCTCCACGGCATGCGGGAGCGTTAGCATGTCACGCGCCGGAAGGGGAGCGAGTTTGGCAAGCCGCCAATCAACATTGCGAGCGGTGAGGGCACAGCACTTCGTTCCGCGATGTCCCCCCTCACGGAAGGGTGCAGTTGAGGCGAAGAAAGGCCCGCGGGCCGGTCGCCGAGATGCGAGCACGTGCAAGGCCATCGGCGCCGGGCACGGGGGGCGTGGTAAACGGGATAAACGGGTCGAGTGAATTAGCGGCCGAGGCTGGCCGCAGGGTAAAGCGTGTGGTGGTGGTCAGCCGCAGCGGATAAGATAGCTCAAGTTCCCTGCCGCTCGTCCCGCTGACCAAGCGGCTCGCCACCTTCCATCCGTCGCTGAGAGTGGGATTTAGGCCGAGCCCGAACTCGACTCCGGTGGGAATGCCATCGCCATCCGAGTCATCGATGTCCGTGGCACCGGGAAGGGCATGATTGGAGATCCAGGTGGCGTAGTTCATGTCGATCGCGGCGGCCGACTTGCCGAGCAGTCCGCCGAGAATTTCAGTCGCGGTGAGCGGCGCGATGCCGGTGGCGTAACGTCGGTTGAAGGCGTCGACGATGGTATTCGCGATGACTGCCTGTGCGTTGGTATTGGGATGGAAGTTCGCGCTGACCGGGCCATTGAGCCAGACGTAGTTCAGGTCGCCGGTCGTCGATCCTGAATTGGTGAATTGCAGACCGTGAATGCAGAGCGGTGCCGGATTCAGAAGCGGCAAGGTGGGTGTGAAAATATCGGCGTAAGCGAGTTCGCGCTCTTCGGCCAGCGTCGCAAGCCGTGAATTGAGATCGGCCAGCACCGAGGTGACGAGGGCCGTTTTCACCGGGTCCGTGGGATAGGTAAGCTGTACGTCAGGCGTGATGCCGACGTGCGGGACATTCACCACCACGATCTGGATGGAGGGATTCAGGTCGAGGACCCAATCGAGGATGAACGCCGAGTCGGCGATGAAGTCATCCACAAAGGCGCCGGGAGAACCGCCACCGTAGATGGTCCCGTAGATCGCGTTGATGTCATTGCCGCCGATGAAGAACGTGAGCCGCTCGGCGGTCGTGGCGATCTGCGTTTCGAGGTCGGCGACGTTGAAGTCAGCATCTTCGTTGAAGTCGGAGAAGTTCAGCGCTGTGTTCAGGCTGGCGAAGTCGGGATCCTCGGCGAGAAGCTCGGTCACGGTGGCATCCCCGCTTACGAAGCGCCGGAGTTGATCCACCTTGAGCCCGGGAATGGCCCAGTTGTTTTTCTGGCGGAAGTAGAGTTGGACGAAGCCGAACGGACTAAGACTGAATACTGAAATGCTGTCCCGAGCACCGAGGTCGAAGGAGTTCTGGCGGTAGGAGCTGGAGCTGAGTATCTCGATCCAATTTCGGACTCCGGAGCCAAAGCCGTCGCCGTAGGAGGTGCCATTGATCGTTTTGTTGAAGGCAAACGATGCCTCGTAGGCGAAGGTAAGCGAGTCGCCGAGCACGATGATCTGCTCGGCAGCAGGCAGGGGAGCCCGGCCGAGCAGGAATGTCGCGGCGAGGAATGCGGAGAAGGCCTTCATCGCAGAAGCCATAGCGACCTGCCAACGCGAAGTCGATCCGGGAGACCGGCTTCGGATGACCGGTGCGACGTTGAAAAAAGATCAGCCTTCGTCTTCGCTCTTGGGCGGCATCTTCAACTTGGACGGATGCGAGGGCGTGAGCTTGAGCTTCGTGAGCCCGGGGAGATCCGGTGAGGCAGTTCTCGCTGGAGCCTTTCCACCGCCCGGCAAGCTCGGAGGCGGGACCGGCATATTCCCGCCGACGGTCGGTGCGGCCAAGGGCGGCAGCTCGGGCTTGCGCGGGGCCGCAGCGGGGGCAGAAGCAGGCGCGGTGGAGGTCGAGGGCAGGTCAGGCCTGCGCGGAGCTCCGGCGGGTGCGGCTGGCATGTCGGGTCTGCGCGGACCGGCGGCGGGCGCAGCGGCCGGCATGTCGGGCTTGCGCGGCCCTGCTGGGGGGGCTGTGGGCGTCGATGGCAGATCGGGCTGAGGCGTTGTGGGAGTCGCGGACGGCTTGGGCACAGCGGAAGCCTTCTCCGGGACTTTGGCGGCCTTCTTCGCGGCGGGGCGTGCCCGCTTTTTCGCTGGCTCGGGTTCGCTGGGCGCGCCGAGGTCGGGATCGAAAAGACGGTCCTTCGGGTTGACGCGATCCATCGGGATGGTCACCGCGGGCGGCGGGCTGGGCTGGGCACGCTTGGCGGGCGTCTGCTCGTAGAGTTCGTTCGACAGCTCCTCGCCGAGGGCCGGCTCCAGGCTCGCCACGCGGATCGGCGTGGTGTGGCGGCTGATCGAGGCCGTGAGCTTCATCGACTCTTCCAGGCTGCGTCTCATCCACGGCAGCTCGCCGAGTCTCGGCCTGCGGTTCTTGAAGTTGCCCCACAGGGTTTCCTCGTCATCGGTCCACAACATGAAGTGCTCGAGGTCCGCGTTGCCAAGCTCGGGGTCGGCTTCCATGGCAGCTCCGTAGAACCGCGCCGCCTGTAGCACCATGCCGTGGTGGAGCAGGGCATTGGCGAGCCCGAGATTTTGGACGGCTTTGCCTTGGTTGAGCTCGAGCAAAGCGGTGAGCAGGCGGATCGCCTTCCGCGGGGCGGCCTTGGCGAGCACGCGTGCGGCGAAGGCCAATTCGAGGTCGATGTTAGGGATCTCATCGGTCGCCCACACGAGGTTGGCGGCATCGGTGAAGCGCTCCTGATCGTAGAGCAGGTGGGCCAGTCGCTTGCGGGTGTCCCAGTCGGCAGGGTTCTCTTTCAAGGCCTCCTTCAGGTCTTTCTCGTTGGCGGTTGTGGGATTCATACTCACGGAGTTTTTTTGGAATAACAGTCACCCATCGACCCGGTCCGCCGCCCCGGCAAGTTCGAATGTGTCATGCCTGACACTGACCCGAAGCCCGCCGGGGACTCTGGATCAGGGGCTTCCTACGTGAAAACCGTCGTTTCAATGGGTGCGTGTGCCCGCCACGGTGCCGTTGGGGCGGAAGCATTTTGCAGCGAGGACAGGGGGCGCGAGCGTCGATCTTTCTGTCGATCCTTCGCGTTTGAAAGTCGCTGGAAGAGAACGATTTTCGAAAAATCCGATTCGATATTCCCTCGCTGGAGCGTCGATCCTGGTGTCGATCACGTGAAGCTCCACGCGTCCATATCGAAGACCACGGTCACGTCTTCCGGGAGGGGGGTCTTTTGGAGCACTTGCTGGACGTGGCGGGTCAGCACCCGGGCCTTGGGGCTGCGGAGCATGAGCTGGAAGCGGAATTGGCCGTGGGTCTTCACCAGCGGGCTTGGCAGCGGCTCGCCGATGACGATCTCCGGTGGCGTGTCCTCGGTGAGACGGCGGTGGAGCGTCTGCAGCGTGAATTCGGCGCGGCGCTCGTGGGTCGAGCGGCTTGTTAGAACGGCGCAGTGGGCGAAGGGCGGGAAGCCGAATTGGCGGCGGAACTCGAGTTCCTGTTCAGCGAAGCCATCGAAGTCGTGATGGCGGGCGAACTGGATCGACGGTGAGTGCGGCGTGAAGGTCTGCACGATGACCTCGCCTTCAAGTTCGCCGCGTCCCGCGCGGCCGGCGACCTGGGTGAGGAGTTGGAAGACGCGCTCGCCGGCGCGGAAGTCGGGGACGTGGAGGCCGATGTCGGCATTGAGGATGCCGACCAGCGTGACGTTCGGGAAATGCAGTCCCTTGGCGATCATCTGGGTGCCGATGAGCACGTCGATCTTGCGGGCTTGGAAGGCATTGAGCAAGTCGCGCAGCGCGTGCTTCTTGCGCATGGCATCGGCATCGATGCGGGCGATCTTCGCGTTCGGCAGCACCTTCGCGAGGATCTCCTCGACCTTCTGCGTGCCGTAGCCTTGCAAGGCGATGGCGGGGTCTCGGCACTCGGGGCACTTGCGGGGCACCACCGCCTGATGGCCGCAGATGTGGCACATCAGGCGCTCGTCATCGCGGTGATAGGTCAGCGACACCGAGCAGTGCGGGCACATGCAGACGTGGCCGCAGGAGGGGCATTGCAGGGAGCGGGCGAAGCCGCGGCGATTGAGGAAGAGGATCGATTGCTCGTTCTTCACCAGGCGTTGCTCAAGAGCGACGCGCAGGCGGTCGGAGAGAATCGCCATGCCGCCTTTTTGCTTCTGCTTCTCCAACCGCATGTCGAGCACGCGGATCAGTGGCAGCGACTGGCCATCCGCGCGCTTGGCGAGGCGGACGAGCTGGTACTTGCCATCGAGCGTGTTTTGAAACGACTCCAGCGAGGGCGTGGCGGAGCCGAGCACGATGGCGCAGCCTTCGAGTGAGGCGCGGAGCACGGCGACATCGCGTCCATGGTAGCGGGGGATCTGGTCCTGCTTGTAGGTGTTCTCGTGCTCTTCATCGACGAGGATGAGCCCCAGGTCTGGCAGCGGTGCGAAGACCGCCGAGCGTGCGCCGATGACGATGCGCGCGATGCCCTTGCGGATGCGGTGCCATTCGTCGAAGCGCTCGCCTTGGGAAAGATTCGAGTGCAGCACCGCGACCTGCTCCTGGATGCCGGCGAAGCGGGCGCGGAAGCGGCGGACGGTCTGCGGTGTTAGAGAGATCTCGGGGACGAGGACGAGGACGGTCTTGCCAAGATCGAGTGTGGCGCGGGCGGCTTGCAGGTAGACCTCGGTCTTGCCCGAGCCGGTGACGCCGTGGAGCAGGATGGGAGACTTGAGCTCTGAGGATGGAGAGTGGAGGGACGCTAGGACGACCTTCAGCGCGGCTTCCTGCTCGTCATTGAGCGGGAGCGGGGAGTCGGGGAGGATTTCCTCAATGCCGTCGGCTTCGGGATCGCGGCGGACCTCCTCATCGATGAGGCGGACGAGTTCCTGCTTGGCGAGGGATTTCACCGATGCAGAGGCCCCGTCGCCGAGGTCGGCGAGGGCCATCTTCTTCTCCGGTGCGTAGGCGAGCAGGGAAAGGATGGCGGCTTGTTTCGGGGCACGCTTCTGGAGCTTGGCGAGGATCTCGGGTGAAGGCTCGCTATCGAGCACGACCGTCTTGCGGACCTTGGCCGAGTTGTCCTCGGTGCGGACGGCCTCCGGCAGCAGCGCGCGGATCACGCTTTCGATACTGCATCCATAGTAGCCGGCGATCCAGCGGCCGGCTTTCAGCAGGTTCGGCGTGATCAGCGGCTCGGGATCGCTGAGCGAATGGAGCGGCCGGAGCGAGAAGCCGAGGTCACCCTGTTGCTCGACCAGATCGAGCACGGTGCCTTGGGAGAGCTTGTTGCGCAGGGGAATGCGGACGCGGCAGCCGGGCTGAACGTTCAGGCCGTCGGGAATGGCGTAGTCGAAGACGAGCTCTGAAGGGCCGTCGATGAGGACGCGGGCGGCGGGCATCGCGGGGACGTTCTATGCCGGAGCGGCGGGCGATGGGAACCGCCAAGACGCGAAGTTCGCCAAGTTTGACGAGGGACGGGCAGGGCCACGGGTGTTTCGGCGAGGTGAGGATTGCTGACTCTGTGGGGATCGTTGGTCTTCAAGGACAGCGGGGGACCAATCGGGCCGGTCTGAAGACCGGCGCTCCCGGGGATTCTTGACCGTCCAAGCCGGATGAATTCGGTGCTCCCGGTGGCAAGGGTGAGACGTCCTAGTGGATATCAGTGCACGAAGATGCTTGAGGGGGAATGGACGGGAGGGTTCATTCGCTATCAGGAGATTCTCGGAAGGATCTTTCTTGCTCTAAGCCGAGGACTTCCTGCCCATGCCATCATCTTCCATCATCCGTTCGCGAGCTGCCGCGATTTTCGTTTCGGGTCTGGTTGCCGGAGGTTTGGGGGGCTGGTTGTTGGGCCGCCCGGCTGATGGGGGGGATGCTGCGGGTGATGCGGCGAAGTCTTCGCGTCAGGGAGGAACGGGACATGAGGGTGTCTCGCAGGATGGTTCCACCGGTGGGCCGAGGGCGCGTCGCCAGACTCCCAAGGAGTCGAAAGATTTCGCGGAGTCGGTTCGCTCGATCTTTCGCGATAGTGTGGAGCAGCGCCGGTTCACGAGGTTCGACAACATGCTGGAGCGGACCGATGTGGCGGACTATGCCACCATCCTTTCCCTGATCCGGGAAAGTGACCTGCGCGGCTGCGGCAATGCCACCGAGTGGACGCGGCTATGGGCGAGCTGGGGGAGGCGCGATCCGGCGGCGGCGCTGGCGTTTATCCAGAGCCCGGAATTCGAGGACTGGAACTCGGCGGCCAAAGGCGAGGCGAGAAACCAGACGATGCTTCATTGGGCGGAGACCGATCCTGCAGCCGCCCTCCGGCATGTGGAATCAAGCCCTGAGATGGCGACCGGTGACCGGACCCTCATCTATGGAATGGTGAAGGGCTGGGCCAATGTCGATCCCAAGGCTGCGGCCGAGTGGCTGTTCAAGAGCGGGCTCGGAATGCGCGGGGAATACGATGTGGTGGTGGAGGCGATCAGCCGCCAGGGAGGACAGGAGGAGCTGGATGAATGGTTCGCCGGGATTCAGAAGGCCGGAGCACCGGCGAAGGATATCCAAGGCCTTGCCCAGAGGATCTCCGAGGTGAAGCGGGCCTTCGAACCGGATAAGGCGGCAGCGTGGCTGGAGAAGAATTTGGACGAGCCGTGGGCCGCCGAAGGCGGGATCCTGGGAAACACCGCGAAGGCTTTTGCCGAGCGCGATCCGGTCCAGGCCATGGAATGGGCGGGGCGCACGGGCAACGAAAGCGCCACCATCAATGCCATGAACTCATGGTGCCAACGCGATACGGCGGCTGCAGGTGACTGGGTTTTGAACAACCCCGGCAGCCCCGCCTATACCGCGTCTGTCCACACGTTCGTCAATTTCCTGTGGCGACGGGATCAAGAGGCGGCGCGGACGTGGGCGATGCGCATTCCGGATGAGTCGCTGCGGGCCAAGGTGCTGGAGACCATCCCGGAGGGCTTGACCCCCGGTGGCTAGCGGCACTACGGATCCACGATCGCCCGCACCGCGGGGCGCAGGTGCTGGGGGAAGTTCAGCTTGAAGTGGATGCACCGGTCCCGGGTCGTCCAGAAGCTGGTGATGCCGGGGACCTTCTCGGTTTCGAAGAGCTTCTTCAGGGCGTTCAACTTGAGGTGAGAAGGATGGCCCTTCCGGACATGGACGCGGCCGGCTTGGACTTCATACCACTCGATGGCGATGCGCTCGACGAACTGGGCCATGGCGGGGATTTTCAATGGCACTGGAGGATCGTCCAGACCCGATCGAAGCGTCCTGCCGCAAGGTCGTCGCTGGGGAGCCAGAAATAGAGGGTCCCTGCGTCGCCCCAGCTCCAGTCGAGGTCGTCATTCGAGTCGAGCTGGATCAGCAGGGTCCAGCGGGTATCCTCAGGCAAGCCATGGGCCGCGGCGGCAACCTCCAGATCGTGGTCCATGTCTCCTTGAATGAGGATCGGAGGCGACATCACCCGCAGACCACGAGGTTCAGACTCCAGCATCGTTTCATGGAGCGCGGTGAGTCGCGATTTCTCGTCGCCAGGGGACTCGCGGACCAGGGCGTAGAAGTCGGATTCCTGGGCGTCGCTCAGGGCCAGTGCCGTTGCGCGGCGGAAGGCGACCGGCTGGCGTAGCGGGGAGGGGCCGGTTTCCCCGGGTGCCTTCGCAGGCAGGGCACTTGCCGGATCGGGAGTGTAGAGAATCACGGATGAGCCCAAGTCTTCGGGCTCGCCACCCCAAGGCTGTTCGTGGCTGTCGTAGAAGATCGCGAGGAGCCCAGCCGCGGGAAGTGCGCCTGCGGGAGCGGCGATCTCCGCGAGATTGAGCATGGCCAGGAACTGCATCGGTTTGCCGTTTCGCTCCGGCCAAGGAGTTCCGGGTGGCAGAAACGGCGAACCTCCGAGAGCAGAAGCGGTCGGCGGCAGGCTCTCGAGGCTGCGGAAAGGAGTCGCCTCGATCACTTCGACCACTTCGCGGCGGAATTCCGCCTGCATCGCGGCGGGCAAGGCGGCGAGGAAGGCTTCACGGTTCGAAAGTTGATCGGCGGGTGCTGGCGGCGGCGGACCGGTCCGTTTTGCAGGCGGGTCCAGCTTGCTCAGCCAGCTCGCGTTCTTCGTGTTGACCGCCTTGATGGCACGGGTTCCGACGATGCCGAAGACCAGACTGTTCGCGGAGGTGAACAGGCAGCCGAGAGCGAAGAAGCCCATGGTCGGGACCCGGAGCAATGGATTCGTATTCGTCAGCAGATAGAGCAGTCCCGCGAAGACCAGCAGTCCGACCCACCCGCTAATGGAAATGGCCTTCGTCTTCATCTTCGAGAGCCAGAAGGCATTCGCTCCGCCGGTGGCCGCGCCGACGACGATCGCGATGATCACCCACGGCATGGGTGGCGATTTCGTGATCGTGAGGAAGATGCCGAGGGCTCCCCAAAAGGCGGCGGACTTCCACCAGCCATCGAGCCCTTCGTAGTGGATCGTCGCCATGGAGACCGGTTACGTGGAAACGAGGACGTTTCTCAATTGCTGATGCAACTCTCCCGGGATCTGGCGGGAGAAATGGAATCGTTTGGCACCATCAGCATGGATGGTGCCGGAAGCGACGTCCGCCTCGGCGAGGATTCCCTGGATCTCCCGGGCGGCGGTGCCGGGCAGCCGCCCTTTCGCCAAGCTGACCTTTCCCTCGCGAATCACGAGGACGAGGGGGGAAGTCAGCTTGAGGAACCAGAGCATGTTAGAAATGCCGCATCACCTTCTCGACCGCCGCTTCCGCCGTCAGGCCGTGCAGCTTCATGAGAATGTCCGGCTTGCCATGCTCGACGAATTCGTCCGGCCAGCCGATGCGCTCGACCGGGGTGGTGACGCCGGCATCGTGAAGAAGTTCGATCACGCCGCAGCCGAAGCCATTGTGCAGCACGTGGTCCTCGAAGGTGCAGACCACCTTGCACTGGCGGGCGAAGCGCTCGAAGACGGCACCATCAAGCGGCTTGATGAAGCGGGGATTGATGAGCGCGACCGAGAGCCCCTTGGCTTCCAGCAGCGCCTTGGTTTCCTTCGCCATCTCAAAGAGGGTGCCGAGGCCGATCAAGGCGACATCGGTGCCTTCGGCCTCGACGATCGCCTTGCCGAGTTCGATCGGCGCGACCGGCGCGTCGAGCGAGGTGCCATTGATCGGGCCGCGCGGGTAGCGGATGGCGGACGGGCCAGCCTCGTAGTTGGCCATCCACTTCAGCATCGCGACGAACTCCGGCTCACTGGCCGGCTGCATGTGGACGATACCGGGAACCGGGCGCAGGTAGCCGATGTCGAACAGGCCATGGTGCGTCGGGCCGTCGTCGCCGGAGAGACCGCCGCGGTCCATGCACAGGCGCACGGGCAGGTGCTGCAACGCCATGTCATGAATGATCATGTCATAGGCGCGCTGCATGAAGGTCGAATAGATCGCGAGGAAGGGCTTGATGCCCTTGGTCGCCATGCCGCAGGCGAAAAGCGCGGCGTGTTCCTCGGCGATGCCGACGTCGTAGTAACGCTGCGGCAGCTCCTTCTTGAAGATTTCCAGCTTGGTGCCGCCGGGCATGGCGGCGGTGATGGCCACGATCTGTTCGTCGGCCTTCGCCATGTCAGTCACGGTGCGGCCGAAGATATCCGAGCAGGTCGGCGTGGCGGACAGGTCGGTCGAGCCGTCCTCGATCTTGTAGGCACCGAGGCCGTGGAACTTGCCCGGGTTGTCGAGCGCGGGCTGATAGCCGCGGCCCTTCTCGGTGATGATGTGGAGCACCACCGGTTCGTTGAGCGTCTTGAGGTGCTCGAAGGTGCGGACCAGCAGCGGCAGGTCATGGCCGTCGATGGGGCCGAAGTAGCGCAGGCCGAACTTTTCGAAGAGGACATTCGGGAAAAGCAGGTTCTTGGCACCTTCCTCGACCTTGTGGGCGAGCTTGCGCACGGCCTTGCCGGCGATCCGTTCGACAAAATCCGCCGCGGAATTGCGCACGCTCGCGTAGGTCGCGTGGGTCTGCAGCGCATTGAAGTAGCGCGCGATGGCTCCGACGTTCTTGTCGATCGACCACTCGTTGTCGTTCAGCACGACGATGAACTTCTTGGTCGTCTCGGCGATATTGTTGAGCGCCTCCAGCGTCGGGCCGCAGGTGAAGGCGGCATCACCGGCGACGGCGACGACGTGGCTGTCTTCCTTCGCCAGGTCACGGGCGGCGGCCATGCCGAGGGCGGCGGAGAGAGCGGTGCCAGCGTGACCCGCGCCGTAGGAGTCATGATCCGACTCGCTGCGCAGCAGGAAGCCATTCAGCCCCTTGTAGGTGCGGATGGTGTGGATGTCCGGGGCGCGGCCAGTGAGCATCTTGTGGACGTAGCCCTGGTGGGCCACGTCGAAGACGAAGTTGTCCTTCGGCGTGGAGAAGACCCGGTGCAGCGCGATGGTCAGCTCGACGACGCCCAAGTTCGGCCCGAGGTGGCCGCCAGTGCGGGAAAGCGAGGTGATGAGCGAGTGGCGGACCTCCGCGGCCAGCTTCACAAGATCGGCCTCCGCGATCGTCTTGACGTCTTCGGGAGTGCGGATGGCGGAGAGGAGCGGCCCGAGGGCGGGGGGCTCAGAAGAGGCGGATGTCGTCATCGTCGTCGTGTTCGGCCGGCGCGCCGGGCAATTCATCGTCTTCCGCGGTGGCCGTCTCCGGATCAGCCGCTTCGGCGCGGGCGCTGATGGTCTGGAGGCGCTTCCGCGCGGAGGCGAGGACCGTTTCGCATCGGGCCAGCAATTTCGAGCCCTTTTCGTAGCGAGCGACCAATTCTTCCAGCGGGAGCTGTTCCTCCTCCATGACGGCAACGATCTCCTCGAGTTCCGCCAAGGCGGATTCGAAGGTCGGGTTGTCGCCGTTTTGACCGTCGGCGGATTTCCTGCGGGCGGGCATCAGGCTAGGGATTGGGAGCTTCGGCACGACGCTCGCCGTAGTAAAGGATCTCGGTGCCGGCCAGCGGCTCCGGGTAGGGGTAGCGGCGGTAAATGTCGGCGAGCTTGGGATCTTTGTCGAAGATCGAGAGTCCGACGCGGTTGACCCCCGGCGCGGTGATATCGAGCGTGAGGCCGTTGAATACCAGCGAGGCGAATTCACCGTACTGCTCGCGCACGACCGGTGCCGGCTCGAATGCGGTCGAGCTCGGGGTCACCAGGATGCCTGCGAAGGGCGTGCCAAGGGCATTCGCACGGTCCTCCAATTGCTCGAAGCCGCGCTTGGTTTTCGGCAGCCACAGGCTGATTTCATCCGCATACCAAGCCACCGCCCAAGGCTGGTCGGAGACCACCACGCGAGTCGTTTCGGCCTCGCGCTCGCTCGGTGCGAGCAGCTTGGGGATCTTGTCATTGAGCACGGACGGCAGATAGGGCGGCCACTGCGGGTAGCCGCGATCACGAACCGCCATGCCGATTTTAATCTTGTCCGGTGCGGACAGGATCATCGGGGCGGCGGACAGGGCCACCACCGCGAAATAGTGGGCATTGCGCAGGAAGGGAACCGCAGTGATCGCCTCGAGGCGGCTCCACAGGATCGAGATGAATGCCAGACCGTAGGCCGACATCACCGGCGCGAACAAAATGTGGATCTGGTTGGGATGAAGCTGGCGCGCGCGATCAATCCCGAAGACCGCCATCCCCAGTGCGCCGAAGAGCCACATCAGCACGATGCCCCAACGGAAATTTGCGATCGAGGCCCGCTTGAACGGGTGCAGCAGCGCCACGAAGAACAGCGGCGCGACCAGAATGCCGCCCAGGAAGGGCAGCAGGTCAGAGGTCTGCACCAGCGTGGTGCCGAGGATCCGGACGAGCAATCCGTCCAGCGACAGCGGCGCGCTTTGCAGGTCGTGGTTGCGCATGATCGACGACTCGGTGCCGCTTCCCAGGCCGTTGTAGAGCACGTAGAAACCTGTGCCGAACGGCTGGCCGGAGAAATCGCTCGCTCGCATCATCGGCCATGCCACGGCGATCGCCAGCAACGCGAAGGCCGACAGCGCCACCACCCCGCGCGGACGGAAGGAGAAGGCCGCATAGATCAGGAAGCCGAGGAAAATCCAAGCGGTGATCCAGTGGGCCAGTACCATCAGCACAAAGAACGCCGAGGCCGCCAGAGCATGACCGAAGGGCATCTTTCCTTCCTCCGATGCCTCGACCGCGCGGTAGGTGAAATACAGCCCGCAACTGAAGAGCAGCAGCAACAGCATCTGCGGAAGGCCGCTTTGGGAAAACTTCCACATCAGGTCGCAGAGCAGCATCAGCACCGCGGTGACCCCCGAGATCTTCGCGTCGAATATCCTCCCCACCAGCAGGTAGGTGACGCCGATCGACATCAGGAAGAATAGCGTCGAAACCAGTGCGATCACCCGGTCCAGCGGATAGATCAGCTCGTTCTTGCCCATCGGCCAGGCGCCTTCCTTGTCAGCACCGACCAACTTGAGCACCGCGCTCATGATGAGGGGATTGAGCGGCGCGTGGTAGGTGTCCTTGAAGTCGGTGAAATTCACCGCGCCTTCGTTCGCCTTCTCCGCCTCGTAGTGGGCCAGCGGGCGGATCATCTTCGTGGTGAAGCCCTGGCCGCGTGCGATCTGGCGGGCGATCTGCGCCTGCTCCATCGCCTGCGGTGAGTCCAGCCCCCGGAACAGCGGAAGAAGATGCAGCAGGGTGAAGCTGACGAGCACCAGAAAGAACAAGATGCGGCGGATCATCACCGCGGTCTCGAACTGGGAAGAGGGAAGGCTGCTCATGGGGAATTCGTTCGCGCCGTCGACGGGCAAGTCAGTCCTCTTCTTCCTTCAGCTTGCGCTGCAGGGTCCGGCGACTGATGCCGAGTAGCTCGGCGGCCCGCGTCCGGTTGCCTCCGGCTTGCGCCAAAGCCGCGCGGATGGCGCTGGTTTCGAGCGCATGCAAGTTGAATTCCCCCCCCCCGGCAAGGGGGATTTTCCCCCCTTCCAGACTCGTCACCGGGCTCGCGGCAACGGGCGACAGCATCGGGAACACCGGCATTTCCCCCAGCACCGAGGCCGGCAGGTGGTGCAGGTCGATCACCGGTTCGTTGCTCATCACCACGCCGTGCTCGATCGCGGTCCGCAGTTCGCGCACATTGCCCGGCCATGGGTACGAGCGCAGCACCCGCAGGGCGGCATCGGTCAAAGGCTTCACCGGCCGGCCATTTTCATCGGCGAATTCCTTCAAGAACGAGCCGGCCAGCAGCACGATGTCCTCCGCCCGGGCCCGCAATGGCGGCATTTCGACGCGCACCACATTCAGACGGAAATACAGGTCCTCGCGGAAATCGCCCTTCGCCACCAGGGCGGCCAGGTTCTTGTTGGTGGCTGCCACCAAGCGGACGTCGACCTTTACGGTCGTGTTCGAGCCGACCCGTTCGATCGTCCGTTCGGACAGGGCGCGCAGCAGCTTCACTTGGATCGAGGCGTCGATTTCGCCGATTTCGTCGAGGAAGAGCGTCCCGCCGTCGGCCTGCTCGAAGCGCCCGATCCGCCGCTGCACCGCGCCGGTGAAGGCACCCTTTTCATGGCCGAATAGTTCGCTCTCAAGGATCTGCGGGGCAAGCGCCGCGCAATGAACGATCACCAGTTTCTCGGCCGGCCGGCCGCTCAGGCGGTGTATGGCGTGGGCCACGACCTCCTTGCCGGTGCCGCTCTCGCCTTCGATCAGCACGGTGGCGCGGGTCGGTGCGACCTGCCGGACGACGTCGATGACCCGCTGGATCGCTGGGGATTTGCCCGCCAGCTTTTCGAGGCCGGTATTGTCGGAGACCTGTGCGCGGAGCTGTTTGTTCTCCGACTCCAGCTTGCGGCTGCGCAGCGCGCGCTTCAGCAGCATCTCCACCTCGTCGAGATTCAGTGGCTTGGTGACGAAGTGCCAAGCCCCGCGGCGCATCGCCTCGACCGCGGTGTCCACCGAGCCGTAGGCGGTCATCATGATCGCCACGGGAGGCTGCGGTAGCGCCATCGCCTGGTCGAGCAGGTCCATCCCCGAGTCGCCACCCATCCGCAGGTCGGTCAGCAGCAGGTCGATCGGCTCGGCCTTCAGGACGTTCATGGCCTCGGCGACGTTCGACGCTGTGAAGACCTCGAACTCCTCTTCCAAGGCGGAACGCAGGCCATCGCGGGTGGCCTTTTCGTCGTCGGCAATGAGCAGGGTGGGGGTATCCATTGAAGATTGATGATTTCCGATTGGAGATTGGTTTGATGGCCGACAATCGCCTCAGTCGATGTCGATGATGCTCACTGGCGGCTCCAGCAGCCGCACCGGCTTCGGTCCGCGCGGCAGGTGGATGAGGATGTGGGTGCCGGCGCCGGGTTCGCTCTGGATTTCGATCTCGCCGCCATGCTCTCGCACCACGCGGCGGACGATCAGCAGCCCCAGTCCGGTGCCCGATTGCTTGGTCGTGCGATAAGGCTCGAATAGCGAGCCCATCTGCTCCGACGGGATGCCGCTGCCATTGTCCTCGATGGAAAGTGTCGCCTCGAAGTCGTTCGCGTGGGCCTCGATCCGGATCACGCCGTCCTTGCCGGCCAGTGCCTGATAAGCGTTGCGGAGCAGATTGTAGAAGACCTGTTGGAACTGCCCGGCATCCAGCTCCATGGCGGGGAACTCCTCGTCCATGTCCAACTCCACCGTGATGTGGCGGGACTCCAGTTCCGGCTCTAGCAGCTTCACCGCGTCGCGCAGCACGTGGGTCAGGTCGCAGCGTTCGCGGTGCGGGGTTGTCGGGCGGATCGCCTGCAGGAATTGCCGCAGGATTGTATCGAGCCGCTGGATCTCGCGACGTGCGGTGTCGAGATTCTCTTCGAGCGGCTGGCGGTCGCCGGGCGGCAGCTTCTTCAGCTTCCGCGCCATCAATTGCAGGTGGATGTCCAGCGAGTTGAGCGGGTTGCCGATCTCATGCGCCACCCCGGCGGCGAGCAGCGTGAGGGCATTCAGCCGTTCCGTCTCTAGCGTCATTTCCGCCTCCTGCCGGGTCGTGGTCAGGTCGCGCACCAGCATCACCCAGCCGACCGTCGCCGAGCCCTCGCCCGATTGGATCGGCGAGAGGTAGAAATTCAGGAAGCGGTTCTCCGGATAAAAGATCTCCAAGTCCCGTGACACCGCGGTGCCCGGCTTGGCCAATGACTTCCACTCCAGCCCCGGGATGCAGGCGGTGACCGTCATGCCCGGCGCTGCCTCGGCATCGATCCCGAAAAACCGGCATGCCGCGCCATTGATGAAACTGATCTCGCCATCCTCATCGAGCACGATCACGCCCTCGTGGAGCGCTTCGAAGACCTGCTCCAGGAAGCCCTTTTCCCGCACCAGCCGGTCCAAAAGCTGCCGGGCCTCGGCCGGGTCGATCCGGTCGATGCGCGCGAGTAGTTTGTCGAGGAATCCGGGCTTCAAGGGTCGGTCGGGAGGCTTCGCCGCCAAGCTGCCAAGGTCACCGGGTCGGTAAACTTGGCGTCCTTTGCGTCTTGGCGGTTCAATTTGCGCCGGACCGCGGTTAGGAAGTGCGCATGGAACCTGTCGTCGTCCTCTGCACCTTCCCCGATCTCGATCAGGCGCGACAGATTGGCGCGGCATTGGTGGAAAGGCAAGTGGCGGCCTGCGTCAACCTGCTGCCGGGGGTGGAATCGATCTACCGGTGGGAGGGAACGGTTGAGCGGGCGTGTGAGGTGCTGGCGCTGATCAAGACGGCCCGCTACGCCGACCTTGAAGCAGCGATCCGTGAGTTGCACCCGTATGAAGTGCCGGAGATTTTGGCGCTGCCGGTGTCGGCGGGGTTGCCCGCTTACTTGAAGTGGCTCGCCGAACCGTGATCTGCTCACGGCCATGTGGCAGGATGACTACCTTCTTGAGATCCGGAAGATCGATCGGGATCAATCCCCTCACGGCCTGTATGGTCTTCGTGAGGTGTTGAGTCCCGGGAAGTGGTTGTGGAGCCAAACGAAAGTGCTCGGAGGTGAAATCCCGGAGACGAATGTCGCCGGTCGACTGGGCTGGGGACGACAACCTCCTGTTGGCGAATCCATCAGTTTCACCGCGCCGCTATCGGCTGAGGTGATTTTGGAGGTCGAGTCCCATGCTTCAACCAAGGTGCGCCATTTTGGGAATTCCTATCTGCTGGACAAGGTCCATGGAAAGAAGGTCGAGGAGGGATCTGAAATCTTGGAATCTGCCGTTCCAAAGCTCGCGAAATCCGCGAGGATTTACGGGGGGACAGTCACCCATTGTCTCTTGTTCATCGCTCATGTTCCATCGCCCGAGCGATTTGATCGGTTGCTTGGAAAGACCAATAGCGAAGCGTTTCTCGATCGCTACAGTCTCACGCTGCATTCGCTGATGTGGAAAGATATCTACGATCGTGACTTCCACACGGGGCTGTTCTTGTGGAGCGCCCTTTCAGGAGGACAGTAGAGTCACAGCCCCTCCAACCCCAGCAGCTTGATGATCTCCTCCGGCACGCCGGGATATGGACCGGCGATGGGGGTGTTGCCGACGTAGCCGAGGCTCTTCCAGGTGGCGGGGTGGGTGTAGTAGCCGCCGAGGGTGAGTGTGCGGAGCTTCTGGAAGAACCGCACCCCGGAGGCGAGTTCGGGCGGGGCCTTGGTGGCGTCGCAGATGCTGTCGAGGATGGCGGTTTGTTGGGTAGCGGTGGCTTCGGTGAAGGCCTTGCCGTGGAGCTTCCAGGCCTGGGTATTGATCCAAGCCACGCCGCCGCGGATGATCTCGTAGTCCACGCGGTTTTCGGTGTAGGGCGCGCCGACCCATTCGTTGAGGAAGTCGTGCACGCCGATGGAGGAGGCGGCGGGCGAGGTTTCGTCGGCAGGCAGGATGAGATCGACCAGGACGGCCAGCGTCGCGAGTTCGGACTTCTCGAGCGGCTTGTCCCACGGGATCGAGGGATGGGCGTAGTCGGGATCGCTGAGGGTGTTCTTGAAATGCCGGGTCAGTGGTTTCGGCGGTTCGGCACCGGCGGGGGCGAGCGCACCTGCGGCGCTGGCGGCAGCGACCAGCTTGAAGATGTCCCGGCGGGAAAGTGGGGATGGGTTCATGGCGTGCGGGTGCTTGCTTGTTAGATGGTGCCCTTCTTCATCTCATCGAGCAGGAACTCGGAGGATCGCCAGGCGAGGGCGAGCACGGTGAGGGTGAGGTTCTTGTCCGGGTTCGACGGCAAGATGGAGGCGTCCATCAGGAACAGGTTCTTCACGTCCCAGGTCTGGCCGAAAGAATTGACGACAGAGGCCTTCGGGTCGCTGCCCATGATCGCGGTGCCGGCTTCGTGGATGATCTCGCCGGGTTTGTTGAGTGCTTCGCGGCCGGGGCGCGGCGTCGCCTTGCCGCCCATCGAGTTGATGATGTCGGCGAAGGTGTTCTGCATGTGGGTCGCCTGGTTGACCTCGTGGTCCGACCACTTCCAGTGGAAGCGCAGGACCGGGATGCCCCATTGGTCCACGCGGTTCGGGTCGATCTCGCAGTAGCAGTGTTCGTTGGGGATCATCTCGCCGCGGCCGGCGAAGCCCATGACCGCGCCGAAGTAGCGGCGTGCCTCGTCCTTGAGCTTCTTGCCATAGACGCCGGGAGCGGTGGTATCGAGCAGGCCGAGTGAACCCATCGATGGCATGTGGCGGCCGCCGCCGATCTCGATGTGATAGCCGCGGGCAAAGTCGAGGGACTCCTGCGTCTTGTAGTTCCACCACGGTGTGTAGACGTGGCCGCCACCGGCACCATCCTCGTTGTAAGGCGGCAGGCTTTCCATCGCGGGAATGTGGCCGGCGAGCGATGAACCCACGCTGTCTGTCAGGTTCTTGCCGACCTGGCCGCTGCTGTTGGCGAGGCCGTTCGGGAAGAGCGTGCTCTTCGAATTGAGGAGGATGCGCGCGGTCTCGCAGGTGCTGGCGCTGAGGATCACTACGCGGGCCTTTGCGATCGAGTCGATGCGCGTGACCTTATCCATGTAATGCACGCCGGTTGCCTTGCCCGAGGCGTCTGTTAGGACCTCGCGGACCATTGCGTCGGTGATGATGTCGAGATTGCCGCTGGCGAGTGCCGGCGGCAGTAGGACGGTGGTGCTCTGGAAATTCGCGCGGATCGAGCAGCCGCGGCCGCACTCGGTGGCCCAGAAACAAGCGGCCCGCGCCGACATGTCGTCGCCTACCAGTTTTTGTGCGAGCGGGTTGTTAGGAAACAGCTTCGCGGCGAGCTTCGGGCCGTTCATGGGCTCGCTCAAGACGGCCCGGTGAATCGGAATGACCGGGATGTTCAGCCCCCGGCAATGCTTCTTGGCCAGCAGCTCGCCAACCCTCGCCTTGGGCGCAGGCTGGAGCACACCGGGAGATGAATCGGGCGTGTTTTCCATGCCCTCGTTCGAGCCATGCACGCCGACCATCATCTCGGTCTTGTCGTAATAAGGTGCGAGGTCGTCGTAGGAGATCGGCCAGTCGTATCCGAGGCCGTCGCGGGACTTGGGCTTGAAGTCGTAGGGTCCAAAGCGCAGCGAAATGCGGCCCCAGTGATTGGTCCGGCCGCCCAGCATGCGTGGCCGCCACCACCAGAATTCCTCCTGTGTGCCTTCCTTGTCGCCATACGGCTCGCCCGGCACCTGCCAGCCGCCGCCGACCGTGGCGTCGTAGTGGCCGAAGAAACGGTCCGCCGTGCCCTTCCCGCGCAGCGGGGCCTGGTCCGGCGTGTTGAACATCGGCGTCTCCTTCACCGGATCATAGTTCCGCCCGGCCTCCAGCATCAGCACCTTCACGCCGTGGAGGCTGAGAAGCATGCCCATCATCCCGCCGCCCGCGCCGGAGCCGACAATGATGACATCATATTCGCGCGTCGATTTCCGGTCGGTCAGGATGGCCATGGGTTCACTCGCACCCTAGGCCCCCGGCCGGCGGATGGGAATGGGGAAATCGATTTCCTGCGTCCCCACTTTCGGGGACGCCTGCGGTGGTGCCGCGCTCAAGGCAGCACCTCGTGCGAGATCAACCAGGCATGCCACAGGGAGAGCATGTCGCTATTGATGGCGGGGACATTCTGGATGCTGTGGGCATCGCCGGCGCTGAAGCCGGTGGTATCGTAGATCATCCGGTTGTTAGGGATGCCGCGTGCGCTCAGTTGAGTTTGCAAGAGAAGCGAAGTGGAGGAGGCAACCACGTTGTCGGTGCTTCCGTGAAACAGGATGGTGGGTGCCGTGATTCCGGCGGCCTCGGCGACGGTTGGAATGGATGCTTCAAGCGGGTCTTCGGTCACGCCACCGGCACTGAAGCCGAGCGCACGAAGACGCTTTCCCAGGACGGAGGCCACGCCGATCGAATTGAACGAACCGCGGCTATGGCCCCACATCGCGAGGCGGTTCAGGTCGACATCGCTGCGCGTCGAAAGCACGGCGATGCATGCAAGATTGCGGGCGAGGTTTTCCGGGGAATAGCCGAAGGTCTCCAAGTCCACGACCGCGCCCTGGGTATGGGTCAGGTCGGGGCCGATGCAGAACAAGCCCCATGGGCTCATTTCCTGCGCCCGCCGGTCGGTGAAGCCATTCGGCTGGGTGGTGCCGCCGGTGCCGTGATTGATCACCAGCGCTGGCAAGCGTCCGGCAAGCGCGGGCATTCTGAAAAGCCCGGTCACGGTGCGTTCGCTATCGACGTAAGTGAAGCGGGTGGCGGTAAAGGAAACCTCGAACACACCCCAATCCCGGATGCGGTAGAAGCGCTTGCTTGTGACTGAAGGATGGGTGCCGGTCAGCGTTCCATCGTCGGTCCACGACATGGTGGTGGTGGTGGCTTTCGTGGAACTCCCGAGCAAGGTCCAGTCGCTCAGGTTTTCGCTGAATTCCACCTGAAACCAACCACCGATGGTGGCGGGCCATTCCAGCGTCACTGTGTAGTCGGGATTGCGCGTCGCCGTGACGGTGGAAGCGCTTGATGCTGCCAAGGTGAGGGTGAACTCCCGGGCCGCCGTCGCGCCGCTGGCGTCGGTGGCTTGGACGGTGAAGGTATGAATGCCGGTCTGTGTCGAGTGGCCGGCGAGCGTGCCGTTGCTGGCAAGCTCGATTCCATCGGGCAAAGCCCCGCCGGTGACGGTCCACGTGTAGGGCTCCGAGCCGCCGGTGGCGGTGAGCACCAGATTCAATGAGGCTCCGCTGATGCCGTTGAAGGTCGTGCCACCCTCGCCATTGCTCAGGGTGAACGGCGGCGGACCGGGTAGTGCATTGAGGAAGTCGTGCCAGCGCTGGAATTCCGCCGCATGGGGTGCGAAGTCCACGTCGCCCTGGTAGTGCTCGTAGTAGCGGCACTGGAAGGTGTTGAACCCGTAGTCCATGCCATCCTCAGGGGTTCCGTTGAGGTTGTTGTCCACGTGGGATGCACTGAATGGCCTCGCCCATGAGCCGAGCACCTGATAGCCGACAAAGGTGTGGTTTTGCGAAAGGTGCAGGGGTGCCGCGTAGGTGGTGTTCGGCAAGCCGCTCCACGGATCGGCCTCGGCCGCGGGCCGGTTGGCGGCGAGGTTCTCCATCCAGAATCCGACCCTCGGCCGGACTACGCCGTCGTGCTGCTGGAGGATCAGACCGCGCAGGATTTCCCAAGCGGCCGGGCTGCTGGTCGCGTCGGTGTAGGCCCAGAAGCCGATCTGTACCGGGACGTCCGGGAAGTTCGCGGTGATGTTCGCGAGATGAGCGAGGATGCCGTCTTGGAAAACCGTTCGGGTGTACCCCGGCAGATTGCGGATCCGGATTTCGTCGAGCTCGCGGATGCCACCCTTGAGCCCGGGAATGCCAACATTGATCACTGCCAGCCGCGGGTGATCCCTGAATGGCACGCCATCCACCACATGGTTTCCCAGCGCGACCAGCATCAGCCGGTAACGCTCGCGTGCGACGGCATCCCACGGCAGCGGGCGCGTCACGGCGGGCGTGCCAGCGGTGTGGGTCGTGACGCCGGGCAGGCTATTGAGCCAAGGAGGTAGCGCTCCGGTGTTGAGGATAAACGACAGTTTCTGTCCGGCGGGGAGCTTTGCGAGGATGTTGTCGATAATGGTGAAGTCGAAGACCCCGTCGGCCGGCTCCAGCGTGGACCACTCGGTGCGGAGGACGTAGCCGTCGATGAAGGGCAGATTGCGGAGGTTGGCGTCACGCATCGGCACGCCGCCGATCTGGGTTCCCGCGGTGCTGTCGAGCAGGTAGATGCCCCGCGGCTGTCTGATGAAGCTATTAGCCGAGGCAGGATCGATCACGCCAAAGACGAACTCGCCCTGTGCCGACGCACCGAGCGGATCCGTCACGCGCAGCTTGATCACTGCGGCACCCCTTTGACCGGCGACCGGGCTGACTTGGATCGTGCGGTTCGCTCCGCTGCCGCCGACGGAAAGTGCGGAGTTCGGAACGAGTGTGGTGTTTGAGGAAGTAGCGGTCACGGTCAGCGATCCGGCTGCCGTTTCGCTGTCAGCGATCGTGAAAGGGATGACCGCAGGGGAGTCACCCGGAGTCGCGATCTGGTGCCCGGCAAGTGCGGTGATGGATGGCGGGGTGTTTGGCGCTGTAACCGTAAGAGTGAAGCTACTGCTGGCGGTTAGACTCTCGCCATCAGTGACGGTCAGCGTGACGATGGAGGTTCCCGTTTGCCTGGCTGCGGGCGTCACGATGATCGTGCGCTGGGAGTTCGTTCCGCCCAGAGCCAGGTTCGTGGGTGAGTTGGGCAGCAGCGCCGCATTGCTGGACGCAGCCGCCACGGTGAGCTCGTTGAAGCTCGTTTCCGTATCGCCGACCGCGAAATAGAGCGTGCCGGTGTTCGTGCCCTGAGCGATGACCCGGTCCGCTACATCGCCGATCAGCGGCGCGACGGCGTGGAGGGAGGTCGCAAGAACCAGCCACGCTGCGGCGGAGAGGAGGAGGCATTTCATGCGCAACTCCTGCAACTCGCCAATTTGGCGGAAGTTTCGGGGGAGATCCCGGCACCAGCCATCCTGCGAACGGCCGCTACCGCTCGATCGTGAATCCCTTCACGCCTTCCAGCGGCGGGATGTTCTTCACGTGCATGCCCTTGATGTGGTGGGCCAGCGCGCTTTCCTCGGCGATCTCGTTGATGAAGGCCTCCACCTCCTCGCGCTCGCCCATCACGTCGAGCTCCACGGTGCCGTCGGGCAAATTCTTCACCGAGCCGCAGACTTCGAAGCCCTTGGCAATGTCCTTGGTGGTGTAGCGGAAGCCGACGCCTTGGACGCGGCCCTCGAAAATCACACGGCGGGCTATCACGGCGCGGAGGATGCGCTGTAGGTGGAGACCCCGTCGAGGAACATTTGAACGGCCACCAGGATCAGCAGCAGGCCCATCAGGCGTTCCAGCGCGCGCGTGCCCTTGGTGCCCAACAGCTTCAGGATCGCGGGCGAGAGCAGCAGGATCACCGCCGACACCAGCCAGGCTGCGCTGACCGCGAGCGCGATCGAACCGATCGCTTGCGGGTATTTCGACGCCGTCAGCAAAATGATCGCGATGCTCGACGGGCCGGCCATCAACGGCACGGCGAGCGGGACGATGAACGGCTCCTCGTCGCCCGTTTCTCCGAGCATCGAGCGGGTGGGGAAGACCATGCCGAGGGCGATCAGGAACAACAGGATGCCACCGGAGATGCTCAGCGTGGCCGGGCGCACTCCGAGGAATCCGAGGAGGTGTTTGCCGACGAACAGGAATCCTAACAGGATCGCCAGCGCGAACAGCAACTCGCGCAGCAGCACCGTGCGCCGCCGGTTTTCCGGGATCTTCGAGAGGACAGAGTGGAAAATCGCCGCGTTGCCGAAGGGATCGAGCACCAGAAACAGGGTGACGGCGAGGGCGAGCAGGTTCACGCGGCGATCTGAGACGGGGAACCGGTGCCTGCCAATCCCGGAGCCGCCCTGGCGACAGGAATTGTCCCGCTTCCTGCGGGAGGGTGACTGCGGAAATGCTTCGACAGGGGGCCGCGCAAATGGCACGGGAACTGGTGTTCTACCGTTCCAATTCCCCCCGAATTGAGTCTCTCCCTACAGAGTCGTCGCCGGTTTCTCGGCGGCGCGGGCAGTGCCGTGGCCTGTTGGCATCCGGTATGGCAGGCGTTGTGGTCGGCGGGAGTGGCGCGCGCCGCCGTGCCGCCGGACGCGGGCGAATACCGCGCGGTGGTCTGCCTGTTCCTTTCCGGTGGCAACGATAGCTTCAACCTGCTGGTCCCCCACAGCGGCCCATCGGCGACGCACGAGGACGCCTACGCGGAGTTTGCAGAGAGCCGCGGGGCGCTGGCGCTCGCAAAGGAGGCGCTGCTGCCAATCGAGCCGCGCAACCTGCCGGGACGCGGTTTTGGCGTGCACCCCGCGATGCCCCGGCTGGCGGAGATGTTTGCCCGCGGCCACGCCGCCTTCGTGGCCAATACCGGCACGCTGGTGGAGCCGCTTGCCGACAAGTCCGAGGTGGCGGGAAAGAAGCTGCCGATCGGGCTCCGGTCGCACGCCGTGCAGGCGGCACAGTGGCAGACCGCGGTGACTGATCAGGAATCCATCACCGGCTGGGCTGGACGCATCGGGGATCTGTTAGGCGGCGCGGGCTCGCCGGTTCCGGTTAATCTATCGATGGCTGGCAGTCCTGTTTTCCAGAACGGTGTCGGCCGCGGCGCGCTGGTGGTCGATCCGGTTGCGGGTGCGGTTCCTCTCAAGGGATACACGGCCGCGTACGATCCCGAGGACGAGCTGGCCAATGCGGCGAGTGATGCCCTCGACCAGATGCTCGCGCAGGCTCAGGGACATCATCTGAAGCAAGCGGTGCTGGAAGCTCGACGTGAGGCCCTCCGGTCGAATGCCGCCTACGCCGCCGCCGCTATCGGGCCGCTGCCGGGAGCGGTGAGTTTTCCCGATACCTCGCTGGGCCGCCAGCTCAGGCAGGTGGCGCTTGCGATCCAAGGTCGCGAAGCCCTCGGCACGCTGCGGCAGATCTTTTTCGTGCAGCTCGATGGCTTCGATCTTCACGCGGATGCGCTGGCAGGGCATGCCGCGCTGTTAGGCCAGGTCGATGCGGCGGTGGGTGCCTTCTGGGATCAACTGATCGCCATCGGCATCGCGAAGGGTGAACCGGTCGAAGGGCAGGTGACAATGTTCAGCGCTTCCGAGTTCGGCCGCACCTTGGCGGGAAATGGAAGCGGTTCGGATGACGGATGGGGCGGGAATCACTTTGTCGTCGGCGGCAGTGTGGACGGCGGGAAGATCTACGGCAGCTATCCGTCACTCGCACTCGATTCGCCGCTCGATCTCGGCCGCGGCTGCCTGATCCCGACAACAGGTTGCGATGATTACTTCGGCGAGTTCGCGCAGTGGCTCGGTGTCACGGTGGAAAGCTTGCCGCAGGTGCTACCGAATCTCGCGAACTACTTGCCGGAAGGCGGTAGCTTTACGCCGCTCGGCTTCCTCGGTCGCCCCGGCGTGCCCGTGAATACCCAGTCGCCGACTCTAACCGAAGTGGACGGAGTCGTCACGGCAACGCCCGGCGAATGGACCGGAGCTCCCGCCTCGATTGGCTATGTCTGGTACCTCAACGACGTGCTCGTCGAAGGTGCGACCGATCCGGTGTTCAACGTCCCGCTCGCTGCTGGCGATCGTGTGTTTGCGCGGATCAGTGCGACCAATGACATCGGCACCCGCACGATGAAGTCGCCGGTATTCACGATGCCGGGACCGGTCAGTCTGGCGCTGCATTGGACCGACCGCGCGGACAACGAAGCCGGCTTCGTCCTCGAATGGGGCAAGGACGGCACCACCTTTCCCAATATTTTCGAGATCGCCGCCGGTTCGAGTCATACAACGGTGACCTTTCCCCGGCCCGCGACCTATTTTGCACGGATCAAGGCCTATAACGCTGCCGGTGAAAGCGCGTATGGCAACATCCTAACCATCTCCGCCGAGGCATGATTGGAGACATCGTGGCTGTCCGCATTGCCCCCGAGGGTTGGTATGCGGAGTTCGAAATCGAGGGCTTCGCCATCGGTGCCGTCTATGACTTCGGCTTGGCCGAGAACACGACGCCGACGGAGCTCACGCCGTACTTCATCGTGGTCAGCGAAGGGTTCGATTCCGCCGGCCAGCCAGTGACGGTGACGCGCCAGATTTACGCCACGATCCAGCAGCGGAAAGCGCATCCGAATGACGAGCAAAACCAGGAAACCGTGGCCGGCGGCCGGTTGCGTTTCGAGGCGGTGCTGTCGGAGTTCATCTACGACGACGACAAGGCAGGCGGTCCCGGCACCTCCGGCACTGACCCCGTCTTCCATGCTCCGGCGGGCTGGGTCCGTAGTGCTGGAGTCCCATCCGCAGCCGTGATGGCGATGCCAGTGGAGAATCTCTCGACGTATGACTATCCGGTGCCAGTCGCGAACTGGACCCTGCCCGACTACGAGCGGCTGAAGGACTACTCCGTGACGGTGGCTGCCATTGGCTTCCACGCTTCGGGACGCGATCAACGGCCGTTGGCCTGCATGGAGTTCATCGCCACGGCGGGAGAGCACTCGGCTTCATCAATGGTCGGGGAGGCTGCGATTGATCCCACGCAGAACGATCCGCATCCGGTGATCGAGTATGTCGGGACCGTCGATCTAACAGGATTTCCGGATAACACGCGAGTCGCGCTGAACTTCCGAGCCTATCCCATCATCGGCGACCTGGATTCCGTCTATGATTCCACGGCGGGTTCGCCCACCGCGGCGGTGAATCACCACACCTTACCACAATCCTTCCTGCTCGATGTGGCAGGAGTCCGCGGCTACCCAGTGGCGGTGGTGGATCCGGTGACCGGCACGGTCGGTGGGGTGGTGTCTGACGAGGATACCGAGCTGGGCCGCGTTGCCGCGGCGGCGGCACCTTTCGCGACGCTGGCCCAAGCGATGCTTGCGCTCTCGGCCCATCTAACCGCCACCTGCGGACGGTCCGATCTTTCCGGAGCCACGGTCTATCTTGCATCCGGCACTCACCGGCTCATGGGCGGAAACCAGGCCGTGGACGTGCCGGTCCTTGATGGAGGATGCTGGCTGACGATCACGCCGCTGCCGGGAGCGACGCCGCTGCTGACCACTGACAGCGCGAGCAATTTCCTGGTGCCGGCGCATGCGATCAAGTTCCTGGGTTGCACGCTCGAGCGAAGCGCGAACAAGCCGTTCGCCGCGGGCAATGACGGTCTTCTGCTCACCCAGGACTGCGTGATCCGCGATACCCGGGCGAGCACCAGCACGGATGGCATCTTCGACGATGCGGGATGGGCTTGGCACCTACGCTCGACGTTCCGGCGCGTGCAGGTGGAGACCGCGTCGTTCCGCGGCTGCTCCTTTCCCGAGGGAAACCAGATCGGCCGCCGGAGGTTTATCGTCGGCTGCGATTGGGTGCCCTATGGAGATCCGCCGAAGCTGTTTGCGTCCTCTTCCAATGCAACCAACACTTCCGATGGGATGGTGATGGCCTACAACGCCTTTTGGAAATGCAACGAAGGCGCAGCCGAGTATCCTGGCGTAGGGGAGGGAGACTTCCAGCAAGGATGCGCCGTGGTGCAGAATCTCTTCGAGCAAGCGGCGGGAGACGGCAATCGCTTGATCCGCTTTGCGGCGGACGGCGACCACTGCTCCACCCGGAATTGCATCATCGCGCACAACACCGTCGTCGGCGAGTTGTGCAATGTTTTCTACAATGATGAAAGGGGGCCGCGCCACCTGCACCTCGGCCACATGCTGGTTTTGAACGCAACCCGCTCGCTAGGCAGCAAGACCGATACCTTCGCGGGCGACTCCCGCTGCACCGGGAATTGGCCGGTTTACAACGGCTGCGGCTTGATCGGCAACCGGGTGCAGGGCGGCAACTTTCCGACCCGCTTCCGCGGCCTCCACAGCATCGCCGGGGAAGGGGATCCGGGTGATGCCACCTTCATCCAGCCGGGATTCATCAACGACGCCTCCGGCTCCGGCTCCGAGCTGGGCTTCGGAAACTACCGCCCCGCGCCGGGATCGCTGCTCGTTGCGGTGCCGGGACCGCAGATGCTGCGCTGGGACCTCGATGGCAACGAGCGTGCCGTCCTCGATGCCTGCGGTGCCTACCGCTACGACCCGAACGTCGCGCCGCCTGCCACACCGGCCCTCCTGCGTCTCACGGCGGGGTTTGAGCTGTTGGCCGAAGACTTCGAGGGCACCGGTGAGCCCGCCGGCTGGACCCATGACTCCAGTGGCTACCAGTATGATCACATCGCCACGCCATTGCGAGGCGCGCAGTCCTTGCTCCTCACCGGTGGCTCCGGTTCGGATACGGTGCGCGGGGTTTACACGCCGGTGCTGGCTGACTTCCCCAATCATGGGAGTGTGTGGTTTGCGTACTTCATCCTCAAGGTGGTGACCATGCCTTCGGGTGGCGTGTGTCCGTTCTTCGAGATCCGGCGCAAGCTCGATGATGCCGTGCAGCACCGTCTGCAGGTCGGCACCGATGGCCGGATCACCGCGCACAGTGCGCTCGCGACCGGGTCGACGGACTTCTATCAACTGTCCGCGGGAGTCGAGACGCACCTGTGGCTCCGGCGAAATGAAGACGGCTCGCTTTCCTGCCGCGCTGCCGCGAATGGCACCCGGCCGGAAGAGGTGATCTTTTCCGCTCCTCCGGCGCTGCGCGGGAAGGCGGCACGCGTTCGCTTCGGTGCGTCCCGCGGGATGCACCTCCTGGTGGACTACTTGCGGATCCGCACCGGGGAGATCGGCAGTGATCCGGTTTGATGTGCTGCTGCCTACGGGTTTGTAAAACGGGCGGGCAGTTCCAGATCCCGCCGCTTTCCGTGACGTGGTGGGATCCGGTGGCGAAGGAACTCCAGAAACTCGAATTCAAGGCCCATGTCTTCGAAGTGCCGGTGCCTCCGCCTCCGCCGTTGACGCCCGGGATGTGGCTGAAGCGGGCATGGCGCGAACACGGCTGGCAGGTGACTGGCGGAGTCGCCGGTCTCGTGTTGGTCTCCCTTGCACTCCACGTCTTCAAGGCGAGGGTGACTTGTTTTCTCAAGCGTCTGTTGCCACGACGCCTGCCTTCCCTGAATCCCTGACATCCCGGCTGGTCCGATGATTCCGGCGTTTCCTTTCCCGGCTCCCCCCAATCCACGAACCAAGCAACTACCATGAAAACAACCATTCAGCGCCTTGCCTTTGGCGCTTTCACCACCGTGTCCGCACTGTGCCTCAGCAACTGTGCCCACGAACCCGTCACCCAGGCCAATGCTGCTAACGCCAGCGCCAGCCAGATCTCCCGCGACTCACGCGCGGCTCTCAACAGCCTCTATTCGAAGGATGCCAATGCCCGCCGGCTCGGCCGCAACGCCGCTGGCGTGCTGGTGTTTCCGAAGATCCTCAAAGGCGGCTTCATCGTCGGCGTTGAGGGTGGCAATGGGGCTCTGATCCAGGGCGGAAACGTCACGCGCTATTACCAGACCGCCGGTGCCTCCTATGGCTTGCAAGCAGGGGCCCAGGAGTTCGGCTATGCGCTGTTCTTCATGAACCGTTCCGAATTGGCAAAACTCGACCAAGCCGGCGGCTGGGACGTCGGAAGCAGCCCGAGCGTCGTGGTTCTCGACCGGGGAAAGGCCACCGAGATGAGCACTGCTACCGGAGGCAAAAGCTATGCCTATTTCTTCGACCAAAAGGGCCTCATGGCAGGATTGGGCCTGAAGGGGTCGAAGATCACCCGCATCCACCCCGGTCACTAGCTGTCCGGAAGCCGATTCGCACTGCATCCGGGTCCCGCGGGAGGAACTTCCTCCCACCGGGTCCGGGCGGGGAGCTTTCCGCGCGAGCTGCCCTGAAAATAAGGGCAGATTTTCGCGCCGAATGCGGTTGCCGGGGAGGCTGGGATTTCCGATTTCGCGGGGAATGAAGAAGTCTCTGCTGCTCGCGCTGTTCCTGCCGTTGTCCGCATTTGCCCAACTAAGCGGGCCGATGGTTCCGGTGACCTCGGTCCCGATGTCCGAGGCGGCGAAGGCGGCATTCGAGGAGATCGATGCCGCGCACCGCGAGCTCGGCCCGCAGCCTGCCGGTTTCTTCGATGGCAAGTCGCGCACCGTGCTGCTGATGATGCGCCAGGCGTCACAGAAGAAGCTGCGCGAGGCCGCGCTGAAGTTTTACACGGAGCATCCGGAGGATCCGATGCGTTGGGCGGCGGTGCTGCGGCTGTGCATGATCCGGGGCGAGTTCATCACCGGAGTGAAGGAAGGGTATGAGACCGCGGCTCCGGCGCAGGCGAGGGACCTTATGATCGTGGACGAGGAAGCGAAGGCTGCGGCGGAAAAGAAGCTCGCCGAGCTGGAAGCCGCGATGGCCACCGCCACCGACGTGCCGTGGGAGGTGGGCGAAAGGAAGATGTCGCTGGATGTCTCGCAGCGTATTTCCAACGCGCTCCGTGACGGCAAGGGCGGCGATCCCGCGCTTCTCGAGTCGGCCGATGCCTTGGCAGCCAAGTTTCCGAAGGGCAGGCTGGCATTGCAGTCCTACCTTTCCCTGCTGAAGGCGAGCGGGATCCAGGGCACTGCCAAGGAGGCTGAGTTTTGGCAAAAGCTCGCGGCCAGCCCGAACGAAGCCGTTCGCTCCCGGGCGACGGGGGAACTGGCGAAAGTGAAGGCACAGGACGAGCCGGTGGAGCTGAAGTTCACCGCCGTCGATGGGCGCGAGGTCGATCTGGCCGCGCTGCGCGGGAAGGTCGTGCTGCTTGACTTCTGGGCCACCTGGTGCGGCCCCTGCGTGGCAGAGATCCCAAATGTGAAGAAGGCCTACGACACGTGGCACGGCAAGGGCTTCGAGGTCATCGGCGTCTCGCTCGACAAGCCGGATGCGAAGGAAAAGCTGCTCGCCTTCGTGAAGAAGAACGAACTACCATGGCCGCAGTACTTCCACGGTGGCGAAGGTCCGAATCCGCTGAGCGGCAAGTTTGCGGTGACGTCGATTCCCGCGATGTTCCTGTTGGACAAGGAAGGCAAGCTTATCACGACCAATGCACGCGGCGAGCGGCTGGAAGTGGAGTTGGAGAAGCTCTTGGGGGAGGAGAAGAAGTAACCGGGCCGCGGCAGGCAGATTCGTGGGGATAAATCCGCCGGAACCTGCTCGACAGGTTTCCGGGCGGTCTCTATTTCGATTGGTGCCTGTAAGGAGCCATCCAGCCGCTGACGGTTCCAGAGGCCATCGCTCTCGCCATCCCGGGCTTCGAACTCTTTTCCAACAATAGCCCTACCGTGAGTGCCGAATTGATTGATGCCTTCGACGGCATCGTTACCGTCGAAGTGATTGGCAAACTGTCCCCGGGCGAGCTTGCCGATGTCCACCGCCAAGGGGCTGCGACCCTTTCCAATCGAATACTTTTCCTCCAGCCAGGAGGTTGAGGCCCGGTCGTGGCTGAAAGCTTGAACTCACTCCTGTTAGTCCCTCTCTATCGAACCCTCTATTCTATCCTCCTATCCAAGATGAAATCCCCATGGATGCTCCTCGCCCTGACCACCGCGTTGCATGCCGGTGAACCTGTCGCTCCGCCAGCCCAGACCTATACCTCGCATGAGGTTTCGTCCGGTTGGGAGTTTTCCCTCGCGCTCTATGCACCGCTGATGGGCTTGGAGGGCGACATCGGTGTCGCCGGTTTCGCCCCGAACCATGTCGACATTCCTTTCGATGATATCCTGGACAATCTCGACGGCGGCCTGAGCGGTGCGTTCGAAGCGAGGAAGGACCGCTGGTCGATCACCGCGGATGCGATCTGGCTGAAGATCTCGGCTTCGGCGAATCCGATCGCAGACTCGTACCTTCGTGTCTCCCAAGAGCAGATCATGGCTTCGCTCTCGGTGGGCTATGAGATCTACGGGGATGAGAGCACGACGATCGATCTGCTGGCCGGCGCGGCCTTGAATAGCCTCGACGTGGACATGGATCTGTTCACGCCGAATCTGCCGGTCACCACCCGGTCCGGTTCGGGGTCGCAGGAGTGGATCGATCCCTTCGTTGGCTTGCGCATCCGTCAGCAACTGGGCGACCGCTGGAGCATCTACGCGTCCGGAGTTTATGGGGGCTTCGATGTTTCGTCGGACGAATACTGGCAGGTGCTTGGCGGGATCGGCTATCGGCTTACCGAGAACACGACCATTGCACTGGCCTACCGCATCATCGCGGTGGACTATCAGCAGGGTGGCTTCGTTTATGACACCGAGACCAGCGGACCGAACATCGGTCTGATCATCCGATTTTAGGTGCTTGCCGGAGCGGAATTGGGGTGATCATGGGCCGCGGCAGAGGCGTGGGATTCCCGCTACAACGGGTGACTTCAGCCTCTAGTCCGCCGCCCCTGCCGGGGCGGGTGAGCTTCTGACCCTCATCCGGTGGCTTACGCCACCGGCTAATTTCCGAAGTCCCTCCGGGACCCGTTGATCGGCTGCAGCACGCGCGGATGGGTTCACGTCACCGGCTGAGTTGCGAAGTCGCTCCAGAACGGGAGCCTCAGCTAGATTTTCAGAAAATTCCCTGGGGGGGCGGCCCCGCGGCGGGGGAGTTGCATCTTTCCCCGCCGTGGGTGTCGGAAACGTGATGGCAGGCGTGCCGGGGAGCCGTCACGCTGGCGAGGATGACCCTGAAACCCATTTCCCTCCTGCTGTTTTCGGCCGCCCTTGCCGCGGCGGAGTCGTTTCCCGTCACGATCACCGTGGATGCCGCGCGGCCGGGCAAGGACCTGAAGCCGATCTGGCGGTTCTTCGGCGCGGACGAGCCGAACTACGCCTACATGAAGAACGGCGACGAGTTGTTGGGTCATCTCGGGTCGCTGAAGCCGAAGGAGGTGTTCTTCCGCGCCCACAGCCTGTTGGTCACCGGCGATGGCACGCCCGCGCTGAAGTGGGGCTCTACGAATGCCTACACCGAGGATGCCGAGGGCAAGCCGGTGTATGACTGGACCATCGTCGACAAGATCTTCGACACCTACTTGAAGAACGGCGTCCGGCCGTACGTGCAGATCGGCTTCATGCCGCAGGCGTTGTCGGTGAAGCCTGAGCCCTATCGCCACCATTGGACCCCGGCGGCGAAGTACGACGACATCTACACCGGCTGGGCCCATCCGCCGAAGGACTGGGCGAAGTGGGAAGAGCTCGTCTATCAATGGGCGAAGCACTCGCTGGAGAAGTACGGCAAGGACGAGGTGCTCAAGTGGTACTGGCAGACGTGGAACGAGCCGAACATTGGCTACTGGCGCGGCTCGCGTGAGGAGTTCTTCAAGCTCCACGACCACGCCATCCGCGGCGTGCGACGTGCCATCCCGGAGGCGAAGGTCGGCGGTCCCGATCTTGCCGGCGGTGCAGGCGGGGATTTCCTGAAGAGCTTCATTGAGCACTGCATCAAGGGAAAGAACACTGCCACTGGCAAAACCGGCACGCCGACCGACTTCCTTTCCTTCCACGCGAAAGGTCAGCCGCGCCACATCGATGGGCGTGTGCAGATGGGCATCGCGAACCAGCTCCGCGACATCGATGGGGCCTTCGCCGTGATCGCCCGCTATCCGGAGATGAAGGACACGCCGATCGTCATCGGTGAATCCGACCCGGAAGGCTGCGCCGCCTGCCAAGGGCCATCGCTCGCCTATCGCAATGGCACCATGTATTCCAGCTACACCGCGGCTAGCTTTCCGCGGAAGTTGGATCTCGCCGACAAGCATGGCGTGAATCTGGAAGGCGCGCTCACCTGGGCATTCGAGTTCGAAGACCAGCCGTACTTCGCGGGCTTCCGCTCGCTGGCCACCAATGGCGTCGACAAGCCGGTGCTCAATGTCTTCCGCATGTTCGCCAGGATGGACGGCTTCCGTCTTCCCGTGAGCAGCGATCACGCGGTGTCCTTGCCCGATTTGTTGCGCTCTGGTGTCCGCGGAAAGCCGGATGTGTCAGCGCTGGCTGCGATGGAGGGCAAGAAGATCACCGTGATGGCGTGGCACTATCACGATGACGACCTGCGCGGCCCGGATGCCGAGGTCCGCATCGATCTGTTAGGTGCGCCGAAGGGGGTGCCGAAGGTGAAGCGCTATCTCATCGACGAGACCCATTCGAACTCCTTCACGGCGTGGCAGGCGATGGGCTCGCCGCAGCAACCGACGGCGGAGCAGCTCGCGACATTGGAACAGTCCTGCAAGCTGGCCGAAGTCACTGAGGCTCCGCGTTTCATCGAGGAGGAGAAGCTTTCCGCCGTGATGCTGACCCTGCCGCGTCAGGGCGTGAGCTTGCTGGAGTTGGAGTGGTAGGGCGGCGCGGGCGGGAAATGCCCTTGTCTCTTTCGGTGCCCGTGCCTTCATCTTCGGTCGTGCCCGCGAGATCCCAGCGCACCAGCGGCTCGGTCGCCATGGATGACTACCTCGAGCAGATCCTGCATCTGATCGAGTCGAAGGGCTATGCTCGCGCGATCGACATTTCGAAGAACCTGGGGATTTCCCAAGCCAGCGTGACGAACATGCTGCGCAAGCTGGACAGCGAGGGACTAGTCAAACACGAGAAATACCGCGGCACCGTCCTCACCGAGGAAGGGCACCGGATCGCCAAGGCGATCATCGAGCGTCACGAGACGCTGACGCGTTTCCTCCGGCTGTTCGGGATCGACGAGGAAACGATCTACCGGGATGTGGAAGGCATGGAACACCATGTCTCCCGGCCGACACTGGCGGTCATCCGCGCCATGGCCGACCTTTTGGAGTCGCGGCCCGGCCTGCTGGAAGAGGCCCGGGCGAAAAGCAGCGATCTCCGCGGCTGAGAAAAAAGGCGGGCTGGATTAGATCCAGACTTCGTGGCGGGCGAAGGGCCAGGCGGCTTGGAAGCAGGCGCTGCCGCCGGACTTTTCAAAGCGGCTGTCGCTGGCGCCGGAAACGAGGGCGACTGCGCGGGGCTTTTCAAAGGGGCGCATGAACGTGACGGGCTTGGGGGTGCCGGCCGAAGGAGGAGCGGAACGGAGAGCGGCGATGGCCAACTGGGTGATCTTTTCCTGGGTGCTCATGGGGAAGGGCAGGGTGTGTGGTTTTGGTGGTGTGTGTGTCCCGAGGGACATGAGCACTTTGCCAAATTTCGCAGATCCTAACATTCCGTAATCGCGTGGGGTCAAGGAACCCGGCAGAATAGCCGGATTCTCCTTGGGAAACGGTGCCCCGCCATCGGGAAAACCGGTGGCGGGGCGGGCCGGAGGGCCGGATTCAGATCCGGAGCTCGCGCCGTGGGGACGGCAGATCGCCGGATTCCAGTACCAGTCGCTGGCGACGCGACGGCCGGGTGCGCGGACAAATCGTTGCGGGACGTCGGGCGGCCAAACCGGGAATACAAGGTGCCACGGGGCCTGAGCGCAGTACGGCAAGCGCCGTCCGCTCGATCTTCTCTTCGAGGGTCATGTTTTGGGGGGATTTGGGGGGATGTCGCGGCGATGGGGGAATCGCCGTTGGACAAGGGCCATCCTGCCCGGAACTGGCGGCCCCGCCATACCGCCATCGCGGGGGATCAGCGGTCGGATTCGCTGACGATCTCGGCCATCATCTGGCGCGCTTCGTCGGACTCGGACCACGCGGGCAGGGACAGCAGGTCGGCGGCCTCGTGAAAGGAGGCGACTTCTGCCGGGTCTTCCAGGCGGCTCGCGGCGTCCCGCAGGAAAGGGATTGCATCGCTCTCACCGAGCATCACCAGCCCGTCGCGGGCGGCTTGGCGGATCTGCGGATCGGCATCCAGCAGCCACGGGCGGATCACCTTTACCGCGCCCGGCTCATAGGTGATCGCGGCTGCCTCAATCTCTTCGCACGCCGTGGCCAGTCGTGCCGTGTCCGCTGGGGCGGCTGCTGCCGTGCGGGCACGGGTTTCGCGTGGGGCCGGTTTTACGGCTGGCTGCGGGTGCTTGCGTGCCGGTGCCTCCGGAGCAGCGGGGGATGGCGTGGCCGGGCCGGACGAGGTGAAAGCGACGAAGGCGGTCCAGAGGGCCAGGCCGGCGATGATCAGGTAGTTCTTCATGGCAGTGGAGGAGAAAGGAGGTCCCCGCCGGGAGTGCCGGCGGGGACGGGGGCTAGGGATCGGAAACGAACGAATCAGGGTGCCGGCGGGGTCGGCAGCAGTACGGACAGGTCGGCGGGCTTGGATTTCGTCACGCGGTAGCTGCCGGTCACAATGCCGACGCCGGTAACGCTCTTGCCGGTGACGTTGTAGTTCTCGGTGACGGTGACCACCGGTGTCGTGGTGGAGCCGGACTTGAAGTTGGCGGTTTTGACGGTCTGCGAGCCGAAGCCGGTGCTCGCGCCATTCTTCACGGTGAGATTGGCGTAGACGCGGCGGAAGAGCGTCGGCTTGGCCGTGCCGCCGGTCGGCGTGAATTCGCTGCCGGTGGTTGCCGTGCCTTGGGCCACGGGCTGGGTCAGCAGGGTGGCGGGCACTGCCACGGCGGCCTTGCCGGCCTTGGTAGCGTAGATGTTGCCCACGCCGGCCGGGTTTGCCAGGCGCTGGATTGTCCAGCCGGTCAGGGTGCCGTCGAGCAGGTTGGCCACGCGCATCGCTTCCAGGATGTCGCGGTTGATGTAGCGGACGGAGGCGATGGTGAAGTTCTTGCGGACCCCGCCTTGCACGGTGGTGGTGGTCGGCGGGTTTTCGGTAACGATGGTTGATTCAAACAGCACCGGCGAGATGCTGCCGGGCTTGGCGGTTTGGCCGTGAGCGGTGGCAAGACCGGCGATGGCGAGCAGCGGAAAAACAAACGGTTTCATGTGACGGATGACGTGTCGGTGGTGGGTGACCGCGAGGCCTGCTTTCGTCGTCGAGAGCGCTTGGCAACGCGGATTCACCTAGCAAGTCGGGCGAGCTGGGATTTCCTTGGAAAATACTCGGGGAATTTTTGCCGGGGCCTCAGGGCGTGTGTGTGGCGTGGAACCTTGCCGCCGGATTGGAATCCAAGTCGGGTTGACGCGGGGAGGTTGCAGCTCCTAGTTTCCGGCCTCTCATGAAACGCCGATCTGCCGTCGTCCGCCCCGGAGGTATCCTCCGCTGGTCAACCCTTGCCCTGCTCACGGGAGCAGGCCTCACCGGGTGTGATAGTGGCTACGTGGCCACCGCCAAGGACCAGCAGATGGCGGAGACCCAGAAGCGCATCGACGAGCTCGACGCCCAGAAGGCCAAGCTTGCGGCCGGCATGGTGCTGAACAATTTCCACCTCGAAGGCGTCGGCTACTACCATGCCGATGCCCGTGATTTCTTCCCCCACCCCTACGGCTTCGAGCAATCCGGCAAGTGGTTCGTCAACGGCATATGGCAGAATCGTCCGGGTCTCGGCATGGTCGCCGATAGCCGACCGACCCCGGAAGCGCTGAAGAAAGTCGAGGCTGCCCTTGAGAAGGAGCAGAAGCAGCTCGCCGGCCAGTCCGGCACCGCCCATGGCGGCGGATCCGGATTCGGCATGGGCAATGCCCTGCTGATGTATTGGATGCTTTCCGGCAACCGCGGCTTCTTTTCGCCCGGCAATGGTTTCCGCCAGGCGTCCAGCCAGGCACCGGGGTGGCAGGGCGGCGTGGAGAGCCAGCGCAGCGCCGTGGCCTCACACGCGGCTGCCAATCCCGGCTACCAGCGCATGGTCCAGCAGAGCCGCGCAAGCGGTGTGCCGGTCCGCGCCGGCCAATCGGTCCGTGGTGGTTTCGGCTCCAGCCGCAGCGGCGGCGGTGGTGGCAGCGGGTTCTCTTCCGGCAGCTAATGAAAGCCCCGATTCGCCTCGAATCCCGGCCGCCGCGGCCGGACTGGCAGCAACGCGTCGAGGATGCCGGCCTGCTTTGGCACGGTGCCGATGGCCAGCCGTACTGGACGGAGGACCAGAACCTGGTCTTCACCCTGGAGGCTGCGGAAGTCCTCGAGGATGCGGCGAATCAGCTCCACGCGCTTTGCCTCCATGCCTGCGAGGAAATCGTTCGCCGCGATTGGTTCAGTAGGCTCGCTATCCCGGACACCGCTGCCGGTCTGGTGCAGACCTCGTGGATGGCCGGGGATCGCGCGCTCTACGGCCGCTTCGACCTGGCATGGGATGGCACCAGCACGCCAAAGCTGCTCGAATACAACGCCGACACCCCGACGTCCTTGCTAGAGGCCGCGGTGATCCAGTGGCAGTGGCTGGAGGACGTGGCACCTGACAGTGACCAGCTCAATTCCATCCACGAGGCCTTGGTCGAGCGCTGGCAGCTCTTTCCCGAGGCGATGATCCACTTCGCCTGCACGTGGGATCACCTCGAGGACCGGCAGACCATTGCCTATCTGGCGGAGACTGCGGAGCAGGCGGGGAAGAGCGTCGAGCTGCTGGACATCGCTGAAATCGGCTTTTCGGAAGGTGGTCGCTTCACCGATGCAGCCGAGCGTCCCATCGAGCGCCTTTTCAAGCTGTACCCGTGGGAGTGGATGATGGAGGAGCCGTTCTTCGCGGAGATCGGCCAGGAGCGCCAGCGCTTCACCGAGCCGGCGTGGAAGATGATGCTTTCGAACAAGGGTATCCTTCCCATCCTCTGGGAGCTGAACCCCGGTCACCCGTTGCTACTACCCGCGTCGTACTCGCGCGACGGTCTTGGTGAGGTGGATCGCTGGGTGGAGAAGCCGTTCTTCGGCCGCGAGGGTAGCGGCGTGGTGCTGCGTTCGCGCGGACCCTTTCACTCCCCGCCTGCCATCGGCCCGACGGTCTATCAGCAGCACGCCGACCTTTTCCAAGCCGCCGGACGCCACGTCGTCTGGGGCCTGTGGATGATCGGCGACGAATGCCGCGGGCTTTCTGCCCGCGCCGACACCTCGCCGGTCACCGGCAACTTGAGCCGCTTCCTGCCGCATCGGATCGAGGGGTAGGGAGGGGCTTTCGTGCTTCCGGATCGAGCCCGTTTTGGTGTGATGCGGGGGCTGGTGGCCGCGCCGTTGGCGCTGAAATCCCGAGGCTTCTTTCGATTAGAAATACCGGTGTGCAATGTAAATGAAACTTCCATCCTTTGAGGCACGATCGATTCGACATGTCGGACAACACATCGGATAACACACCGGTTCCCCAAGTCCTTTCCCCCATTATGGAGACTCAAAAAAACTCCCCGTTGTGGCCATCGACCTGGCTGCAGTTCACCAGCTTCCTGATCATGCTTGCCGTGTGCTTGGGCGGGCTGGTTTATTACCTTCGATTCGCCAATGACCATGACAGGCGAGCGATCTCGATGCTGATTGCGACTCCCGATGGGAAGGAGCCTGGCTACACGGAAAACAGCTACAACCTGGGATTCTGGACCCCCGACGAGTTGACCGACGAGGACATGGCGAATTCAACCGATTCAAACTACGACTGGCAGAAAGGGAGTTCCGAAGACAAGAACCTCAAGTTTGAAGAGGTTTTGTTGAAGCGTTGTGGCGACCACATGTTGGGGTGGAGACGGCATCCAATTGTGGGATTGGGAGGAAGCCGGACGAGAAAGCATGGCCAGTGGTGGACCGTCACGCTGCACGACTCGATCACGCCTCAGGACTTTGCAGAGAAGTACAAGGAATTCTGGAAGCCGCGCTCGAAGGTCTACTTCGAGGTGGTGGGGCGGCCCCATCGCATGGAGCCTTTCAGCACATCGAGCGAGGGAGTGACCAAAGCCAAAGATGGGGACGCTGAGAAGAAGTGACTGGTTGATGGGGTCATGAGTTGATGTGTTGATGGCGGCCGTCCCCGCATCGAAGCATTCCCCCAGATTCCCCGAGACCTGCTGCGCGAAGTTTCCGAAAGAGAAGCGTCTTCAGTGGAAGTGGTAGAACGAGCTGCTTCAGCAGGTGCCGGAGAATGACGCCTGTCCGCAGGTCGGGTCGATTGGACGTGGTAGGTAAGGGGAGATCACCCGGTGCTGCCCCGCAGCAGGGCTGCTGGCTTCGAGCGGCAGCAGGGCTGCCGCAGTCCGGGTCTCCGACGACGGGGGCGGAGCGGAACGGGAGGCGGCACTGTTAGGTGATAGCCGCGGCAGTCTTTCCCCTCCGCCTCGCCCGCCAGAAGGGCAAGGCAAGCCATGGAACGGCAACCGCCAGCAGGAAGAGCCAATAGGGAACAAAGAGCGATCCATCCTTCACCGGTCGGTGCCTCATCGAGACCTCGAAACGCTCACGCTCACTGCGTGCCGCCTGCATGTCCGCCTGCCAGGCCAAGTACTCGGGCGGTCCGCTCACCGAGCCGTCATCGGCCACCTCGATGGGGCCTTGGGGCACTCCTGCGCCCCTCGCAAACAGCGCTGGCGGCAGGTATTGGTGAGAGAAATATGTAGGAGTCGCCTTGAAGCGGGTGCTGCGCCATTCGCCAAAGGACGCCGGAGGCGGCACGTAGTACACGGACACTCCCGAGCGGGAGCTATTCAGACGCCACGAGCTTTTGCTTACCGAAGAATTCCAGAAAACAGAGTCTCGCCACGCCCAACAGATGAACGCCATCACGAGGATGCCGGACCAGAAGGTGATGGAGCGGTGGAGGGCGAGCTTCACGTGGGCACCATGGGCGCTGCCGTGGAAATGAAAAGCCCGTCCCCTGTCGAGGGGCGGGCGGGTGCGGGGTGCAACCAATTTGAATGGTATCAGTCCTTGAAAATTGAATCTGTTAGGACGCCTCCAAAGCTTTCTTCAGCCTCCTGCTCGCTGGCACCACGGCTCGAATCTGACAACGGCAGGCAAGAATTCAGAATTCAAGGACTAACCCGAACAAATGCTGGATAGAAAAGCCGTTCTTCGGCCGCGAGGGCAGCGGCGTGGTCCTGCGTTCCCGCGGACCCTTCCATTCTCCGCCGCCCATCGGCCCGACGGTCTATCAGCAGCACGCCGACCTTTTCCAAGCCGCCGGACGCCACGTCGTCTGGGGTCTGTGGATGATCGGCGACGAGTGCCGTGGTCTTTCTGCCCGCGCGGATACCTCGCCGGTCACCGGGAACCTCAGCCGCTTCCTGCCGCACCGGATCGAGGGGTGATGCTCGGAGGTAGCGGGGCGACTTCGTCGTTCCGGCGGGGTGCGGACCTGATGGCCGGAAAGTGATCGATTCGCCGGGTCGGACCGCACCCCGCCGGAAGGACGAAGTCGCCCCGCTACACCCCGGAATCTGACATTTCTTGAAAGAATCCGTGTTATCCCTACGCTATGCACCGGTTATGAAAATTCTCCCAGGCATCCTCTCGTCGTTGGCCGTCCTTGCGGCCATGGTCCTCCCGGCATCCCACGCCGCAGAAAAGAAAGCCAAGTTCTCCGACTGGGACCTCGGCAAGGTCGTTTTCGGCGAAAAGGTCGGCAAGAAGGACGTGAAAGGCAAGGTGGTGGTGCTGGAATACTGGGGCGTGAAATGCCCGCCATGTGTCGCCTCGCTGCCTCACCTTGCGGAAATGGACCGCGAGAACCGCGACAAGGGTCTCGTGATCATCGGTGCCGAGTGCCAAGGGCACTCGAAGGATGAAATGAAGCCCCTTCTGGAAAAGGCCAAGGTCGATTACACCATTGTTGAAGGCGCGGAAGGCCCGATCGATGTGACCGGCATCCCACGCGTGTTTGTTTTCGGGACAGACGGGGAACTGGTGTTCGACGGACGCCCGTCCGGTGCCGAATTTGACAAGGCGGTGAAGGACGCCCTGGCCACCGCGGAGAAGAGTGGTGGGGAAGATGCGACCGCGGAGGTTGCCGGCAACCTGATCGAGCAACGCGCTTGGACGAATGCCTCTGGCGGCAGCATCCGCGCCGCGGTGAAGTCCGCCGACGACAAGACCGTGACCTTCGTGATGGCGAACGGGAAGAGCGTGGAATACGCGCTGGAGAAGCTCTCCGAGGAATCCCGCAAGACGATCGCCGAGGCCGTCGAGAAATCGAAGGCCACGCCCTGACCGGGAACCGGTGAGCCGAACCGGCCCCAATTTTTTCCAAGCGCCGCCGCGACCCGCTCGCCCGGCGCTTTTTCGTGCCGGTCGAACGGACTTTACGGAAATGGCGGGGCGGGTAGCTTTCCGACCAGACAGGCATGGACGAGAACACGCTGCGAATCGACACGCTGCAGGCCATCGAGTTGGCCGAAGGCGTGGAGGTGCGGCTGCGCATCGCAGGGCCCCTGCCGCGCGGGATCGCGCTGGGGATCGACATGCTCTTGCAGGGGGTGATCCTGACGATCGGGGCGGTGATTCTGATGTTTGCGGGGATCGGCATCGGCTTCCAGGTGGCGGTCGGGGTGTTCCTGCTGGCGTGGTTTTTCATGCGCTGGTGGTACCCGGTGTTTTTCGAGGCCTCGAAGCGCGGGGCCACGCCGGGCAAGCGGATGCTCGGGTTGCGGGTGGTGCAGACGTCCGGGGCGCCGATCACCTTCGGGCAATCGATTTTGAGGAATTTCCTGCGCTGGATCGATGAGATGCCGCTGTGGCCGGCGGTGTGGACCGGTGGCATGTATGTGCCCACGATGGCCTTCGGGCTGGCGGCCTGCATGGCGACGAAGCGCTTCCAGCGGCTGGGCGACCTCGCCGCGGGGACGGTGGTGATTTATGACCGGCTGCTGCCGGAGCCGGCGGTGCCCGCGCCGCCGCCCATGGAGGCGGCCCGCCCGGCGATGGCCCTGCGGCCGGAAGAAGTGCGCGCCGTGGTCGCCTTCCGCGAGCGGGCGGGACTGTGGTCGGAAGGTCGTCGCGCGGAGATCGCCGACCATGCGAAGGAATTGACGGGCGGCGACGGCCAGAAGGGCGTCTCGCGAATCATGGCGATTGCCCACTGGTTGCAGGAACGACGATGAGCCCGGGATCCTTTGAAGAACGCCGCGCCGCCGAGTGGGTGGAGCTGGACCGCCTGATCACCAGCGTGGAGAAGGGCAAGCCGGTGGAAGGCGTGGACGAGTTGCCGCGGCGCTTTCGCGAGGCCTGTTCGGACCTCGCGCTGGCCCGCCACCGGATGTATGCCGGGCACCTGATCGACCGGCTGAATGCGCTGGTGATCCGCGGCTACAAGCTGCTCTACCGGAGCCGCAAGCACGGCTGGCAGGCGGCGCTGAAATTCGCCGTGGCCGGTTTTCCGCAGACCATCCGGAGCGAGTGGCGGTTGTTCTGGCTGTGCAGCGCGCTGTTCTGGATCCCGTTCTTCGCGATGATGGCGTCGGCGTGGTTCGATATCGACTGGATCCGCTCCGCCATCGGCCAGGAAGGCATGGCCAGCATGGAGAGCATGTATGGCGGGAAGGAGGAGCAACTGAGTCACCTGCGAAAGGAGTTCGGCTCGAACTTCATGATGTTCGGCTTCTACATTCGCAACAACGTCGGCATCGACTTCCAGATCTTTGCCGGGGGCATCGCCGCCTGCGTGGGCACGATCTTTTTCCTGGTCTACAATGGCATCCACATCGGGGCCTCGGCGGGCTATGTCCACTACGCGTGCAATCCCGAGTCATTCTGGACCTTCGTGGCCGGGCACTCGTCGTATGAGCTGCTAGGCATGGTGGTGGCCGGCATGGCGGGCATGCGGCTGGGGCTCGGTGTCTTGAAGCCCGGCCGCCTGCCGCGTGCGCGGGCGATCGCGGAAGCGGGCCGGCGCGCCTTGCCGCTTCTGTTAGGCGCGGCGGTGATGACCGGCATTGCCGCGGTGGTCGAGGGCTTCTGGTCGGCGCAGGCGATCGACTCGAACGTGAAATACGCCGTCGGCATCGCGGGCTGGGTGGCGCATGTGGTGTATTTCCTGGCGCTGGGAAGGGGGACGCGTGCGGCTTGAGGAGATGACCGCCGAGCTCCGGCCGCGGAGCGATTGGGAGGCGGTGGATCTCGGCATCGCTCTCTCCCGGCGCGACTTCTGGCGGCTGCTCGGCTGCTGGTGGCTGGGGATGCTGCCGGTGCTGGCGCTCTCGCTGGTCTTCCTGCGCGATCTGCCGGTGCTGCTGCTGCTCGTCTGCTGGTGGTGGATGCCGGTCAGCTCGCGGCTCGTCCTTTTCGTGCTGAGCCGCCGGCTGTTCGGCGAGCTTCCCAAGTGGAAGGCGGTGCTGCGTGAATGGCCGCGGGCCTGCGTGCGGCGCTTCTTTTTCCGCATGATCTGGGCGCGCTTCTCGCCATGGCGGCCGCTGACGATGGCGGTGGAGGATCTCGAAGGACTGCGGCGAAAGGACTACGCCACGCGGGTGCGGCTGCTGCTGCGCCGTGGCGATGCCACGGTGGTGGTGCTGGCGTTGTGGCGGGCCGTGCTGACCTTGTGGCTGGCGGTGGCGGTTTTTGCCACGGCGCTGATGTTCCTGCCAGCGACCGAGGCCCAGTCGTGGGGCCTGGCGATGGAGGAGTGGGGCGGCAATACGTGGGCCGGACTGCCAAAGGCCTTGCTGTGGACCGGTGTGTCGTCGGTGATGCTGTCGATGTCGCTGGTGGATGTCTTCGGCACCGGTGCGGGTTTCGGCATCTACGTGAACCATCGTACATGGATCGAAGGCTGGGACGTGGAACTCGCCTTCCGCCGCCTGGGCAATCGCCTGCGTGGCGCGGCGGGAGCGGTGCTGACGTTGCTGCTTGTCGGCGTCATGATCCCGCGGGTTGGCGCGGAGGAGGCACCGAAGGAAGTCATCACCGAGATCAAGGCTCAGCCGGATTTCGAGGTCTTCAAATACACCTGGAAGGAAAAGAACCCTAGTAGCAGCTCGTGGAACTGGAACGGGCCGGGCGAATGGTTCGCCTACCTGATCCAAGGGATCGGCTGGATGCTGCTCGGTCTCCTGATCGCGTTCGTGGTCTGGATGGTCTGGCGTCATCGCCATGTTTTGCAAGCGCGCGGCATCGGGGTGAGCAAGCCGGCTCCTGCTGCGGCGCGGGTGGTGATGGGGATGGACGTCGCTCCGGAGTCGCTACCCAAGGACATCCCGACGGCGGCGATGGAGCTGTGGCGCGTCGGCCGTCGCCAGGAGGCGATGAGCTTGCTCTATCGCGGCACGATTTCCCGGCTGATCGAGAATGGCGGCGTTGAGATCGCGGAGTCGGATACGGAGAGCGACTGCCTGCGGCGGGTCGAGATCGAGGCCGCGGCGCATGCCGGCTACTTCGGCGGGCTGACCGAGGCGTGGATGATGCTGGCCTACGGTCGCCGCGCGCCACAGGACGAGCGGATGCAGGAGCTGTGCTCGAGCTGGCCTTTTTCCGTAGAAAGGAGGCCGGCATGAGAATCCTTTGGCTTCTGCTGTGCCTGCTACTCGCCGGTTGCGGCGGCGGCAGCTACACGACGCGCACCGAGGAGACCGGCTACAAGGGCAAGGCGAAGCTCGATGCCTACCTCGCCGCGGCGCGTTTTCTCGAGCGGATGGGCTACACCGTGATCAACAAGCCCGGCTGGCCGGATCTCGACGAGGTGTCGGTGATGCTGGTGCCGGCGTCCGTGCTCGCGACCGATGCCTATGTCCGCGAGGTGAAGGAGTGGGTGGCAGGTGGGGGGCATCTCATCTGCCTGATGGAGAATGCCGAGTCGTATCATGACGACTGGGGGCGAGCGGGGAGCTTCCGGTTGTCCGCGGAGGAGGAGGTTCCGGATTCCCTTCAAGCCTGGCTGCGTGAGGCGGGCCTGACTTTCAGTTCGAGTGGCGAAAAGGTGGAGGCCAAGAGATTGGAGGTGGATGAAGAGGACTACGAAGTCTTCGTGGAATCCTCCATCGGGGTCCAGAAGGGCAACCGTGCCCGCCGGGCCATGGCCCAGGCGTATGTCGGCGATGGCATGGTGACCGTGATGACCGACGCGCGGCCCTTCCGCAACCGCTACATCGGTGACAACGATCATGCTGAGCTTCTGTTGGCGCTGGTGGAAGCGTCGCCATACTTTGATGAAGGGAGCGTGGCGATCATCCGCGATGCCGGGCTTTCGCTGTGGACCATGCTGTGGCGGCACGGTTGGCCAGCCTTGGTCGGGCTGCTGGTGCTGACCGTGATTTGGCTGTGGAAGAACATGCCGCGCTTCGGACCCATGCGCCGCGAGGAAGAACCGACGCACCAGCGCGACTACGACCATCACCTGGAGGCACTCGGTGACTTCCAGTGGCGGCTCGACAAGGGACAGGCGCTGCTCCGTCCACTGCGCGACTCGGTGCTCGAGCGGGCGCTGCGGCTCGGTGGCCAGCATCACGGCGACGTTTTCGAATGGATGGCCCAGCGCGCCGGGATCACCCGCGAGCGCGCCGAGCGCGCGATGACCCATGAGCGGCCGCCGGATCCAACATCCTTCACCCGCGTGGTCGCGGATCTCCAACAGCTCCACCTTTCACTCACATGACCGAAGAAGAAGCAGTCGCCGCAATGTATGCCCCGCCCGCGCCGCCGCCATCGGCCGATGCCTCCGCCCTGGTCGCACGTCTGCGGGCGCAGGTGGAGCACGCCGTGCTCGGCCAGCGCGAGGTGGTCAGCCAGGTGCTCGCCGGTCTGTTGGCGGGCGGGCACATCTTGTTAGAAGGCAAGCCGGGCCTTGGGAAAACGATGCTGGTGATCGCGCTGGCGCGGGCCTTTGGCGGGAGCTTCGGCCGTATCCAGTTCACGCCGGACCTGATGCCGTCGGATGTGACGGGCTTCCGGCTCTTTGACATGAAGAGCCAGACCTTCCAGCTCCGTCGCGGTCCGATCTTTTGCAACCTGTTGCTCGCCGACGAAATCAACCGCGCTCCGGCCAAGACCCAGGCGGCGCTGCTGGAAGTGATGCAGGAGCGGCAGGTGACGATCGATGGCGAGACGCTGAAGCTGTCGCCGCCGTTCATGACGCTGGCCACGCAGAACCCGGTGGAGCACGAGGGCACCTACCCGCTGCCGGAAGCCCAGCTCGACCGCTTCCTGATGAAGATCCTGATCGACTACCCGGCACGCGATGCCGAGTCGGACATCGTTGCCCGTGCGGCATCCGAAGCACCGGGCGACTCCTCCACCGCCGAGCTGCAAGTGGTGGCCACGCCCGAAGATGTCGTGCGCGCGCAAGCTGCGGTCGCCGCGGTGCAAGTGGTGCGCGAGGTGGTCGACTACGCGGTGGCGATCGTCCAAGCGACGCGCGAAGCGAAGACGGTGTGGCTCGGCGCGGGCACCCGCGGCGCGATCGCGCTGGTGCGCATCGGCAAGGCCATCGCGGTGATGCATGGACGTCACTTCGTGATCCCGGACGATATCAAGGCGGCCTCGCTGCCGGTGCTTCGGCACCGCGTCCAACTCGCGCCGGAAGTGGCGATGGGCGGGCAGTCGATGGACGAAGTATTGAAGGCGATCGTCGATTCAGTACCAGCACCGCGGCAGTGATCGGAGATGGAGGATTGCAGATGGAAGATGACTGTTCGTTTTCTCTAACATGAGCCCGACCGCCAGAGCGCTGGGAATCGTGGTGGCGTGGGCCCTCTTCGGGCTTGCGGCCTCGGTGTGGCGCGAGCTGGTCACACCGTGGTGGATTGCCGGGGCGGTGCTTGCGGTGGTCGCGCTGGTGGATGGTGTCGTCTTGCGGAGGTTGGCGCAGGTGGAGGTCGCGCGGCGCTTGCCCGGTCGCTTCGCGGTCGGTGAGGCGGCGGACGTGCGGCTCGACATTCGCAATCCGGGCCGCTTTCCGGCGGTGGTGGAAGTTTTCGACGGCATCCCGCTGGGCTCGCAGGCGGAGACGATGCCCTGGACCGGTGCCATCGCTGCGGGCGGCAAGGCCCGGGTGACCCATCCGGTGCGCATCATCCAGCGTGGCATGGCGTCATTCGGAAAGGTCCATGTACGACGGACCTCGTTGATGAGCTTCTGGCGGATGCGCCATCCCGCCGGCGTGGCGGAGGAGGTGAAGGTCTATCCCGACTATGAGCCGGTGCTGAAGTTCGCGCTGCTGGCGATGCAGGCCCGCCAGGAGCAGATGGGTATCGTACGGAAGGCCTTCGCCGGCAGCAGCCGCGATTTCCATCAGCTCCGGGAGTATCGCGAGGGCGACCCGATGTCGCAGATCGACTGGAAGGCGACCTCGCGGCGGGTGACGCTGATCAGCCGCGAGTTCCAGGAGCAGCGGAACCAGGTCGTGATTTTCCTGACCGACACCGGCCGCCGGATGCGGGCGATGGACGGCGAGCTGCCGCAGTTCGACCACTGTCTGAATGCGATGCTGCTGCTGTCCTACGTGGCGCTGCGGCAGGGTGACCAGGTCGGGGTGCAGGCCTTCGGCGGAACCAATCGCTGGCTGCCGCCGGTGAAGGGCGCGCATTCGATGTCGGTCCTGCTCAATCACCTCTTCGACTACCAGACGACGCCGGAGCCGAGCGACTTTGCCGCGGCGGTGGAGAACCTTCTGGCCCGGCAAAAACGCCGGGCGCTGGTGGTAGTGATGACGAATCTCCGCGGCGAGGATTCTTCCGAACTGGTGCCCGCGTTGCGGTTGCTGCGTTCCAAGCACCTCGTGATGCTTGCCAGCCTGCGCGAACGCTCGGTGGAGGACGCGCGGACGAAGCGGATCGACGAATTTTCCGACGCCCTGCGCTTTGCCGCGGCCGAGCGTTACGACGCCGAGAGGGCCGAGGTGCTCGCGACGCTCCAAGGGTTCGGCATCCTCACGCTAGACGTGCCGGCGCAGCAGTTCCCGATCGCGCTGGCGAACCGCTACCTCGACATCAAGGCAGCGGGACGGTTGTGACGGGTCACTGGCTCTCGACCTCCGCGATGGCCCAGACAAAGGCACCCGCCCAGCCGATGAAGGTCCAGCCGAGCAGGAAATTCAGCGCCAGGATCGCGCCGGAACGGCGGATGCGATAGTTCCACGCGATGATTGCGGGCAGGAAATAGACGACGATGGCCGCCAGGATCACGATCACGAAGCCGAGCCACTGGAGCACCGAGGGGAGCGACCTCACGATGGCCTCCTCGCCGAAGTAGTAAAAGGTCACCGCCGAAGCCACCACTGCCAGGGCGAGCCCGATGATCCACCGTCCCCAGATCGGCAGGGCGTGGTCTTCCCGCAAGGTTCTCCGCCGGCGGGGATAGTGGGGTTCGTAGGCCTCCTCCGGGATGGGGGCCGGTCTGGAGTCCATGAACTTCGCTCGCAGGGTTTCAAGGTTTTCCATAGCAATACAGTATCCACGCGGCGTGGTTCTGCAAGATCGCGTATCTTGCCGAACGGCCGTCCTATCGCTATCCCTCGGGCGCACCCATGAACCTCACCCGGCTCGCGGCGATTTCAGCCATCGTTTTCCTATGCCAATGCGGCACGCCGTCCGCGCCGAAGTGCCATGCGGTGCCGCGGGCCTCGCGGGGCGCTCCGGCGGTTTTCATTGAACAAGCACGCCAGGGCTGGCGAGGCATGGCCGCCGCGGACACGGCAGCGGAACGGGAGCAAGCCCGCCTCGGCTACAACGATGCGGTCGCCAAGCTCTTCGATCAACTTCACTGCGGCAGTGGAAGCATCCACGAGAAAGCCACCGCGATGGGCACGACCATCGACGAGTCGCGGACGCTTGGGGCGGGCATCCGCTTGCAGGATCTCGATGCCATCCTCCCGGCCTCGCGCGTTTCCACCAAGAATGTCGGGCAGCGTCACACCGAGGCTGGCTTGGGCGTGCCGGTGGTCGGGTGGAAAAAGACGGCCGAGGAGGGCGAGCCGCGCTGGGAATTCGAGCCGCCAACCGGCGTGCCGCTCAATCTCACCGCGGTGCTGCGTTTCTCTAACAACGAGTCGCCGGAGTGGTCCTTCCGCTATCCCGGCAAGGCTAAGATGGAAGCGGTCGGCAGCCGCCCGATGAAACTCGCGGCCGACTGGTCCGCGCCATCGGCGCTCTACTGGCAGATGAGCGACCTGGATGACTTCGACCTTGAGAAGGTCTTCCTGCCGAGCCGTTTCAGCGAGGAGACGGAGCTCTATGTTGCCTCGCCCTATGACCCGAAGCGCATCCCGTTGATCATGGTCCACGGCTTGAATTCCAGCCCCGGGGCTTTCAAAATGCTCTACAACGAACTCAACCGCGAGCCGTGGTTCCGCGAGAACTATCAGGTGTGGTTCTTCAGCTATCCCACCGGGACGAACTGGACCTACAATGCCGCGAAATTCCGCTTTGCGATGAAGCTGGCCGACCGCTACGCCCGCAAGCAGGGGCCGGTCGATCGCTGGGAGAAGATGGTCGTGATCGGCCACTCGATGGGCGGCGTGATCACGCAGGCCTCGCTGAAGAAACCGGGCAACCGGATCTACAATGCCTTTGAGGATCGTCCGCTGGAACAGCTCACCTCGAATGAGAAGACGCGCGCCGCGGTGAAGTCCATGACGATGTACGATCCCGTCGATACGCCGGACCGCGTGATCTTCATGGCCGCTCCCCATCGCGGCTCGCCGCTGGCCGACCGCTTCTTTTCCACATGGATGCGCAAGCTGATCCGCTTGCCGAAGACCATGACCGTGGATCTGGTGGATTTCACGCTGAACGATTTCGCCAGCGTGATGACGAAAGGGGAGACCTCGTCGAAGGGGTGGTTCACCAGCATCGGTTCGCTGTCGCCGTCCTACCCTCCCTATGCTGCGCTCGATGGCGTGCCATTCCGCAACGGGGTGAAGATCCACTCGGTGATCGGTGACCGCGGAAAAGGGGACACGCCGGATAGCTCCGACGGCATCGTGCCCTATTGGTCCTCGCATTTGGATAAGGTCGAGAGCGAATGCATCGTTCCCGCCAACCACAGCGTCCAGAACTGCCTGGAAGCGGCTGTGGAAACGAAGCGGATTTTGAAGAAGCATCTTGAACAAGGAGCGCGATAGCTCTCTTCAGGCGTCCCAAGTGTGGTAGATCGCCACCAGGGACAAGGCAGCGATGATAACACCGGCGAATCGCCGTGGTCTGCTTGAAGCCATGGCGATGTCCGAGACCGCGAAGGTGAGCGACATCAAGCCAAATAAAGGCGAGGGCGTGGCAAGGCCTCCGAGCACGAGAAGTATGATTGCACCGACGAGCGGAATCAGTCCGCTCGGCTTGACCGGTGGTTTTTCCGGCGGAAGCCCCGGTTCCTTGGGTGGCTGATAGGGATCGCTGGAAGCTGGCTCCATGCCTCACACCTCCGCCGGAGCCTCCTCCTTCGGAGTCATCATCTGTTGCAGCGCGGCGAGGCGTTGGTCGGCGGCGCGCAGGCTGTTGAGGATCTTCTTCTGCTTCTCCACCTGCGCGGGTTCGAGCGTGGAGGAAGCGGCGCGTTGGGCGACTTCATTGACCACGGTGTGCAGCGCGCGGGCGGCGGTGGCTTGGAACATCGGGTCGTTGAACGGCGCGCCGGGCGAGACCTCGGGGTCCATCGACTCGATGAGGAACTCGGCGAAGAAATGCGGCTGGCACACGCGATAGACGTGCAGGCCCAGTGCGAACAACTCGCCGGCCAGCGGGCGCAGGCCGGTGAAGCCCTGCTGCTCCCAATGGCGCAACACGGAAAGCGCTTCTTCCACCGTGTCGGTGGTGTCGCCGATCCAGTCTTCGGCGAGGCCGGGACCCTTTTTGGAAGAATCCAGCCAGGTGACCAGCGAGTGGGCGAGCAGGTGACGACCCTGGAGCGACAGCTCGGCCGGTGCCGGGTGATCGCGCTCGTGCGGAGTCGTGAGTTCCAGCACCTGGCGGGCGTCCGCGGCGGAGGATTCCGTGTCGCCGGCGACGCCGAGCGAATGACGGCCGCGATTGAGCAAGGCGTTGCAGAGGGTCAGGAGCTGGGCCGGGTTCTGAGGTTCGGGCAGCAGCTCGATGCAGCGCTCGAAGCAGCGGCGCGCGTCGTCGTGGCTTTCGGCGACCAGGCCGCGGTTGGCCCAGGCGAGGGCGAGGCGTTGAAGGACACCGGCATTCGTCTGCCAGTCCATCTGCTCCAGCAGGGCGATGGCTTCGTCGTAGGTCGCGCGGGCTTCCTCGTTGCGCTCACCGAGCCGGTGCAGCACGTCACCGCGGTTCATCAAGCTGGCGGCGAGGCCCCAGCGGACGTTTTCCTCGGTGGTGTCGCCCGGGATTTCCTTCCGCAGCTCGATGGCGCGGTCGAAGTCGGCAAGCGCCTCGGGCAGTTCCTCCTTCACGCCGGCGGAGAGGGTGCTGATGCCGCGGTTGGTGTGGGCGTTGGCGAGCTCGTTCTTGCCGCGCGGCGTGCCGTCATCGAGGTCGCCGGGATTTTCCAGGGCGAGATGATAGAACGGCTGGGCGTGGTCGAGCAGGCCGTGATCGCGGTGAAGATTGCCGAGCACGATGAGGCCCATCGCGCGGGTCGAGCGGGCAAGGGCTTCGGTGCTCTTGTCCAGCGCCTGGACGACCGTGCCGAGTTCCTGGATGGCCTGATTGAACTCCTCCTCGGAGAGCGGGGTGGGGGTGTCGCGCCACTTGAGGACGGTGGCGAGCAATTCGGGGAGCCCGGGGGCCTGCGGCGCGGATGGGAAGACTTCAGCCATGGGTTGGTGGCGGGGAGGTTTGGCGGGGGAAGCGAGAGACGCAAGACTTGAAGACGCCAGATAGAAGACTGGAAGCCGGGATGCGGGGCGTGCAAGGTCGCCCTGTGCGTCGCTTCTCAGCCATCGCGGAAATGAAAGAGCTTACCGGACCGGTGCATTTGGCGCTGGGGGTCTTCGATGGCGTGCACCTCGGGCATCAGGCGGTGATGGGTCAGGCGCTGGCGGCCTGCGCCCGAGATGGCGGTTCCTGCGGCGTGCTGACTTTCGATCCGTATCCGATCCGCGTGCTTTTCCCGGAGAAGGCGCCGCGGCGGCTGTTGGCTTCGCTCGACCACAAGGCGGAGATTCTAGCGACGATGGGCGTGGATTTCCTGCTGGCCCTGCCATTCGACCGCGAGCGGGCGGGGGAGGAGGCGGAGGACTTCATCCGCGAGATCGTGGCGTCCGGCGTGAAAACCATCGCGGTGGGAGATGACTGGCGCTTCGGAAAGGGCCGCCAAGGCGATGTCGCCTTGCTTTCGCGGCTGTCCGGCGAGCTGGGCTTCCGGCTGGAAGCGCTGCCGCCGGTGATGATGGACGGCGACCGGATCAGCAGCACCCGCATCCGGCAGGCGATTCAGGACGGCAATCTGGAGGCCGCCGAGCGCATGCTTGGCCGACCCTACACCGTGGAGGGAAAAGTCGTGGAAGGCCGGAAACTCGGCCGAACGATCGGTTTTCCAACCGCCAACGTGGAGCGCGGCGAGGAGCAATTCCCGCCGGATGGGGTGTGGGCGGTGCGGGCTCGGGAGGGGGGGCAGTGCTTCGATGGCGTGGCGAATCTCGGATTGCGGCCGACCGTCGATGGGGAAGCTCGCACCTTGGAGGTGCACCTTTTCGACTACGAGGGAGATCTTTATGAACGGATCTTAGAGGTCGAGTTCGTGAAACACCTGCGCGGCGAGCGGAAATTCGAGTCGCTGGAGGCGCTGAAAGAGCAGATCGGGCGGGACGCTGCGGAGGCAATGTATTTACTCCGTGGGTTAGACCACGAGGATCGCTGAAATTTCCCGATTTTCCGCTTACGCTGCCGGAAACGGCCCTCTATACAGCGCGGAAACCCCGATGCCGATCTCCGATCGTTTGACCACCACGCTCGTCTCTCGTGCGCGCCTCTTGGCGCTCGCACCGGCGACCTGTCTTCTTCTGGCGCAGCCGGTATTCGCCCAGTCGCCGTCGGCGATGGCCCAGGCGGAACTGCAGCGTCGTGCGAACAACGCCACCGAAGCACAGGAGCTGATCCAGAAGGGGGACGAATCCTATGAGGCCGGCAAGTGGGCCGACGCCGTGTCCGCCTACACCGGCGCTCGCGACCTCTTGCCCGATGCTCCCGCGACCGCGGCACTGCGGAAAGCCACGACCGAGCGCTTGGTCCAGGCGTCCGTGGAACTGGCCCGCAAGCAGCGCCGCCTCGGCGACGTCAGCGGCGCGAAGGGGACCGTGGACAAGGTGCTCACCGAGTCCGTGGCGCCCGATAGCGGCGCGGCGCTGGAGATGCGCGATCAACTCAACGATCCCATCCGCACCAATCCGGCGGTGACCAAGGAAGTCACCGAGGATGTCGAGGAGGTCCGCCTGCTGCTCTACAAGGCCGAAGGATTTTACAATCTGGGCGACTACGACAAGGCAGCCCGGATTTACGAGGACGTCCTGCGCACCGATCCCTACAACAAGGCGGCCCGCCGCGGGATGGAGCAGGTCAGCCAGCAGCGCGCGGATTACGCCCGTGCTGCCTATGACGAGGCCCGGGCAGACATGCTTTCCCAAGTGGACGAAGGCTGGCAACTCCGTGTCCGGCCCGGCGAAGCGATCCCCGAGGATCTGGTGGCTGGCGGCGTGAGTTCGGACGCCCCGATCCTGGTCTCGAGCAAGTTGGAGCGGATCATCCTTCCGGTCGTCGATTTCTCGGAGGTGACCATCCAGGAAGCTTACGATTTCCTCCGGGCCCAGTCTGTCGAGCTCGACACGCTGGAGCTCGATCCGGCCAAGCGCGGGATCAACTTCGTGCTGGAACTCGGCTCCGGCGAGGCGGGCAACCGCATCAAGGCCGCCAAGATCACGCTGCAACTGAAGGGCGTGCCGCTCTCGCAAGTGATCAAGCACATCGGCGAGATCACCGGCACGGTGTCGGTGGCACAGGAATGGGCGGTGTTGATCCGGCCGGCGGGTGCGGATACCACGGAAATGATGACCCGCAGCTTCCGGGTGCAGCCTGACTTCCTGAGCACCGGCGCGGCTTCGGTCGGAGCCGGCAACGCGAAGGCCGACGATCCTTTTGCCGAGAACAATGCCGGTGAAGGGTTGCTGGTCCGCCGCCTGAGCGCGGAGGAGATTCTCAAGCAGCAGGGGGTTCCTTTCCCGGACGGTGCCTCGGCCAGCTTCAACGCCGGCGACAGCACGCTTACCGTTCGCAATACTTCCACCAACCTCGATTTGGTCGAGCAAATCGCCGATGCGATGGCCGGCGCGGAGCCCGCGATGGTGATCGTGGAGGTCCGCATGCTCAAGACGCAGGAGCGCGTTCTCAAGGAGCTGGGTTTCGACTGGCTGCTGGGCGAGTTCTCGCTTGGTGGCAGCGGGTTGGTTCCCGGTGTCGCTGCCGGTTACGTCTCCGGCGGGGCCAATAATCCAGCGAACCTTGCGGACGTCGCCCTCGCGCCCGGTGTGATCAATCGCTATGGCATTACCTCCGGCAACCGCAGCGGTGACGAAGCGGTCCTCGGCGACAGCATCGATGCCCTGATCCTGGAGCAGCAAGAAGGCTTTGCCCGTGGCAAGGCCCGCGCTCCGGGCGTGCTGTGGGTCAACGGTACCATCAATCACACGAACCTCACGGTGTTGATGCGAGGGCTCGACCAGAAGAAGAACATCGACATGGTCGTCGCGCCTTCCACCACTTCCCGCAGTGGCCAGCAGTCGACCATCGAGGTCATCCGCGAGTTCATTTATCCGACGGAATACGAGCCCCCGGAACTGCCGAACAGCGTCGGCAGCGGAGTCGCCGTCGACTTCGAGACCGGCGATCTCTTCGGTGGCAGCGCGTCCTCCTTCCCGGTGACTCCCGCGACCCCGACCAGCTTCGAGATGCGTCCGGTGGGCGTGGTCCTCGATGTGCTGCCGACGGTCAGCGAGGACCGCCACTACGTGGACATTGCGGTCAAACCGAGTGTCACGGACTTCGACGGCTTCATCAACTACGGCACCCCGATCACCTCGCCGGGCACCGACTCGCTGGGCAACCCGACCACCGTGGTGGTGACGCCGAATGAGATCCTGATGCCGGTCTTCTCCGTGATGAAGAGCGAAACCAATCTCACCGTGGCCGATGGGGCCACGCTGGTGATCGGCGGCATGCTTCAGGAGCGCGTCCAGAAGGTGGAAGACAAGGTTCCGCTGTTTGGCGATATCCCGATTGCGGGCCGGCTTTTCCGGAGCGAGGTCAATGCGCCGGTGCGCACCGCCGTCGTTTTCTTCGTGACCGTGAAAGTGGTCGATGCGACGGGCCGGACCTTCAGCAGTCGTTGACGGCGCGCCCGCCGCGTGAAGGATTTCCCGGCAACTGAGATCTTTCACCCGCGATGCCTGAAAACGAACCTGAGCCGGAGAATTACTCGATCGACGACATGATGGACCGCCTCCGCACCCGCGGCGGTGGTGCGCGTGACGGCGAGGCCAAGCTCGTGACCCGTGAGGATGGGTCGCAGGTCTACAAGATGCGGAAGCGCAAGCGCCGCAGCACCCAGCCGAAGAAGGAAAAGGAGAAGCGCGACCGGCGGATGCGGGTGGCGCAGGTGGTCGGCGCGGTTGGCTTGGTCGCCGGTGCCGGTCTTGCCCTGCTGGGGTCGGTGATTTACCTGAATACCTCCGGCTATCACCTGAAGGTCGAAGAGCGGGTCCGGCAGTGGACCGGTGCGGAGCCGAAAGTATCGCAGCTCCGCGTGTCCCCGATCAGTGCCGGTGCCTCCACCGTGGAACTCACCTGGCCGGAGACCTCGGCCTTGAAAAGCCTGACGGTGAACAACGTGGGGGCGGATCTGGAGCTGCCAAGCCTGGCTGCGGGCGTGTGGAAGGGCACCGAGATGGTCGGTGGGCAGGGGGGGAAGATGGTCTTGCGCCAGCCCGCGGGCAAGGCTGCGGACTCGCCGTCCCGCACGGGCGATTGCCCCTTTCAGTTCCGCTACCGCAGTTCCCAGTTCGTCGTTTTGATGGGAGGCGAAGAGCGCCCCGCCGCGCGGCTCGACAATACCGAGGCCTCGTTTGACGTGCTCGACGCTGCCGCCACGACCGCGAATCTCCGGTTTGAAGGTGGCAGGCTCAGTGCCGCTGGCTGGGGCGATTTCTCGCTGAACTTCGCCTCACTTCAGTTCGATCCGGCAGGGGTGCGCGTCGGCAATATCCGGCTTTCGCCCGGTCTCAAGGGAGACAGCGGGGAGATCGAGATCCTCAATCCCTCGCAAGCCCTCCTGGACCTCCACGGAGCCAAGTCCGACCTCGCCATCCGTGTTCACCGCCTGCCAGTCGGGACCCTGCTCGGCCCGAATTTCGGTGGCTGGTTGATCGCCGAGATTGAGACGCCGGAAGGTGCCGAAGATGGCAGCCTCTCCTACGAGGCGAATTCTCCCTCGCTGATCTCCTTCCGGATTCCGTTCCGCGCCACCGCGTCGTCCGTGAGTTATGGGAAGCAGCTCCCGATGTTCGGGCTGCTGGCAAAGGAGGTCGGCGAAACTTGGTATCAGAACCCGCAGTTCGATTTGGAAGCGAGCGGGACCTTGGTTCGCAGCGGCACCAATGCAGGATTGGATGACCTGCGCTTCGCCGCACGCAACCGCCTGAGCTTGACGGGGCGGTTCGCCATGGACTCGCAGGGCACGCTCGACGGCTCCCTGGAAGTCGGGCTGCCGGATGGCTTGGTGAACGAAGCCTCGGCTGCGGTTCGCGCCGTTTTCAAGCGCCGCGAAGGTGGCTATTCATGGGCCACCGTTCGCCTGTCCGGCACCGGCCGTCAGCCGCAGGATGACTTGCAGAAGCAATTGGACGCGGCCGCCACGACCGCTACGCCGGGGGCGGGCGGCGGAAGCGATCCGCTTGGGGACGCGTTCCGGGAGTTGACCACGCCGGAACGCTGAACCTCGCGCGGGCCGTGGCGGATCAGAGTTCCTTGATCCGGATGTTGCGCCAGCGGACCTTGCAGGACTTTCCGCTATGCACCTGCAGGGCGAAGAAGCCCTCCGGGGTGAAGTCCTTGCCTTCGTCGGTGTAGTCGACGCGCTCCTCGCCGTTCAGCCAGATCTGGATGTGCTTGCCCTTGCAGACGATGCGGACCTCGTTCCAGTCGTCCCACTTGGTGATCTTCTGGCCCTGCTTGGTGAAGTCGGCTTGGGCTTTCTTGTCCTCCTCGGTGTCCTTGTCGCCCTTCTTCGGTTCGAGCCAGCCGCGGCGCGCTTCGTCGTAGAGGCCGGCGGTCCAGGCGCGTGCCTTGCCGTTGTCGTGCTCGCACTGGTAGCCGTGCACCCGGCCATCGTCGCCCGGCTTTTGCAGGCCGCGGAACATCATGCCGGAGTTGCCGGTCAGGTCGTCGAACTTCATTTCGAAGCGGAAGTCGAAGTCCTTGTAGGTCTTCTCCGTGCGCAGGAAGGTGTTCGACTTCACGTTCTCGCCGAAGCCGACGATCTGGTTGTCCTCGATCTTGTACTCGCCGTTGCCGTTGACCCGCTTCCAGCCGGTCAGGTCCTTGCCATTGAAAAGGTCGGTGAATCCAGGCTCGGCTGCTTGGCACAGGGGCAGGGCGAGTAGGGCGGAGGCAATGATGGTGCGGAGTTTCATGAATCGATGAATCTGTCGGACAACTGTGGATTTCGCGGTGGCCCGGGCAAGCCCGAAGTCACTACCCATTCAACGTTGCAAAAGGCGACCGGGTTTCACCCTCAATTGAGTGGGAGGGAAAAAAGAAGGCCGGGTTTCTGTAACTTCCCCGTCACCAAGCTTTTCCTTGCGACCTCGGGCAATCCTGCTAGCTTGCGCGGCAATTGCTGGGAAAAAAGGCATGGCCGGCCATCTTGACCATCCCGTCCTCGTTCTCAACCGGTTTTGGCAGCCGGTGCATACCTGCTCCGTCCGCCGCGCGCTCAAGCTCTTGTTCCTAGGGCACGCCCAGGTGGTGCAGACCGAGGGCGAAGATCGCTTCCGTACCCACGACCTGGGGTCGTGGATCGATCATTCGTCGGACGACATCTTGGACGAGGTGATCCACACCGTGCGGCTCGCCCTGCGGGTGCCGAAGATCATCGTGCTGGCGCTTTACGAGAAGCTGCCGCGCCTGGAGGTCCGCTTCACCCGCCGGAATGTGTTCCTGCGCGACAAGCACACCTGCCAGTACTGCGCCAAGATTTTCAACGAGTCCGACCTCAATCTCGACCACGTGATGCCCCGCGACAAAGGCGGCCGGACCACGTGGGAGAACATCGTCACCTCCTGCATCCGCTGCAACACCCGCAAGGCGAACAAGCTGCCGCACGAGGCGAACATGCACCCGCTGCGAAAGCCCGCCGCCCCGCGCTGGAGGCCGATGTTCGGGCTGAAGGAAAACGCCGGCACCCACGAGAGCTGGACGCATTTCATTGATCCGGATCCTTCGTCGGTGCGGATGTCGGCGTGAGGGGGATGGTGGATGGGAGATAGGAAACGGGAGGGACACCTTAAGTCTGAGCTGCGAGGGTCCGCAAAACGCCGATGAGCGATGACTTCAGACCTGCCGTAATTGAAGGGATGAATGCCCTAGGATTTCTCCGCTTTAGGCCAGAGCTGCTTGTTGATGCCGCTGTGCTCGGAGCCTCATTTGACGTTACGATTGGCGGCGTGACGACGGTGATGGATTTTCCGACGTCCGCCCCGGAAGGCTCGGACCCGCACACCATTTTACATCCGCCGACAGCTCTCAAGAATCACCGAGAGGCAATACGGACGGTTTGGGGCGATGTCGAATCTTCCCACACGACTCAGGGCATCTTAAGCGCGAGCGTCGAATACGCCAGCATCCTAGTCGGGCGATCTGAGATCGAAGTTATCGTCGCGGCTCATCACGACTGGCTTGATCGATTTGGAGCGATGGTGCGCCTTCTCACCAAGCAAGGAACTCTATCGGTGGTTCTGATCAACCGGGAGTCTAAGCCACAGGTGAAGTTCTTCGCGACCGAAGATCCATCGTATCATGTTGGGCCTCGCATGAATGTTTCACTACGAGTGGTGGGCAGAGACTACGGTCGGGCCGCTTCCATAACGGACATTCACAAGGCAGCCGAATGGGCGTCTTCCGGAAAGCGAGTTCCAATTTCTTATCTCCTTCTTCTCAGCGCTTGCGATGCCTTCCGCCGTGGAGAATACCGCACTGCAGTGATCGAAGCGACCACCGCGCTCGAGGTCGCCATCACTTCGAAGATTAGAAGGCATCTTCTCACCCATCACGCTGATCCCCAACACGCAGAATGGCTACTTGAGGGCTATGATGGCCTGAACCGAAAGGGTCAGGTTCTCTCCAAGGTTTTCGGCAAGGGAACGCTATCGATCCCGAGCAGCTACCTGAGTTTCCGAAACAAGGTGGCACACGGAGGCCACGACGCCCCGATGGACAAAGCGAAAGCGCATGTTGAAGCAACCTGGGACATGATCACCTGTCTTATTCCGGACGTTGCTGACGACCCGTGAGCCGGCGACCAAGTCTACGAGCGCGTTAAAAAGGTCAGTCCTTGAAATTTGATCACCGAGGCCGCTCATTGGATAGGCGAGAGCAGATTGGCGGCGCGTACCTTCATCCGGAATCCGATACCCCGCTGGGTGGGCTCGTCCAAGCCGACGAGGCGGGACTTTGCGAAATCCTTCTCGAACATCGCGGCGACCTCTGTCGCAAAAGCCCGGTCCCGGACCTGGAGCGTCAGCTCGAAATTGAGCCGGAACGACCGGTTGTCGATATTTGCCGACCCCACGGTTGCCACGTCGGAGTCCACCAAGGTGACCTTTTGGTGCATGAAGCCCTCGGCGTGCCGGTAGAAGCGAACTCCCACGCGACCCAAGCGCTCGACATACGCCCAACCGGAAAGGTCAACCAACGCACTGTCGCACTTGTCAGTCACCAGGATCCTCACCTCCACGCCGCGGAGGGCGGCCAATTCCAAGGCGCTGATGAACTGTTCGTCGGGCACGAAGTAGGGAGTCGCGATCCAAAGCCGGGATTGGGCCGAATTGATCAGTTGAAGGAAATAGAGGGTGCAGGTCTCGAGCGAATCCGCAGGTCCGCTAGGGATGCATTGGACCTCCTGACCCGCATCCGGCGTGGCCGCCACAGGGGTCCACTCCAAGCTCAGCAGGTTGTCACTGCTCCAACTCCAGTCTTCGAGGAACGATAGCTGGACGGCTTGGACCGCGGGCCCCGCGACCCGGATCATGGTGTCATGCCACGGGGACAGCTTCTCGTCGCCGCCGCTATATTCGTCGCCAATGTTCGCACCTCCCGCCCAAGCTGTCCTGCCGTCGACAACCACCAATTTCCGGTGGTTCCTAAAGTTGATCTGGAAACGATTGTTCCATCCCTTCATGGAATTGAATGGCAGGATCTCAATGCCTGCGCTGCGCAGTGCGGAGGTGTAGTCTGAAGGAAGCCCATAGCTTCCAATCTCGTCATAGAGGAAATGAACACGCACGCCACGCTTCGCCGCGGCAAGCAGATGGTCTTTGAGTTTCCTCCCTAACTCGTCATCCCTGACGATGTAGAACTGGACGAGGACATAGGATTCAGCCTGGTCGATGCCTTCGAAAATCGAGGGGAAGATCTCGTCGCTATTGCGGAGGAGCTGGACTTGGTTTCTCCCGGTTGCCGGCAATTTGGCCAAGCGTTCCAAGATGCGGCGTTTTCCGCTGCCATCATCGGCAGCGATCAGACCATCGGCTTTGAGCCGATCTCGCAGGCCGCTTACCACCGAGCCGGACTTTTCGTCGCTGCCCCGGCGCTCGGTGATGTAACCCTCAAATTTCGTCCGTCCGAAGACCCAGTAAGCGGGAACCGCCAGGTAGGGGATGGTGTTGAGAGCTACGACCCAAGCGGTGGCACCTTGGGCGGTCCGGACCGTCATGATCGCTTGCAACGACGTCAGCGCCCCGGCGGCATGAGCCACGGTAAGGAAGAGAGCGATGAAGCGTTTTCGCCGTTTCCGGACGTAGGAGCCGGCCGCCACTGCCTTGGGGAAGCGGAGGCGGATCGCTTCCTTCAACTGCCGGAGAATCCTCTGCATGTTCGTATGTAGCGGCAGATTTCGCGAAGGCAATGAACGGGTCCGGCGATCGTCGGGAAATGACAATGCCCGCGCCATCGGGAGACGGCGCGGGCAGGGGATGAGGAGTGTCGACATTCTGTCGACACGGCGGGGACGGAATGTCCCCGCTCCTTATTTGCCGGTGAGCTTCTTGTAGAGGTCAGTCTCTTCCTTGTCGTACGGCTTGCCGTCCTTGTGGAAGAGTTCGTGGAACCACTCCTCGGGCTCTTCGGTGAAGTCCCGCTTCCAGCTTTCCCATGGATACTGCGTCTGGGTCTTGCCGGCGACGAGGCCCCATTGGTAGGCGTCGACCTTCTTCTCCTTGAAGTACGGCAGGATGTCCTGGAGTCTGCTGCCGGCGGTGCGGGCCATGAACTCGGTGCAGAGGACGGGGCGACCGTATGCGAAGAGGGGCTCGGTCATGGCCTTGGTCTTCTCGAGGTCGGAGTAGGCGTGGAAGCTGATGATGTCGGAGTGGTCGATCTGATAAGCATTGAGCGCGTCGCGCTTTTCCTTGGTGCTCCAGTCGCCGGTCCAGACGCCGATGGTGAGCGGCTGCGAGGGGCGAACTTTCCAGGCCCACTCGAAGCACAGCTTGGCGAGTTCGAGGGCGTGCTCCTTCTTCTTGTCCGGCGGCAGCTCGACCTTGCCGTAGGCGCTGGTGTTCATGTTGCCGGGCTCGTTGTAGAGGTCCCAGACGGTGACGCGCTTGTCGTCCTTGAAGCGGGTGAGCACGCCGGTGACGTAGGGTTCGAGCGCGCGGCGCTTGGCGTCATCGACCAGGACGTCCTTGCCGGGGCTCTGGACCCAGCCGGAGTTGTGGACGTGCGGCTTCGGTTCGCGCTGCTTGCCGAGCTTCGGGAAAGGATCCCACACGTCGTCGAAGAGCACGAACATGATGCCGATCTTGTGCTTGTCGGCGATCGTCAGGAACTGGTCCATGCGCTTCAGCAGGCCTTCCGAATCCTGCTCCCATAGCAGATTGTGAAGGAACACGCGGGCGGTGTTCATTCCGCAGGAGGCGGCGTAGCCGAGTTCGCGGTCGATGGTTTCCGGATCGAAGGTATCCGCCTGCCACATCTCGAGCTGGTTGATGGCGGTGCTCGGGGTGAAGTTCGAGCCGGCGCGCCATGGCTGGGTCTTGTGCCAAGCATTGGCCTGCTCGGCGGACCATTGCTGGGCACCCGCGGGGAAGAGAAGGAGGCAGGAGAGGATGGGAAGGAGCGCGTGCAGTTTGGGTTTCATGAATAGAACAGGGTTGGGATGTGGGTAAATGGTGCAACAAAGGTACAGGTCGGGATCATGGACCGTCAAACTTTCCCAAGCCGCGCTGACACAGGCGGCTGCGGGGCTGTGGCCGCTTTTTGGATGGGAAGCGCATGAAATGGATATTTTGGTGACTGAAACTTACTAGGTGGTCACGTATCCAAGCTCTCCATGATGCTCCGACTGGCAATTTTTGTCTCCTTTTCGACCTCGCTTTCCGCGCTGGAATGGCGTGCTGCCGACGGCACCCGCCGTGAATTCGACTTCGATGGGAAGGTCTGGCGGACCACTGGCTTCATCGATGCCGGCGGCCAAGCGCTGCCAGTGGCGAGCGATGAGTTCCACTTGCGGACCATGGATGACAGCGAGTGGACGGTGGACGATTACCGCTCGGCCGGGGAGCCGCAGAAAACCGCGGCCGGCCTGGTCTTCCGCTACGTGTGGCCGGAGGGCTCGGCCTTGCCGGAAAACGCGCCGTCGAAGGTGACGGTGACCTTTGAAAGCGGCAGCTATCTCCGCAAGCGGATCGAGCTGGAGTTCCCGAAAGCCGCGACGCTCGACCGCCTTGAGGTCGAGCGCTTCACCGCCAGCGGCACCACCACCCGCGGCGGGCGAGGGGAGCCGGTGTTTCTCGGCGATCGCTGGTTCTTCGGTCTGGAGCATCCGGCCGGGCACACTCGTTATGGCGACGGAAACACTCCGAAACCCGACAGCCATCGTTACGAGCTGGTCGGAAATTATTCATTCGTGGATCTCGAAGGTCGCGATCGCGAGGCCAAGCCTCGGCCGGGGCTGCTCCGGATGTTCCACTTTCCCGGTTTCGCGAAGAAGGAAGGCGAGCGCTGGGTGATCCGCAGCCAGAGCGCCGTCGCCGGTGTCGCCAAGGCTGGGGAGTCCGTCGAGCAGGGCTTCGGCCGCTATCTCGAATCCGTGGCCAAGCCGGCGCGCTCGTTCACGCACTACAACAACTGGTTCGATGCGGCGGGCAAGTCGCTCAAGGGCGACAACTTCATTAATATCCATCGGCAGTTCCAAGCGGCGCTGAAGGGCTACGACATCAAGATCGACTCGATGGTGCCGGACGATGGCTGGCAGGATCGTGCCTCGGTGTGGGAACCGGCAGCCGGGCATTTCCCGAAGGGCTTCGAGGACGTGAAGGCGCTGAGTGAATCGCTGCGCAAGGATGGCACCCACCTCGGGCTGTGGCTGGCGCTGGATGGCACGAATACGAATGTGGGCTGGGGCGAAACGCAGGGCTACAAGAAGGCCAAGCCGAACCAGTACTTCAGCCAGTACTTCGGCCACTACTCGCTGAGCGCGGATGGCTATCGCCAGCAGCTTGAGAAGCAGCTCCGCAAGCTCGCGGGCGAGGCGCGCGTGAACTACTTCAAGCACGACTTCAACCACCTCTCCGACACCGGCGACGGCTGCAATCACCCCGCCACCGACCGCCACGGTCACGAGGCGAACGTGGATGCGATGATCTCTTTGCTCGCCGCGACGCGCGATGCGAATCCGGAAGTCTATCAGAATCTAACAAACTGGGTGTGGTTCTCGCCGTGGTGGCTGATGCATGGGGATGCGCTGTGGATGCTGGCCGGCGACGACGGCTTCAATGGTAACTGGCCCGAGCTTTCCACCCGCGCGATGGCGACCACCGACCGCGACGCTTACATTTGGCGGATGTGGGGCGATGCTGCCGACCGCCCGCTGGTGCCGGTCTCGCGGCTGATGACCCATGGCATCATCCGCAATCCGCGCGGTCAGATGGAAAGCCCACAGGATACGCTGCGCGACTGGGCCGACCATGTGATGATGTACTATGGACGTGGTATCCAGATGAAGGAGTGGTACCTCACGCCGGCCGCGATGAGCGCCGACCAGTGGAAGTCCCTGGCGACCATCCACCGTTGGAGCGAGCGGAACTTCAAGGCGCTCGCGAACAACGTGTGGATCGGCGGTCGTCCGGATGAAGGCCACGTGTATGGCTACGCCGGCTGGGATGGCGAACGCGGCGTGCTGGTGGCGCGCAATCCCGGTCCCTCGCCGCAGGTGCTGCGGGTGCCCTTCGATTCCGCGTCGGGCTTTGCCGGCGAGGTGGGGAAGGCCTACCTCGCGCGCGTGGTCTATCCGTATCATGCGACGTCGCCTGCGAAGTTCACCGCGGGCCGGACGATGGAGATCGAGATTCCCGGCTACGAGACGCTCGCCTTTGAATTCGAGCCCGGCACTTCGTCGGCCAAGCCCGCGGCGACGCCAGCGCTGGCTGTTTCCGTGAAGGCGGAAGGCCAGGCGGCCATGGCGAAAGTCGATCGTCTGCCTGAGTTCGCCGGCCGCGGTGAGCTGCTGGTGATCGGCTATCCGGAGCTGCCGGAAGTAAAGATTGATGGCGAGATCGCGACGCCGCTGCGCTCCAGCAAGGCGGCGCTCAATCACTACGCCAGCTACGCGCGGGCCGGCATGCCGAGCGATCGCGTGCGGCCGTGGCGGATGGCGTCCTTTGACCTAAAATCGAAGGCCGGCAAGGCCGTCACCGTGGGAGTCCGCGGTGGCGAAACCGCCACCCGGGCCGAGGCGTGGCTGCTGGCGGAGACCAAGGCCACCGACGAGACCTTCAACCCGCGCGATTTGCCGTGGGCCGTTTCCGCAAATACCCGCCGGCAAACCCAGTGCCTGATCGCGGAGCGCGAGTTGCGTGCCACTCCGGTGCCGCTCCGGGCTCTCACCGAGGCTGAATTGCGTGGTGCTCGCAAGGCGTGGCTGACCGTCGAGCACTTCGGCATCACCGCCGGTCACGGCAGCAAGACGCTGTCCCTCAATGGCGAGAAACTGGCCGACCTGCCCGCCGGTCCCGACGAGTGGCAAACCGCACGATTGGAAATTCCCGCTTCTTTGATGGCGAAGCTGAAGCCGGAAAATACGCTCGAACTCCGCTGCAGCACCGCGGACGACAAGTTCAAGTTCCGCGGTCTCGAACTGCGCGTCGAACTTTCCGACGGCAGCCAAGTCCGATCCACCGCGCAGGATTCGCCGCAAACCAGCGCCAAGGATTGGGCCCATTTCGAGGGTGAGGCTTTCCCGACGGACCAAGCCGCCAAGCCGGTGACGCTGCGTTTTCGGGCGGAGTGAAAAAAAGAGAACTTTTCTGAAACCCACCTCCTGCCGCCGCCGGATCATTAGGTAGCGATCATGGTTGTGGTGTTGTTGCCAGAAGTTCAAGGACCGGGATTCACGGGGCGACCGTGGATGCCAGTTTTGGATTTCTTGCGGGAGCGGCGGGTTTTTTGGGTCCCAGCCGCACCTGACAGCAGCGCCTTCACGCGAAAGTTTCCACCGGAAAGCATCCGGCCGGACGGCGGAATGGAGACTGTGCTTCGAGTCGGGGAGGGCTTGGGGCATGGAGGAGACTCCGGAACGTCGTCCGGCCCCGGTGCCGGGGATGGAGCCTGCGTGGACCAGGGGTTGTGTCAAAACTACAGGAGGGGGGCGACTGTCGAGAGACCGGGGGGGCTCGGTGACGGTCGTCCCTCACCTCCTGGTGTGTGAATTCGAGACTTCCCGCTCCGGGCGGAATCATGCGACAAAGCGACGGACCGATGGGGGAAAAAGCATCAGCACGCGAAACGGACGGACGGGCAGACGCCTGGGACGGGACGTGGTTGCTCACGCGGATCGCCCGTCATGATCCGGAAGCGCTTGAAGAACTTTACCGGATGTGGGGCGACCGCCTCTACAGCATGGCCCTTCACTGGATCAACGATGAGGGCGCGGCGAAGGAGGTGCTCCAGGATTGCTTCCTGCGCATCTGGAAGCGGGCCGGTGATTTCGATTCCGAGAAAAGCCGCGGCTTCACGTGGTGCGCGATGATCCTGCGCGGATTGTGCCTGGATGTCCTGCGCCGCAAGCGCCGCCGCGCTGCCGTGTGGGAGGACTGGGGGAAGATGCCGGCGCTGGAAGTGCCGGACCGTGGCGGGGTGGAGGATTTGTTTTTCCGCGACACGGTTTCGCGAGTCCGGCTGGCGCTCAAACAACTTGATGCGGGCGAGGCGGAAAGCGTGCGTGTCGCCCTCTTCGACCCGGCCACCCTGGAAGATCATGCGGTCCGCTGGGGCGTGCCGCTTGGCACCGCCAAAGTCCGCGTGCATCGGGCGATGGAGAAACTGCGCGCACTTTTGAAGAAAGGAGGCATCGATGCCCCGCAATAATCTCGAGGATGCAACCGCCAAGGCGCTGGACCTGCTGCCGCACGACGATGCGGCGCGCAGTGATCCGCGGCTGGTGCGGGACGCGAAGTGCCTGGAGGAAATCCGCGCCGTCCAAGAAGTGGCAGCGGATGTCTGGCTCGCGGCTTCGCCCCTGTGCGCTGCCCCTCCCGACGTCTTGTCGTTGCTGATGTCGAAGGTGGACGCGCGCACTCCGCTCGCCCGCCGGCATACGAGATTTTTCCCTTGGCTGGCGGCCAGTGGCTGGGTGGCTGCCGCGATCACCTTTCTGCTGTGGCCTCGCGACGGAGAAAAGGCTTCGCCGGTGGCGACCGTGGATCCGCCCGTCTTTCTCTCGCAGCAAGTCCGCCCGGAAGTCGCGGCTTCTCCTATCACGCCGCTATTGCCACCGGATCGCCGGGTGATTCCGAATGACCGGCGCATGCGCGAGGAACTGCTGAGGGCGCAGGCGCAGGTGGCGTCTCTCGATGAACGGGGTGCCTTTGACGCTCCGCGCGTGCTGGGTCTTCACTCACCGGATGCCCTGCTGCCGGAACCGGACGAAATGCAGCGCCGTGTGGTCGGTGCACTCGCGGATGCGCTGAGTTCGTTGTTGGAAATGGAAAGCGGTTCCGCGGGAGATCCTGCCCGGTTTGTGCTCAAGCGCGGCTGGGTGCCAGAGGGCTTGTCCCTAGCCGAGGGCGAGTTCATCCGGCATTTGAATTTCCCCCCGAATGCCGTGGAGGAGTATGGCCTCCTGGTTTCTGAAGATGGTGCCTACTTCGATGAGGAACGGGAGATGATCTGGTTTCCCGATGAGAACGGTCGCGGTTACCTCGGCCGGATGATGACGGCGGACGACAATATCAACGCTTTCTACGTTCCGGATGAAAAGACCTTGGCCGCAAACAGCGTGGCGCTGCGCACCCAGCCTGAAGGCTACGTCATCGAGGATCCGGCAAGCAACACCGCCAAGGTGCTGATCGATCAGGTCCCACCGCCGGCCGCTGGTTTCGAGCAGGTGGTGATCTGGACCGATGCCGAGGGCAATGAAGGCAGGCTGTCCGTGGAGAATCCGGCAGTGACGTCCACGGAGGTGAAGACCAACGAGGTCCTGGCAGCGGCCGACAACCGGATTCCGGTGCTCCCTTCCATGTCGCAGGAGGGGACCTGCCGTCTCTTCTTCAGCCTGCCGGACATCAATGGCGTGAAGTCATTCAGTCTGGTGGAGCTGCCGATCGCGGCGAGCAGCGTGGCCGCGGCAGCGACCAACAAGGTGGTGCCGAAGGTGATCGTTTCCGGCGAGCGCCGGTCGCGCGGTTCAAAGCTGCGGTGATCTGATGTCCGCGAGGTCGCGGAACATCACGTGGGCATCCACGTAGCCCAGCGCCTCATGGCGAAAGGCACCGGGCAAGGTGCCGGCAATTTTGAAGCCGTGCTTTTCCCATAGCGACACGGCGGCGGCATTCGTGGCGACCACGATATTGAACTGCATCGCGCGGAAGCCGAGCGCCTTTGCCTCGCGCAGCGAGTGCTCGCACATCAGGCCGCCGATGCCTTTTCCGCGCGCGGCGGATGCGACCATGTAGCTGGCATTCGCGACGTGCGATCCCCGGCCGGGCTGATTTGCCTTCACGATGTAGCTGCCGAGCACCTGCCCGTCCTCGACGGCCACGTGGGCATGAGCGGCGAACCAGTAGGCAACGAAGGCCGCACGCGTGGTATTCGCTTCGAAGACATAGGCATCGCCCGCCGCGATCACTTCACGGAAGATCTGCCACACCGCTTCGGCGTGTTCCTCGGTGGCGGGGAGGATGCGAATGGCTGGCGTCATTGGAAGGACTCGGCGTGTTCGATGGCGAGGCGGTTGGGCGGGACGTCCCGAGGATTTGATGCTTCTTTCATCCGCAGGTCGAGTCGGGGGAGCGGTGGCCCGAACCTCCCCAAGGTCGCCAATGACCGCCTGAGCCGCTTCGTCGGCCGCACTCGGAGAGCGCGGACCAGGATTTCCCGACGAAACACCCCGAAAATCCCGCTTGCCCGGAGGGCCGTCCGGTCCTATACACTTGCTTCAGTCGCTCGCGAAGCAGGGAAATCCTGCCGTCGCGCCTTTTGCGACCACCGGCCGCCTCCGGCCACATGATGTTTTCTTTGGAACGCCACGAAGTAAGAAATTTGCCAGCTGTTCATCGTGAACGGCGCGGCTCATTCGGCCCCGTATGATCGCTCTCGATCCGGGCCGGCGTTCCACGAACCCCTTCGCAGGTGAAGGTGCGGATTTCCCGTACCAGCCCGCGTCGCACTGAACCCCACGGAGGACACAGCCATCGCCAAGCCATCAAAAGGTAATTTCAAGGGTCGTCAGCAGCGCGACATGACGCGCATCAACGACCGGATCCGCGCGCCCAAGGTGCGCGTCGTACTGTTCAACGGTGACCAGATGGGAGTCATGAGCTCCCGCGAGGCACTGGAGAAGGCGAAGATGATCGGGCTCGACCTGGTCGAAATCGCCCCGAACGCCGACCCGCCGGTCTGCCGCATCGTCGACTACGGCAAGTACAAGTACGAGCAGTCGAAGCTGAAGAAGGTGAAGTCGAAGAGCTCGACCCGCATGAAGGAAGTGAAATTCCGGGTGGGTACTGGCACGCACGACTACAACATTAAGATGGGCCGCGCCGAGACCTTCCTCGATACGGGTCACAAGGTGCGCATGGTCCTGCAGTTCCGTGGTCGCGAAAACGCCCATAAGGAACTCGGCTTCGTGATGATGAAGCGCATCATCGAGGATCTCAAGCTGATCGCCCACGTCGACCAGGAGCCGCGCCTCAATGGCCGTGCCGTCGGCATGACACTCTCGCCGCTACCGGCGCACCAGCGCAAGCGGAGGTTCCATCTCTTCCACGGTGAACTGATGGAAGAAGACGACTTCGAGGAAGACGAAGAAGGCTTCAACGAGGAAGCCGGCAACGAAGGACTCACCGAGGAGGAAGCCAAGGCACAGGTTGCCGGGGCGGAACCCGAGGGAGAGGCCGAATCGAAGGCCGAGGCCGAGCCCAAGGTGGAAGCTGAACCCAAGGCCAAGGCCAAGGGTAAGGTTGAAGCCAAGGCTGAAGCCAAAGAAGCGGCCCCCGCCGAGAAGGACTGAGATCCCTCCGTGCTCGCGGCGAAACTCTGGCTGTTCGACATCGACGGCACCCTGGTGGATACCGGTGGTGCCGGGATGCGGGCCTTGCAGGCAGCCGCCGAAGAACGCTTCGGCGGCAGCGGGCCCGAGCTTGATCTCGCTGGCAGCACCGACCTCGGTGTGCTGGCGGGGATCCTGTCCCACTTTGACCGGACCCATGGGCCGGAGGAGGAGCGGGCATTCTTCGCCTGCTACCTTCGCCACTTGGAAAACAACCTCGCCCGCGGCGGCTATCCGGGACGGGTGCTGCCGGGTGCGGTGGAGCTATTGGAAAGCCTGTCGCGACTGCCCGGCGTGACTGTTGGGCTGCTGACCGGAAATATGGCGGGCGGTGCCGCGGCGAAGATGCGGCACTTCGGCCTTGATGCGCATTTCGGGTTCGGCGCTTACGGCTGTGATCACGCGGACCGCAATTTGCTGGGCCCGGTGGCACTCCGAAGGGCCGCTGTTCACGCCGGCCGTGAATTCACGGCGGATGAGACTCTTGTGATCGGCGATACGCCGAAGGATGTCGCCTGCGCGAAGGCGATGGGTGCCCGTTGTCTCGCGGTGGCCACGGGTCACTTTACTGCCGACCAGCTCCGCGCTTGTGGGGCGGATAGGGTGGTCGAGCGGCTGGATGATCCGGTGGTGCTTGCGACCTTTGCCTGAGGACCCTTTGCGGGGAAATTGGAAGGAACAACGAAACGGGCGAAACGACGAAATCTGAAGGGTCGAAAGGGCACCCGTCCCTCCTTCGCTGAAGCTACGGAGGGCAGGCCAGGCGGAATGAATTCCGCGTTCCCAGTGTCTTGATCTAGCGGCTCTGCAGCATCATCCACGCGAGCAGCGCGGGATCGGCGTAGGCCGGAGTCCACGATTCGTGGCCTTCGTCGGGGTAGTAGGTGGAGCGGAATTTCTTGCCGCCGGCTTTGAGGATCGCGTCTTCCATCTCGCGGGACTTGGCGACTGGGACCGCTTGATCCTTTTCGCCGTGGAAGGTCCAGATGGGGATTTTCGCGAGCGTTTTCGCGGTGGCCGGATCGCCGCCGCCGCAGATGGGCACGCCGCTGGCGTAGAGGTCCGGTGCTTTGGCGAGGGCGGCCCAGGTACCGTAGCCGCCCATGCTGATGCCGGTCAGGTGGATGCGCTTGGGGTCGACGCGCAGTGTCTGCGCGAGATGCTTGGTGAGCGCGATCACTTCGTCGGGATTCCACCAGCGGTCGCCCGGGCACTGCGGGGCGGCGAGGATGAAGGGAAGGCCGTGGCCATTCATCGCGATCTTCGGCGGGCCGTGTTTCTTGACCAGGTCGAGATTGGTGCCGCGTTCGCCCGAGCCGTGGAGGAAAATGACCAGCGGCTGGGGATCCTTGGTCTCTTCGTAGCCCTCCGGCAGATACTGGAGGTAGGCGAGCTTTTCGCCCTTCTTCCATTCGAGGCTTTCGCGGGATTCGGTGGGGGCGGCCATGGCGGTGAATGGCAGGAGCAGCAAGAACGCGAGGAATCGCATGTCAGCACTCCAGTCGGGCCGGCCGGAAAAGCCAAGCGGGAAGGGTGTCCATGGTGGTCCGCACTCCGCTGGTGCGGTGGAGGCGGTTCTGGCGGTTGTCGGAGACTTGGTGGGTTACCAAGAGCAGGCAGTCAGAGGCTTGAGGTTTCCTGCTGCCCTTAGGGGCGCTTCGGCCGCACGCGGAGCGTGCGGACCACTATGCATGCGATGATGCCCCGTGAAGGACTTGCCCGAGTCGCTTCCAGCCGCCTAGCTAACGCCCATGGAAATCATTCGTGCAGGGGTCGCCGGGGCGGGGTCGATGGGGCGCAACCATGCCCGCGTTTACAGCCTGATCCCGGGCGCGAAACTCTGCGCGGTCTATGATGCCGATGCCGGCCGCGCAAAGGCCGTCGCGGATGAGTTCGGCACCGAGCCGGTTTCCTCACTTGAAGAACTCGCCGAGCGCGCCGAGGCGATCAGCGTGGCGGTGCCCACGATCGCCCACCGGGAGGTCGGCTGCCGCTTGATGGAACTCGGCTCGCACGTGCTGATGGAGAAGCCGATCGCGCCGTCGGTGGACGATGCCCGCGCGCTGGTCGATACCTCGAAGCGCACCGGCCGCATCCTGCAGGTCGGCCACATTGAGCGCTTCAATCCGGTGCTCCGTCAGCTTGAGCAACGGCTCACGCATCCCACTTTCATCGAGGCGCACCGGCTTTCCCCTTTCCCGAATCGCAGCATCGACATCGGTGTGGTGCTGGACCTGATGATCCATGATCTGGAGGTCATCCTTCATCTCGTCCGCTCGCCGATCGCGAGCATCGATGCGGTGGGTGTGCCGGTGCTGATGCCCTCGGAGGACATCGCCAATGCCCGCATCCGATTCGAGAACGGCTGCGTGGCGAACGTCACCGCCAGCCGCATCAGCCCGGAGAAGATGCGCAAGATCCGCGTCTTCCAATCCGACTGCTACCTCTCGCTGGATTACCAGGAGCAGGCCGGCCAGATCCATTGGAAGGAAGGCATGGGCATACAGCGCGCCGAGGTGGAGGTGGAGAAGGACGAGCCGCTGAAGCTGGAGCTGGCCGCATTCGTCGCGAGTGTGGCGACCGGGCATGATCCTGCGGTGACGGGGCAGCAGGGAACGGCGGCGCTTGAGCTGGCGCTGGAGATCACGCGGCTGATTCATGCGCAAAGTAGTCCGCACTCTCCGAGTGCGGCTGTAGCGATCTAGTGGCGCTCGGAAACTCCGGGGCTGTAACGGGGCGTCTTATGTGGTCCGCACGCTCCGCGTTCGGTTGAAGCGACCTTGGGGTGGATGGAAACCCGAGGTTTCAACGGGCGGACTCGTGGTAGGCTACGAGGTCTCCGTGTGCTGCCAGAACTGCTTCGGCCGGACACGGAGTGTGGACCACGAAGGCACAGGGTCTCCGGGGGCTGGGAGAGCTGCTTCTGCCGCACACGGAGTGTGCGGACCACGATGGCACGAGGTCTCCGAGCTCCGTGATAACTGCTTCGACCGCACACGGAGTGTGCGGACCACCTTACTCCCGCACCCGCTCCACGTGCGCGCCGAGCGCCTGGAGCTTTTCATCGATGTGCTCGTAGCCGCGGTCGATGTGATAGAGGCGCCGGATCTCGGTGGAGCCTTTGGCTGTTAGAGCGGCGAGCACCAGTGCGGCGGAGGCGCGCAGGTCGCTTGCCATCACGGGCGCGGCGCTGAGTTGCTCCACGCCCTTGATGACTGCCTTGCCCTCGCTGACCTGGATATCGGCACCCATGCGCTTTAGCTCGGCGCAGTGCATGAAGCGCTGCGGGAAGATCGTGTCGACCACCATGCTGGTGCCGGGCGTGGTCGCGAAGAGGGCGGACATCTGCGCCTGCATGTCGGTGGGGTAACCGGGATACGGCTCGGTGACGATTTCCGCGGGCATGGGGTTGTCGCCGCGATGCACGGTGCAGGCGTCGCCGACGTCATTGAAGTGCACCTGGTGTCCTGCCTTGCGCAGCGCTTGGGTGATGGCGGTGAGATGCTCGTGGCGGATGCGGCGCAGCGTGACGCCTTCGCCGGCGAGCGCCGCGGCGACCATGAAGGTGCCGGCCTCGATGCGGTCGGGGATCACGTTGTGAACGCAGCCCTTCAGCTTCGCCACGCCTTCGATCGTGATGACCGGTGTGCCGGCGCCGCGGATCTTCGCGCCCATCGCATTGAGGAAATCGGCGAGGTCGACGACCTCGGGTTCGCACGCGGCGGAGGTAATGGTGGTGATGCCTTCGGCGAGCGTGGCGGCCATCATCACGTTGTCGGTGCCGAGCACGGTCGGTCCCATCGGGCCGCAGAGGTCGATGGTCGCACCTTTCAAGCCATCGGGAGCGGACAGGACGACATTGCCGCCTTCGATTTCCGCCTTCGCGCCGAGGCCTTCCAGGCCGCGGACGTGAAGATCGACCGGGCGGTCGCCGATCACGCAGCCGCCGGGTAGCGCCACCACGCAGCGGCCCTTGCGTGCGAGCAGTGGTCCCATCACGCAGACCGAGGCGCGCATGCGGCGCACGATCTCGTAGTCGGCGGTATCGGAAATGTCGGCCGCGGTCACGCGCACGGTGCCGGAGAAACGCTCCACATCCGCGCCCAGCGCGGTGAGGATCTGGACCATGTAGTTCGTGTCCGAGACATCGGGCACGCGGCGGATCACGCAGTCCTCATCGGTCAGCAGGGTGGCGGCGAGAATCGGCAGCGAGGCGTTCTTCGATCCTGAAATCGTGATCGCCCCGTGGATCGGGGTGCCGCCGTGAACGATGAGCTTATCCATTGAGGATTGATTATTGGAAATTGATTATTGGCGGAACGGAGGCGGCGTAGCGGCGTTTTCAATCCGCAATAATCTTTATTCAATAATCAATTGCGACGCGCGACCGGGAAGCGGGGGATGCCGGAAAGGTCCTTGAGAGTCAAGACGCCGGTCAGGGATGCCGCATGCAGCAAGGATTCCACCTCGCCGGACTGGTGGATGCCGATCTCCAGCGCGAGCCAGCCGCCGGGATTCAGGCGCTTGGCGGCTTCCGGAATGAAGCGGCGGATCAGGTCCATGCCATCCGGCCCGCCGAACAGTGCGAGATCGGGATCGTGGGCGAGTTCCTTGGCCAAGCCCGGCCGGTCGGTCTCCGGGACGTAGGGGAGGTTCGCGACGATGAGGTCGAAGGATTGCCCTCCGAGCGCGGCGAAGAGATCACTTTCGACGAAGCTGACATTGGTGATTTCCAGCTCCGCGGCGTTCTCGCGGGCGAGTGAAAGGGCATCCGGGGAGAGGTCGGCGAGCGTCGAGTGGGAGTTCGGGAAATCCGCGGCGAGCGTGAGGCCGAGCACGCCGGTGCCGCAACCCATGTCGAGGATACGCGGGCTGTCGGGAAGCTTGGCGTTTTTGACCAGCCACTCGGCGAGTTCCTCGGTCTCGGGGCGGGGGATCAGCGCGCGGGCGTCGGTCTTGAAATCGCGGCGGTGGAAGGTAACGGAGCCGAGCAGGTGCTGGATCGGCACGCCTTCGCCGCGCTTTTTGAGCAGGTCGCGTAGTGGCGCGAGATCGGTTTCCTCCATTTCCTGGTCGAAGCGCAGGTAGAGATCCATGCGCGTGCAGGAAAGCTGGTGGGCGATCAGCATCTGCATGTTTCGCCGCGCGTCCTCGATGCCCTTTTTCGTGAGATAGGCGGTGCCCTTGTCGAGGGTCTCAAGGACGGTGGTCATGCGGGAGAAGACAGAAGACGGGGAGACACAAGACGCAAGACTTGAGACCTCCGTCAACCGAGCGAGCGGATGAAATCGGTAAAGAACGCCGCGCCTTCTTCCAGCGCCGCGATCTCGATGAACTCGTCGCAGGTGTGGGCTTGATCGATCGAGCCGGGGCCCATGCAGACCGAGGCCAGGCCTACCGCGGACAGGTGGGCGGCATCGGAAAACCACGGTGCGCCGACCGGCTTGGATGCGGGCCTCGCTTTTTCGATGCGATGAATCCACGGGTGCTCCGCGGGAATCTCCATCGGCGGGTTTTCCTTTGGCTTCACGATCTCGAGAGGCAAAGCAAGACGGGCGATCGTCTTTTCCAGCAGCACCAGTGCGCCGCCGGCATCGCGCAGGGCGGGAGTGATGCGGATGTCGATCTCGGCCTCGGCGAGGTCCGGCACGATATTCGGCCGCGAGCCGGCACGCAGCACGCCGACATTGATGGTCGAGCGGCCGAGCACGGGATGCAGGTAAGTCCCGAGTTCAGCGGAGAGTTCGCGCTCCAGCACATCGAGCGCGCGGGCGAGTTTCATTGCGGCGTTGTCACCGCGCTCCGGTTGAGATGAATGCGCGGCCTTGCCGGTGGCCTTCAGGGTGGCCCACAGCGAGCCTTTCGTGGTGTGCACGATGTCGAGCGAAGTGGGCTCACCGACGATCGCGAAGGCGTAGTCGTGGGCGTGGTGTTTCGCGAAATCCTTCGAGCCCCATTGGCCCGACTCCTCGCCCATGAAGGCGACGAAATCGACGGCCACCGGCAGCCTGGAAAGCTGCGCGAGATTTTCCTTCAAGCCCCACAGCATCGCCGCCATCGGGCCCTTGGTATCGGAGGTTCCGCGGCCCCACATCCGGCCATCGCGGATTTCACCGCCGAAGGGATCGATGATCATGCTGCCGACGCCGACGGTGTCGAGGTGCGGTCCGAGCAAGATCCGCGGCCGGCCATCGCGCGGCGCGAAACGGGCGATCAGGTTTGGCCGGCCCGGCTTGATTTCTTCCAGCACGACCTCCGCGCCGAGTGCAGCCAGCCAGCCCTTGAGGAAGTCGGCCAAGCCCGCCTCGCCGACGTTGACATGGTCGGTGCCGGCCGGGTTGTCCGGATTGACCGAAGGAATGCGGACAAGCTGCTGGAGAAGTTCGACGGGGCCGGTCACGCGGGCATTGGAGAACATCGGGCCGCGGACGTCCAACATGGAACGTGGAAAGGGGGTGAATCAGCCTGACTCAAGGCGCTACAGCGAGAGCCAAGGCGGCGCGACTTTCGGGCTGGGTTTCCGGGATTGCAGGTTACCCGGGAAACAGGGACTCTGGACAGCATGCGGAGGTGGTGGCTGCTACCCGGATTGATCGGCATCGTGTGGCTCGGTTCCCTTCTGGGAATGGGCTTTCGCTGGGATATTACCTGGGCTCGGGTGAGCGATATGGGTCGGGATGAACTGTTGAAGCTGGCCTGGCGATTCGGGGCGGCATCGCTATTCTTGGGCTGGCTGGTCTTCTTTGGTGCGACTCTCGTATTCCGGCGGATCGAGTGGCCCGCGCGGAGGACGATCCTGGTGTTAGGCGTGGCAAGTCTGGTGCTGGGCGTGTGGTCGGGGTTTTGGCCGCTCTGGAAGCTGGACCGGAGGCATCAGGTGGCAAAGCGCGAGGAGGGAGCCCAGAACTGGGCTCGTTCCGAGTTGCCCCGATTACGGAAGGAGGGGAAGTATCCCGAGATGGTGGAGGGCATGGAACGGGTGTTGGCCGTTCATGAGGAGACGATTGCCGAGGTCGGTCTATACCCGCTGAACCATAATCACGGCTTCAGCTATCTCTTCGTTTACATGTATCCCGCGAGCTACGACTTGCCTCCCCGCTTGGGCTCGGGATTGACGGAGTTTCTTTACGATGCTTGGTACGATCCAGGGTGGGATCCGACGAAGAAGGGAGTGGCGGATGATCTGTCGAAGGCCATGACCGCGTCCCGGCATCCGCTGCTCCGGGCGATCGGTTATTGTGTCAACCGGGACTACGTGAGCTTCGAGCGGGAAGCCCTAGCCGGTGCAAGGGCAGGGGACGAGCGCATGAGTGCGATGGCTCTGACCGCTGCCTGTGGCGGACTCATGGAGCGGGAAGTGGCCCGGCAGGCGGTGGGGGCGATCCTAGATCGGGGACAGGGCCTCGGTTGGGATCGTGGCGGCAGCTACGCGATTCCGAGTTCCAGGATCCGCGATTATGTGGAGGGGCGGATTCCTCGGGAATACTTGGGAAACTATCCCTATTTTCCCAGTCCTTAGGACAAGCGGCGGCTGTCCGGTCTTGCCCCGAAAGCCTACTTCTTCCCCACCCTCGGGACCTCCACCAGCAGCGGCGAGTCTGCCAGATCGCTCGGTGCGACGACGGGCTCTTCCTTCGGCAGCTTGTCGGCGGAGCCGTAGCGCTGGGCGATGACGGGTTTCACGGCGGGGTGGTCGAGCTTGTAGTCCTGGAAGCGGCGGGGCTCGCAGAGCTTCACGCCGGCTTCGTGGTAGGCCTTCCAGACGAGTTCGGAGCAGTAGAGCTTGTCGTCGCCCCACTGGAAGCGGGCGTCGTAGTTGAGGCCGAGCTGGCGCTTTCCCCACGCCTTGGCCTTTTCGAGCGCGGCGGCGTCCGGCGGGGATTTCAGGCGGCGGGCGTGGAAGGTGCCAGGCGAGCTGCGTTTCTGGAATTCCGCGACGGTGGTGACCCGCACCGGTTGGACGGCTTCGAGCACCATCAGGCTGCCGTTTTCTTGGAAAACCACGCCGCAATGGGTGTAGGGCGAGTTGGTGGCGCCGCGGATCGCGTCGGCCTGTTGGCCTGCCGAGCCTTGGAAGAGGATGTCGCCTTCCCGCAGGGCGTATGGGGCCTCGGCGGCGGCGGTGCCGGCGAGCGCGAGGGAGAGCAGGGCGGAGAGGCGCTTCATCCCGCGAGAGTAGCCGGTTTCAGGCGCGCGTCCACCCGGGAGCTGATGTTCTGAGCTGTGAATGGAGGCCAATGGACGTGGATGAAATACGGGGGAGGGGAGGATTCGGGGGGGATTCTGCTTTGGGCCTTTGTTTGGGAGGACTGGGATTGAGGTCGGCATCGGGGGACCACTCGGTCCGGCTGAAGCCGGGACTACGTACGCTTGTGGGCGAGCTCCGCGGGTAGGGCTTCGGGATCGCTTGCCGCACCCCTTTACAAACCGGGGGGGCTCTGGCATGCCTCCGCGCCCATGTCCGAATTGCCGAAAGCCTATGAACCCCAAGAGGTGGAAGCCAAGTGGTACGCCGCTTGGCTCGAAGGGAAGTGCTTCGAAGCCGATCCGTCGTCGGAAAAACCGGCTTACTCGATCGTCATCCCGCCTCCGAATGTCACCGGCATCCTGCATCTCGGCCATGTCCTGAACAACACCATCCAGGACATCCTCGCGCGTCGCGCCCGCCAGCAGGGGAAGGAAGTGCTGTGGCTGCCCGGCACCGACCACGCCGGTATTGCCACCCAGGCGAAGGTGGAGCGCGAGCTGCGCGAGAACGAAAAGCTCACGCGCCGCGACCTCGGCCGGGAGGAATTCCTCAAGCGCGTCTGGGACTTCAAGGTCAAGCACGGCAACATCATCATCAGCCAGCTCAAGCGCCTCGGCTGCTCGTGCGATTGGAGCCGCGAGCGCTTCACCATGGACGAGTCCTACACGAAGTGGGTGAGCCATGTGTTCGTGGAGCTTTTCAAGGAAGGCCTGATCTACCGCGGCAAGCGCATCGTGAACTGGTGCCCGGTGTCCCTCACTGCGCTGTCCGATGAAGAGGTGATCATGAAGGAGCAGAACTCGAAGCTCTACTTCATGAAGTATGAGCTCACCGATGCTCCCGGCGAGTTCCTCGAAATTTCCACCACCCGTCCCGAGACGCTGATGGGCGACGTGGCCGTGGCCGTGAACCCGAAGGACCCGCGCTTTGCGAAGTACGTGGGCCGCACCGTGAATCGTCCATTTCCGCACGCCGCGATCCCGGTGATCGCCGACGATCACGTGGACATCGAGTTCGGCACCGGCGCGCTGAAAATCACGCCGGCGCACGACAAGGCCGACTTTGAAATCGGCATCCGCCACAACCTTGAGATCATCGACGTGCTCACGCCGGATGGTCATGTGAATTGCCCGGAGGTGCCGGAGCTTCATGGCCTTGAACGCTTCGCTGGCCGCAGGAAGGCCGCGGCGAAGCTCGAGGAGATGGGCCTGCTTATCAAGGTGGAGGAGTATAAGAACAACGTGGGCTACTCCGAACGCGCCGACGTGCCGATCGAGCCGCGCATTTCGATGCAGTGGTTCCTCAAGTATCCCTGCGTGAAGGAAGCCGCCGATGCGGTGGCGACCGGTGAGATCCAATTCCGCCCCGAGCGCTGGGCGAAGACTTATGCGCACTGGATGGAGAATCTCCAGGACTGGTGCATCAGCCGCCAGCTCTGGTGGGGCCACCAGATCCCGGTGTGGTATCGCAAGCAGAAGCTCGACGAACTGAAAAACGCCGAGTCGCTCGACATGTCGAACTTCACCACCGGTGACATCCACGTGGGCACCGATGCGCCCGCCGATGAAGGCAACTGGGTGCGCGATGAAGACGTGATGGACACGTGGTTCAGCTCATGGCTGTGGCCCTTCGCGACGATGGCGAATGTGGGCGAGGAAACGCCGACGCTGAAGAAGTTCTACCCGACCACCGACCTGGTGACCGGCCCGGACATCATCTTCTTCTGGGTGGCACGGATGATCATGGCGGGCTTCCGCTTCGAAGGGGAGCTGCCGTTCAAGAACGTCTTCTTCACCTCGCTAATCCGCGACATGAAAGGCCGCAAGCTCTCGAAGACGTTGGGCAATTCTCCGGATCCCGTCGTCCTAATGGACAAGTATGGCGCGGACGGCGTGCGCTTCGGCCTGATGCGCATCGCGCCGCTGGGTGCGGACATGCGCTACGATGAAGAGCAGATCGAAGGCGGCCGCAACTTCGCCAACAAACTCTTCAACGCCTGCCGCTTCCGCGAGATGGCCGGGGAAATCGAACTCCCCGACAACGAGGGCGACGACGATGAAGACCACCAGGTGGTGGGCATGGCGAACTGCTTCCACATCGACATTCTCGCGAAGCTCGATGCACTGGCGGTGGATCTCGACAAGATCTACGCCGACTATCGTTTCGGCGAACTTACCCAGCGACTCTACGAATTCCTGTGGAGCGATTTCTGCGACCAGTTCTTGGAAGCGGTGAAGGGCGACCTTCGCGAAACCTCGGCTCCGGAAGCCCGCGCCGTGACTGTCTCGGTGATGGACACCGTGCTGAGCCGCTATCTGCAACTCCTGCATCCCTTCATGCCGCACATCACCGAGGAGCTTTCCTTGCGGATGGGCTATGTGAACGAGGGCGAGTTCCTGATGCTGGCCGAGCTGCCGGAGGAGCCCGTGCTCGCCGGCCTGTCCGCCGAGGACACCGCTGCCGAGCAGGCGAAAGCCACCGCGATCTACGAGACCGCAGGCCGCGTGCGCAATCTCAAGGCCGAGTACAACGTGGCCAACCGCCGCGACGTGACGCTCGTGATCAAGAACCCCGCCCCGTGGTTCGCCGAGGAGAAGTCGGTTCTGGCCATCCTCGCTGGGGCAGGGGAGATCGTGCTTGATGACGCCTACGATGCGCCGAAGGGCACGCCGGTGTCGCTGACCCCGGTCGGCGAAATTTACCTGCCGCTGGAAGGGCTGATCGATGTCGAGGCGGAGAAAATCCGGCTCACCCGCGAGATCGGGAAGCTGGAGCAGGAACTCACCCGCTCGGAGGCCAAGCTCTCCAATGAAAGCTTCGTCGCCCGCGCCCCCGCCGAGGTGGTGGAGCAGGAGAAGGCCCGCCTCGAGGAGTGGCGCGGCAAGCTCGTGCAACTACGTGACATGCTGCAGGGCCTCGGATGAGGCCTTGCCAGCGGCCTCCTGAACGCTAGAGTCACGACTTCTTTCGCGGGGCGGAATGGCGAAGCTCATTGATATCGAAGGCATCGGACCTGATGACGCCGAACTGCTGGAAGCCACCGGCTGGACGGACGCGCACGCGCTTGCCAAGGCGGATCCGGAGGTCCTGACCCGCGAGATCACCGACGCGAATGCGATGCTCAAGATCGTCGCCCGCACGCCGGAGCGCCGAAGGGTCGAGCGCTGGATCGCCGCGGCCACCCGTGCGGTGGACCCCGAAGGCCTGGCCGCTGCTGCCCGCGTCCGCCGGCCTGCTGCATCGTTCGTGGAAGCGCATGCGGACCGCCCGCGGCGGAATCCCGCCACCGGTGCCGGGGAATCGCGATTCACCGCGAAAAACGGCCACGTCGCGACGCCGGTGGTGCAGGAGGAAGTGGCCCCGTCCGCAGCGCCGGTCGAGGCGAGCAGCTCCGCACCAGCTCCCGCGGCCGAGGAAGACCGCAGCGGCGAAACGGCCCTCGCGGCCCTCGCCGGTCCCGTCAATTTCGAGGCCGATCCGGATGTCGCCGAGATGCTCGCCGTCGCGCCGTTCGCGCTGCCGATCCCGGCGCGACAGCTCGCCGAGCGCGGCATTGCGCCGTCCGAGATTGCGGTCGCCCCGCTGCTCAACCGGGCGTTGGGCGACCTGGAAGTCCGCGTGACGGTGGAGAAGCCGGAGCGCAAGAATTTGCCCGATGCCCCGGCTTCCTCCCGCCTCGCCACTTCGTCCGTGCAGGTGTCCGACGCGGGCTTCTCTATGGGGCGCCGCGGCTTCGACTCGACGAAGATCCGCACAATCGAGGAAGCCCAGGGCGACGCCCCGCCGGTCCGCGCCTCATCGAGCCCGGCGGGCATGCAGGACGAGCGCATCAATCTTCTCCGTTCGCCGCTGGAAAAGACCAACCGCGGCCGCAAGCCTTCCTCGCGCTTCTACATCCGCGGCGTGCTGCATGATCGGCCGCTGAAGGTGTGGTTCGGCGGGCTCTTCCTCGTCCTGCTCCAGTTGGTCATTCCGCTCGCCATCATCGCGGCGCCGTTGCTGATCCTTTCCGATCAGCAGCCCGAGGAGTTCGCCTGGGTGCCTGCCTGGATCATCGCCTTCCCGCTGGCGGTGCCGGTGCTCGGCATCCTCTACGCGTTCGTGAGTACCGGCGCGAAGTGCCGGGTCTGCGCCCAGCGCATGTATGTGCCCAAGCACTGCCTGAAGAACCGCAAGGCGCACCACCTGCCGCTGCTCGGCTACATCGGTGCGGTGGCGCTGCACGTGATGACCTTCAAGTGGTATAACTGCACCTTCTGCGGCACCTCGATCCGCATCAAGAAGTAGCAGGCCGGGCGCATCGTGAGGCGGCCCCGTGGTGGGAGGGAATCGCCGGTCTTTTCCGACATTCCTCCATCGACATCTGCGGCGAGTTCTTGCGTCCTTTCGTCATGCGCCACTGGCTGATCAAATCCGAGCCCGATGTCTTCGGCATCGACCACCTTGCGAAGGCAAAGAAAGAGCCGTGGAGCGGGGTGAGGAATTATCAGGCCCGCAACTACATGCGGGATGACATGAAGCCCGGCGACCTCGCGATCTTCTATCACTCCAGCACCACGCCGCCCGGTGCGGTCGGCGTTGCGAAGGTCGCTTGCGAGCCCTATCCCGATCCCACCCAGTTCGATCCCAAGTCGGAATACCACGACCCGAAATCGACGAAGGAGAACCCGCGCTGGATGCTGGTCGATTTCGAATTCGTGGCGAAGTTCCCGAACGAGGTCACGCTGCAGCAGATGAAGGACGATCCCTCGCTCGAAGGCATGGTGGTTTTGCAGAAGGGGACTCGTCTTTCGATCACCCCGGTTGAGGCGAAGCACTTCAAGCGCGTCTGCAAGCTCGGTGGGTGGAAGGCGTGAGTCCTTCCCTGTGACTACTGGGGTGGGGAAGATGACTTGTCGCGCGCCGTGGCGCACCCTACCCCTTGAAGGATGAAGTTTTGTGGCTTGTTGGCTTTTTCGTTTCTTCTGTGTGGGACTCTCTTGGCCGATCTCACGGAGGACAAGGTGGTGAAGCATTTGAAGTCACAAAGCCTCGCCGCTAACTCCGGAAAAGTGGATGCTCTCCTCGAAAGCGTGCCAGACGCCGGAATCGAGCTTGTTTGGACCGAGACAAAGCAACGCCATCGCTTTGACCGGAAGCAAATGAGGGAGATCCTGGAGGCATTCTACCGGAACATTGATCCGGCGACCTACGTTTACGGGGTCGAAGTCGAATCGATCACTTTGAATGAAGACGGCAGTGCTTCGGTCGTGATGTCGGTCTCCGAGGCTTACCGTCATAAAGAGAGCGGCGAGCTTCGTTCCACGAGGTATCGGGAAATTGTGACGATGGCGGAAGAAAACGGACGTGTGATCGTCAGCAAGGCTGAGATGGAGGCCAGGAAGACGACAACGCTCGGAGGGCCGAAGAAGTGACCCGGACTTGATGGCCACCACCTCAGGATCGGAAGACGAGCATCCTTGCCGCCGAGATGGGATGACGCTGGAGTAGGGTCGTGCCTGATGCCTCACTCAATCCCTACGCACCGCCGGTAGCGGCCGAGACCTTGGCGCCTGCCGATCCCGGGCGGCTGTGGATGGTGCAGGGAGGGCATCTGCTGGTGCGGGATGGGGCGCGGCTTCCGCCGGTGTCGCTGTTTGGGGGGGACGGTGGGGAGCTGATCTCGTCCCAGCAGGTTTTCGCCGCGGCTTCCGGTGCGTCGGTGCTCGCGACCGCGGTGCCGCTGACGGTCGCCTTGCTGGTGATGGTGTTTGTCGGGATCCAATCCGACCGCATCGCTTGGCTCGAGGGTGCGGTGGTCTTCTTCATCATGAGCCGCCTGCTGCGCAGCTACACGGCTAACAGCCGGGCGATGGCGAATGTCCAGTGCCACGTCTCCCTCGCGGCGGTGAAGGCGAGTGCCCGTCGCGACCGCTGGCGGGGACGGATGATGCTCGGTGCGATGATCGCAGGGGGGATCCTGCTGGTGACCATCGGGCAAATCGATCGGGTGTTCAGCTTGTTCGGCGTGGATGACGATGTTCATGGGGAGGTCATGGTCCTGAGTTTCATGACCTCGGTGGCGGTGTTTGCGGCGCTCTGCTTCTTCGGGTCCTTGATCTGGTCGGCGACGGAGCGCGGGCTGCGGTGTGTGCGACACACGGATGGCTGGTTCTATCTGGCGGGAGTGCCCGCGGCATCGCTGATGAAGCTCGCCGCGATGACTTCCACTGCGCCGCCGATGCGGATGCGCAAGGTGTACACGCTCTATCAGTACCGGCTGCCCATGGGCATCCTGCTCGGGCCGCGGCTCAATCCGTGGCTGATGTTGATCCTGGCGATCATGAAGGCGACACGCTCGGCAGCCTTGGTCCGGAAGCAGTTTCACTGGACCGAGGCTCGGTCCGGAGTCGCTCCGGGTGCGGAACTCAACGAACGGATCGCGAAGCTGCGCGGTCACGAGGAACTCGCGTCCTGGCAACTCCATGGCTGCCACCGTCTCGATTCCCCGCAGGGCGAGATGAGCCTGCTCACCGCCCGTCTCGGGTCGCCGGACCGGCGGCATTTCTGCAACCTCACGATCGCGCGGATCTCCAAGGGACGCATCTTTGTGGAAGTCTGTCAGGCTGACTTCCGAACGTGGACGGCGGACGGACGCTGCCTGATCACGTCCAACTTGCAGCGGTTACCGAAGGCTCCCGCTTATCTCGATTTTGAAGGCAAAAGAGGCGATGCCTTGCGGGTGTGGTCCCGTCACCGCCAGCGCTGCGAGAGGATCACTCCGAGGGCAGTCGAAACCGACGAGGAACTGTCGCACTTGTTAGAAAAGGAAACGAGCGATCACACCGCGCTTTTGGAAGCGGCGGGGATCCAATCGCCTGTGGAAGAAGTGGAAATGCCGGGCGATTGGGATGAGCTGGAGAAAGCGGCAGCCAGCGACCTGTCCGCTGCGTTTGCCTCCGCTTCGCGCCGACAACAGCCTGATTGAGCGCTTCGGGCCGACGGCGAGCATCCTTGCGGCCACGCACGCTTCCCGCTGGAATGGTTTCGTGCCGCCTGACGATGTCCTCAATCCCTATGCACCGCCTGCGGAAGAGACGGCCGCGGCGGAGACCCCGGGAGTGTGGCGGGTGGAGGGGGATTGCCTGATCGTTCGCGAAGGAACCGTCTTGCCGCGGGTGGATCTGGACGGGCGCGGGAAGGGTGGGCCGCTGACGCCGATGTGGTTGAAGCTGCCGGTGCCGCTGGATGTGAAAGGCATCGCCGTCACGTCGTTCATCGCGCTGCCGGTGCTGGGCTACATCATTTTCCAGAGCATGCGCGGAGGGCGGCTGTCGGTGGTCTGGGCGATGGTGATTGCGATGGTCGCCCAGTTCCTGCTCCGCGGGGTGAAGGTGCGGACCGGGCCGGCGAACGTATTTGGCTACATCTCGGTGCCGGCGGTGCGGGCGATGACCCGGCGGGCGCGATGGCGGCGGTGGCTGACCGGGGCGCTGCTGGTGCCGGTGGTCGTGATCTTCCCGCTGATGGCCGCGTATCCGCTGATGACGAAGCGGTATGACCAGGTGATCGAGGTCGCGAAGTTGGCCGGCGGGATGGTGGCGGTGTCATTGGTGATCCTGCTGGGCGTGGCGGTGTGGGGCGAGTTTGACAAGGGGTGGCGCTGCCCGCGGTTCAGGGACGGCTGGCTGTGGGTCAAGGGAATCGGGCCGCAGGCATTAATCGAGTTGGGTGCCCGGTCGGTGGGATACCAGCCGGTGCCGGTGAAGCGGAAGGTGCTAAAGATGCGCCTGGACCGGATGCCGCTGGCGTTTTGGAGGAAGGCTCATGGCAGCGGTCCGCTTGGCCGGCTGTGGACGTGGTGGTTCCGGTGGCAGACGAAGGGCAAGCCCTTGGAGCATGATATCTTTCACTGGAGCGAGCGCGATTGGCTGGCGCCGGAGGAGGCCGATCCCGAGTTGCTGGCGGCGTGGCGCTCGGAGATCGCCGGCACTCCACTCGCGGATTGGACGATGGCGTATTCAGAGCGGGTCGCCTCGCCGGTGGGCTGCGATCAAGTGACCGAGCTAGTGTTCCTCTCGCCGGATGGCCGGCACACTGCGATTCCCTCGATCACCCGGATTGTGATCGGCCGGAAACTGCGCGAAACCCGCGACCTGAATTTCCGCAGCTTCACCACCGGTGGCCGCATCATCGCCACCGCGACGAGCGAGCCGGTGGGGCCATTGCCGGAGGAAGTGAAGTTCGCCCTCGCGAAAGGCAGCCCGATGGAAGTGGCGGCGGCCCATCTTCAAAGAATCTCCGGCGAGGATCTCGTGCCGATGAATGCTGAGGAAGCGCGGCGGCAGGAGGAGCGCGAGATGCAGCTCAACCACGAAGCGATGGAGGCCGCCGGCATCTATGGTCCCATCGAAGAGATGGATTTTTTCAGGCCGTAGGGCTTGCTGATGGATGGACCCTCACGTCGCCGGCAATTGCACCGAAAATGCCGCACCCTTCCCAGCGCCGCTATGCACGGTGATCGTTCCATGGTGGGCCTCGACGATCGCCTTGGAAATCGCGAGGCCCAGTCCGGTGCGCCCTGCGATGCCGGTGCGCGCGGCGTCCACCCGGTAGAACCGGTCGAAGACGCGGGCCGCGTGGTCGGCCGGGATGCCAGGGCCATCGTCCGCCACCTCGATCAACACGCCATTCGTGCCGCCGTCGGGATCGTTTTCCGCCGCCACCCTGACTCTCACCTGGCCGCCCTCGTGTCCGTGGTGGATCGCGTTGCCGACCAGGTTCGTGATCACCTGTGCGAGGCCCACCGTGTCGCCGAGGACTGTGGCCGATTGAAAATCCGTCGTCATCGTCACGTTGCGCCCGGCCGCCACCGGACGCAGGAGCTCGACGGCCTCCGCCGCCACGGCGGCCAGATCGATGACGTCGCGTGGCGGGGGCTCCTGACCCGCATCGAGCCGGGCGAGCTGGAGCAGGGATCCGATCATGCGCCGCATCCATTGCGCGGCTCGTTCACAGGCCTCGATCGCCTCGCGCGAGTCGGCGTCCAGCCCGTCGCCGGCGAGGGCATTCTGGGCGTGGGTGAGGATCACGGACACCGGCGTGCGCAGCTCGTGGGCGGCATCCGCGGTGAATCGCGCCTGCTGGGCAAACGAACCTTCCAAGCGCGCGAAGGTCTCGTTCAGCACCGCTGCCAGCGCTCCGAGTTCGCTTTCCGTTTCCCGCGTTTGAATGCGTCGCGCGAGATCTCCGTTGGCGATTTTTCCCGCCGCTTCCTCGATGGCTTGCATCGGGCGCAGTTCCCTTCCCACGAGCCACCAGCCGGCCAGCATCACCGCGGCCCAGATGGCTGCGGCCACGCCCGCGATTTTCAGGCCCAGCCACCGCCAGCCAGCGGCGTCGCGTTCGAGCGAGCGTCCCGCCACCACGTAGCCGCCGCGCACGGAATTGATGAACCACGCCCGCAGGTCGGGCCGCGTCGGCAGCAGGCCTTCGTGCTCGGCCGTGGGTTTGAAAAGGTCGGCCGGGACGTTTTCCGACACCTCGTAGGGCAGCGCCTCGCCGTTGCGCCAGATCGCGTAGTACATGCCGCCCGCGCGATGCTCCGGCAGCAGGGCGGCTGCGCCGAGGGGGAGCGAGGTAGCCGCCGGGGCGGCGCTATTCCGGCCGTGCACCGCCGCATCGATCAAAAAAGCGGCCCGGTAGATATCGTTGTCCAGGTCCCGCTTCAGCAGATCCACCCGCACGTTCCATTCCCGCGCGGCCAAGGCACCGAGCACGATGGCCAGCAGCACGCCGTGCCAAAGCTGGACGCGCCAACGAAGCGAGCGGGAAAATTTCAGCCAGCGGATCATGCCAGCACGTAGCCGTGGCCACGCCGCGTGGTGATGAATCCGGCCCCCAGTTTCTTCCGCAGTTGATAGATGTGCACGTCGATGACGTTGGACATGGTGTCGTCGTTCTCGTCGCCCAAGTGATCGTAGAGCGTGGTGCGGGTCACCACCATCCCGCGATGGCGGGCGAGATATTCGAGCACCGCGTATTCCCGTGCGGTCAAGGCCACCTCCGCTCCGTCGCGGGCGATGGTGCGGGCGGCGGTGTCGAGGATAACGCTGCCGATCTGGATCACGGTCTGCGCCTCGCGTTTGCCGCGGCGCAGCATCACCCGCAGCCGCGCCTGGAGTTCCGCCACGTCGAAGGGCTTGACCAGATAATCGTCTGCGCCGCCATCGAGCCCGCGCACGCGGTCCGCGGTCGAGTCGCGCGCGGTGAGCATAAGCACCGGCGTGGTTTTGCTTTCGCGCAAGCGGGCGAGCAGCGCCCAGCCGTCGAGCAGGGGCAGCATCACATCCAGCACGATGGCGTCATAATCGATGGTCAGCGCCTGGTGCAGTCCTTCCGCGCCATCGGCCGCCGCGTCCACGGCGTAGCCTTGCCTGCGGAGGGCGTGGACGATGCCCGCGCGCAGATCCGGCTGATCTTCGATGAGGAGGATTCTCATTTCAGCGGAAAAGGGGATAGGAGACGCGGCGGGCAATGTCACGTACGCGCTATCCGCAGAAAGGTGGGTCATCGTTCCGGTCTAGGCTCGGGGACATGAATGCGGGATGAAGCCGTTGAAGATCGGCTGTCCGGGGAAGGGAACGAACCGCGGAGGCGCGGAGGTCGCAGAGGGAACGCGGAGAAAGACAGGGTGCCGGGTGAGCGGGGATCCGCGGTGAGGAAAGGCGGAGGAAGGATGAAACGCCAAGACGCGAAGGACGCCAAGTTTCTGAAGGGTTTCGGGTGATCCACCGTCTGACGTCGATCCGCGGCATCCGCTTGGATCGCAACAGCAAACCTAACGGAGAGCCCGAAAAATCGTCGGCGCGCTTCATCATCCATTCATTTTCGAATTCATAAAGAGGGGGCATGTTTCCCTCCCTTCGCACCCAATTTCCGGCGCGGTATTCTCCGGCTTCGCTGCCTAACACCCGTCGCTTCAGCATGGCGCTGGCGGTTCTGGTCCTCGCCCTTCCGGTCGTATCGTCCGCCGGGACCTACACGGTGACGAGCAATGCGGACACGGGCGCCACCGGCACGCTGCGCTGGGCGATCGCGCAGGCGAATGCGAACGCGGGCAGCACGATCAATCTTAACAACAACCTTGGCACGATCACGCTGACGAAGGCGATGGACATCATCACCGCTGCGGTGACCATCAACGGCGGCACGGGCAACACGGTCAGCGGGAACAACCTCCACCGCATCTTTTTCGTGGATGCGGCCACCCCGACGGCGGCGGTGAATATTTCGAACCTGAGCCTGATCAACGGTCGCGCCAAGGGTGGGGACGGCGGTGCGGGCGGTGGCGGCGGCGGCCTTGGCGCGGGTGGCGCGATCTTTGTGAATTCCGGCGCGGTGAGAGTGCAGGGCGTGACCTTTGCCAATAACGCCGCCATCGGCGGCTTGGGAGGAGCCGGAGGCATTTGGTTTGACGAAGATGGAGAGGAGGGCCCCGAGATGATACGGCAAGCCGGGGGTGGGGGCGGCTTGGGCGGCGCGGGTGGAGCCGGTGGCCCTGATGCCGGGGGGGGCGGCGGCTACGGCGGCGCGGGTGGAAGCGTGACCGACCCCCGTCGAAATGGCAGCGGCGGCGGCGGTGGCCTGATCGGCAACGGCGGCGGGAATATTGAAGCGTCTGAGTTTGGTGGAGGCGGCGGAGGAGGAGGTCTCACCAACGGCTCCCCCACGACCGCGAAATATACAGGTGGAGTACCGGGAATCGGAGGAGGCGGCGGTGGGACTGGAGATCTCACTGATCCCATTTTTTACGATGGAGGCGATGGTGCGCTTTACGGAGGCGGGGGTGGCGGGAGTGCTCGCGGGGGACATGGCGGAGATGGCGGGAAATTCGGTGGTGGCGGTGGTGGTGGACCGGGAGCCCTTGGCGGCGTCGGTGGGAATTTCGGCGGTGGAGGAGGAGCCGTCGGCGGTAGGGGCATCCCTGCGGGCCTTGCTGGAAACGGGGGGTTCGGAGGAGGAGGCGGCGGAGGCGCCTCAGGGTTCTTTGCATCACCCGGTAGCGGCGGCTTCGGAGGAGGTGGTGGCGGAGGACCTTTAAGCGCTACCTACCAAGGCGGCTGGGGCGGTTACCTCGGAGGCTCTGGCTTCCATAACCGGTCGGCCGTGCAGGCGATCTCAGGTGGTGGCGGCGGCGGAGCAGCAGGCGGTGCGATCTTCGTGCGGGCAGAGACGGGTGGCTCTCTCACGCTCATCGATAGCGGGATCGACCAAGGCAGCGCGAGCGGCGGCGCGGGCGGCTCCTTTCAAGCGATGCAGTCCAGCAATGGTAGTGGCGCAGGTAGCGCGCTCTTCCTGAATGGAGGATCCACGAACCTGCGGGTCACGACCGGCACCGCGACCATTGCGGGCAGCATCGCCGACGCCGGTCCGGCGGGCATCCCCACGATCGATCTCGCGAAGTCGGGGGAAGGCACTCTCGTGCTGTCGGGCGATAGCACCTACACGGCGAAGACTTCGGTGAACGCTGGCACGCTCACGGTCACCAGTTCCAACGGACTCGGTGCCACGAGCGCTCCTACGACCGTTGCCATTGGAGCAACGCTAAACCTCCATGATGTCACCATCGGCGAGGAAGCGATTCATCTGCTTGGGGCCGGGGTCGGCGGCGGCGGGGCTCTCACCGCTACGGGGATGGCGTTTCTCGCCGGGCCGGTGGAATTGTCCAGTCCCGGAGCCAGCATGGGCGGCAGCGGCACCCTGGTGCTTCAAGATTCCGTGAGCGGGGGATTTCTCATCAAGGCCGGCGGCGGCACCCTCGAGCTTCAGGGGAGCAACACCTTCACCGGGGTGACCTCGGTGAACAGTGGCACACTATGGATCCGCCATCCGGATTCGCTCGGCACCACCAGCGCGGGAACCACCATCGCCCCCGGCGCGACCCTCGGAGTGGGTACCACCCTCGAATTGGGGGAAGTCGAACTCCTGGAGCCCATCACCCTGGCCGGCACGGGGCACTCGAACAAGGGAGCTCTTCACGGCTTGGCAGCGGGGGCTCTATCCGGTCCGGTGACCCTCGACAGCACGATCGGAGCGACCGCTAACATTGACAGCCCCTTCTCATTCTCCATCGACGGTCCCGTGAGCGGGGGAGCCCTCACGAAAACCGGCGACGGTTCACTCGAGCTCGGCGGCACGAACACCTACACCGGTGCCACTTTCATCAACGGCGGCACGCTCGTGCTTCGCAGCGGTAGCGCTTCGCCTTCCTTCGCCATCGCCTCCGGCACGGTGCTTGCGTTGAAGGTGGAATCCGGCGAACGCGATGGCGGGGTCGATACTATCATCACGGGCGGCGGCACCTTGCAGAAGACGGGCACGGGCAACGCGGCATGGAATTCCAAGAAGGCCACCTTTGCGCTGGGCTACGGTTCACTCATCGACGTGCAGGGTGGCCTCTTCGTAGGCGGCAGCAGTGGCAACGAGGATTGGAGCGCCAACCTTTCCGACCTGAACGTTGCCGGGGGCGCTGTCTTCTGGGGTGCTGAGGCCAACGTGAAGGTGAACGCCCTCTCCGGCTCGGGAAACATTCGCTCCGGTCTCTCCGGCTCCGGCTACACCGGATTCACGTTCGGCGTGGACAACGGCTCCGGCACCTTTGCGGGCAGCCTGCGCGACACGGATACCGCGGCCGGCCATCTCGGAAAATTCATCAAGGTGGGCACGGGCACCCAGACCCTCTCCGGTGCGAGCACCTACACGGGCGGCACGACGGTATCTGGCGGCACGCTGGTCCTTGAGAACGCCTCCGCCCTCGGCACGGCTGGCCCGATCACGATGAACGGCGGCACCTTGCGGTTCAGCGCGTCCAATACCACCGACTACTCGGGCCGATTCAGCGGTGCCGCAGGAAATCAGAACTGGCTCCTCAACACGAATGGCCAGACGGTCAATCTCGCGACGGCTCTCACCGGCTCGACGAACACGGTGGTCAAGTCGGGCGCGGGCACTCTCGCCATGACGGGAGGCTCCGACAACGCGACATTGAATGCGACGGTCCACGCCGGCACCTTGCGTCTGGATAAAACCTCCTCGGCCTCCGTTCACGCCATCGGCGGCACGGTGACGATCAATAACAGCGGCACGGTTCGTCTCGCCGGCTCCGGGGATGACCAGATTGCTTCCACTGCCATCGTCCAGATCAACAGCGGTGGCACCTTCGACCTCGCCGGAAAATCGGAGGGCATCGGCGTGCTGAACGGTGTGGGCACCGTGACCAATTTGGCCAGCGGCCAGAGCGCCGTCCTGACAGTCGGTGAGAACGGTGCCAGCGGAACCTTTGGCGGAAACATCAGCGGCAACATGGGCCTCTCCAAGGTCGGCTCGGGAACCCTGACTCTTCTCGGCCCCAACACCTTCAGCCGCGGAATCCAGATCAGCGGCGGAGTTCTCGCCTATGCCAGTGATAGCAACCTGGGCGCCACGGGCTCCAGCATCATCAGTGCCTCCGGCGGCACGCTGCGCAACACCGCCAGCGTCACGACGGGGCGCTCCATCGAACTTTCAGCGGGCGGGCTGACCCTCGACGCCAGCGGCGGTTCGCTGACCCTGACCAACGCCATCTCCGGCAGCGGTGGCCTCACCAAGACGGGCGCAAATTCCCTGATCCTCACGGGTGCGGCAGCGCACACCGGCGGCACCACGATCAGCACCGGCACGTTGCAAGTCGGCAATGGCGGCACCACCGGGTCGCTCGCGGGAAATGTGACCAACCATGGCACGCTGACGTACAACCGGTCGGATGCCGGCACCCTCGCTGGCGTGATTTCCGGCGGTGGCTCGCTTTCCAAAGCCGGCGGAGGGGTGCTCACGCTCACCGGCACGAATGCTTACTACGGTGGGACAGCGATCAACGCAGGAACCTTGCAGATCGGCGCGGGCGGAACCACCGGCTCGATCACGGGCCATATCAGCAACCAGGCGGCCCTGATTTTCAACCGGTCGGACGACCTTTCCTTCCCCGGCGGCATCAGCGGCACCGGCACGCTCACGAAGCTCGGCGCCGGAACCCTTACCTTGTCAGGCTCGAACGCATCCACCGGCGGCACGACGATCGACGCCGGCATTCTCGCTCTCAGCGGCGAAGACAACCCGAGCAACGTCGTCTTCAATACCACGATCAACGCCGGCGGCACGCTGCGTCTGCTCGACAACAACCAGATCGGCACCTCGACCATCACCGTCAATGGCGGCGTGCTGGATTTCAACGGCAGGATCGATTACTTCGCGGCGCTGGCCCTGAGCAACGGCGGCACGGTGAGTGGCGGAGGAGCCTTCACGCTCGAGAGCACGGGCACTCCACTCATCAGTGCCACGGGTGGCGGCAATGCAGGAATCATCTCCACCAACTTCGGCATCACCTCGCAGTATGGCGTCGGAGGAGGTGCCAACCGCACTGTCCAGCTGGATACGGCCACCAACACGAGCCTCACTGTTTCCGGGGCCATCCGGAACACCCTGGAAGGCACCGCCTCCATCGGCAGCCTGAACAAGACCGGCACCGGCACACTCTCTCTCACAGGGGCGAATACCTATTCCGGCAACACGACCGTCAGTGCGGGCACGCTGCAACTCAGCGGCAGCACGGCCTCGCCCGCCTTCGCGATCGCCCCCGGCGCGTTCTTGGAAATGAACGTCGCGACCGGTGCACGCGACCACGGTGCCGATACCACGTTTTCCGGCGCTGGCACCTTGGTGAAATCCGGGACGAGCAACGTCTTTTGGGGCGCAGCCAAAGCGACCTTCGCGCTTGGCTCCGGATCGCTCATCGATGTGCAGGGCGGCACGCTCATCGGCGGCAGCAATGGCAATGAGGTTTGGACTGCCAACTTCTCCAACTTGAACGTCGCCGCCGGCGCGACCTTCTGGGGCGCGGAGGCAAACGTGAAGGTCAACACGCTGACCGGTGCGGGAAGCATTCGCTCGGGTCTCTCGGGCGGCGGCTATTCCGCCTTCACCTTCGGCGCGGACAATGGGTCCGGCACTTTCGCGGGCACCTTGGGCGACACGGATACCGCGGCAGGCCATCTTGGAAAGTTCATCAAGGCTGGCACCGGCACGCAGATCCTCACCGGCACGAATACCTTTTCCGGTCCCTTCACGATCGCCGATCCCGGCACGGTCCAGATTGGCAACGGAGGCACGACCGGCACGCTAGGCACCGGCACGGTCGAGAATGGCGGCACGCTCCGGTTCGACCGCTCGAATCTCATCGCGGTCAGCAACGCGATCTCCGGCAGCGGGCGGGTCGTCCAGTCCGGCACCGGCACACTCAATCTGGCTGGTGCGAACACCTACACCGGCACCACCGCGATCAACAACGGCACGCTCGCTTTCAGCGGCACCATGACCGGCACCGGCGCGCTCACCGTGGAGAGCAGCGGGACCTTGGCCGGGGCCTCCACCCTGCCGATGCCGGTCACCGTGCAAAGCGGCGGCACGATTGCTCCCGGCATTAACGGCGCGGGCACGCTGACGCTGTCCGGCGCGGTCAGCCTGTCCGGCGGCTGCAAGCTCCACTTCGATCTCGGCACCCTCTCTGATAGGCTCGTCCTCAGCGGCAGCTACACCCCTCCTGCCAGTGGCACTGTCATTGTGAACGTGGCCGGGCTCGCTGGATTCGGCGACGGCAGCTATCCACTTATCACCGGAGTAGTCGGGATCAGCGCCGGCGGTTTCAGCCTCGGGACGATGCCACCCGGACATACGTATTCTCTGACCGCCGCCGCCGGCACGCTCTCGCTAACCGTCGGTCCTCTTGCCGGTCCTTCCGGCCTCGCGGCGGTGGCGGGTACGGGCCAAGTATCACTGACGTGGAGTCCTGCGGGAAGTGCCACCGGCTACAACCTCAAGCGCTCCACCCAGGCTGGCGGTCCCTATACGGTGATCGCGGCAAACGTGGCGACTCCGAGCCATGTGGACACCGGAGTGACGAATGGAACGCGCTATTACTACGTCGTCTCCGCGCTCTACTCCGGAGCGGAAAGCCTCGACTCCGCGGAGATATCAGCTCTGCCGCTGGCTCCGCTCGACCCGGCGGAGTTGCTTGCTCCGACCATGGTGCGGGATGGAAACCTTGTGCACCTGTCCACCGCTTCGTCATCCCTCGGCCGCAGCTACCAGTTGCAGCGCAGTCTCACGCTCGAAGGAAGCTCATGGGAGAATATCGGCGCTGCAATTCCCGGGACCGGCGAAGGACTAACCTTCGATGACTCTCCGCCCCCAGCGGCGGAGCGTTGCTTCTTCCGAATCTTCATCCTGCCTTGAGCTGCGATTAGCGGCCGGTGCCGAGGGTGGCCACGCGGCGGTCATCGGCGACGGCGATGCGGTTGATCACGATCTCCACGCCGGGAACGCCGCGGGCAGTGGACTCGGCGGTGGCCTTCACTTCGGCAGACGGGGCGGTGCCGCCCAAGGTGAGCACGCGGCCCTCAAGGTCGATGGTGACGTCGGCTCCGCGGAGGCGCTTGTCTTGGGAAAAGACGGCGTGAAGAGCTTCGCGGATGGCATTTTTGCCCGGGGTTTTTCCGGACATGCCTTCCATGGACAGGCTGCGGGTGATGTCTAGGCCGTCGCCGGACACCGCGCTGACACCTGTGACGCGGGCTTGGCGGACCAGCAGGTCTTTCTCGCCCTGGGTGCCGACTTCGCCGGCGAGGACGACCTTTCCTCCATGGACCGAGACGGTGATGTTCAGGCCGTCGTGAAGCGGATCATCCGCGATGTCGCGTTCGATCTGCCAGCGGATCGCCTTGTCGCCGCGGGACGATTTGCCGGTCGAGCTGAGGCGGTTGTCGATGGATTGCACACCGGGGACCTCGGAGGCGAGTTCGCGAGCGATCTCCTGCTCGTCCCAAGTGCCGACTTGGCCATCGAGCATCACCTGCTTGTTGCTGACGGTGACGATGATCGATTTTGCATCGATGCCGGGAGCGGCGGCGAGCTTGCGGGTGATTTCCCCGGCGATCTGCTCGTCGCTGGAGCGGATGGATGAGACCTTGAGCTCGGAAATGACGCCGCGAACGGCGTCGACCGACTTGGTGCGTTCCACCGCACGCTCGGCTTGATTGAGGGTGGCGACGCGGCCGCTCAGGGTCGCGATGCCCTGGTTCACGGAAATCTTGATGCTGTCCTCGGCGAGGCGTTCATCGGCGCTGAAGGTCATGCCGATGAATTCGGCGAGGCCAGCGTTGTCTTGCGGGACGACTTCGGGAACGGCCTGGGCGGTCGCGATCGTGAAAGCGGTCAGGGCCAGGAGGCGGCGGGTGGTGCGAGCGAAACTGAAATTCTTCATGGCGGTTGCGTTCGGAGTTGGTTCTCGATCGCAAGCGCCGTGCCGTTGGGGATGGACGCTGTTTTTCAAACAGTTAGGCCGGTTGGGAGGCTGTGCAGGCCGTGGAAATCGAGCAGCTCGCATCCGGGAGGGTGCATTTTTCACGCTAGCTCCGGGCTGGGTCGGAGGGTCCGCGTGATGGAAGCAGGAGGCCCTTGGACTGCTGGCGATTCTTCGCAGCTTTTGAATGGGGGTGGAGGCGGGCTCTTCCTCGGGGGACGGGGGCGATCTTGCGGGGTCGCTTCATTCCATCCGAACGGAATGCCTGACCGTTCACTCGGAGAGCTGCGAAGAATCGCAGCAGTCCGAGGGCGGCTGCGCCGCGGTCATGTAGCGCCGCTCAGGGGTGCTTCTTTTGCTCGCCCGCCTTCTCGTCGTCGGTCTCGTCGGTCTCGTCGGTCTCGTCCTCGTCTTCGTCGTCTTCGTCTTCGTCTTCGTCGGCTTCGTCAGCCTCATCGTCGGCTTCCTCCTCAGGGACCTCCGTCAGGGCGTCGAGGTCGGGGACTGGTCCGGAGAGGGCTTCTTCCGTAGGCTCATCACCGGCAGCGGCCTCGGCTGCAGCTTCGGAAGAGGCTTCGGGTTCGGCGGAGGCTTCGCCTTCAGCGGGGATCTCTTCTTCTGGCTCGGGCATGCGGCCGCCGCTTTCGAGGAGCAGGATGACTTCCTCCTGCACCTTGTCGACTTGGGAAAGGGGGATGTCCGGGTCGCGGACGATGAAGACGTCGCCGAGCTTGCGGTGCTCATACACGCGGAGGATGCCGCTGGGGGTGCGCTGGGTGTCGGTCTCGCGGAGGACCTTCTGGCGCTCTAGCATCACGGCGAGGATGTAGCGGACGTTTTCGGTGTGCTCTTCCTCCTCCTCGACCAAGCGGCGCAGCAGTTCCTCGGGGCTTTCCCGCTTGAAGGCGTCGTCCTTTTTCTCTCCGGCGACGGGGGCGTGGTAGATGGTCTTCCAGAAGGACAGCGGCTTCTCATCCTCGGCGGTGCGGGCCTTCCAGGCTTCCAAGCAGAAATCCTTCCGCATGTAGCCGGAGGATTCCGGGTCGGGAAAGAGCGCGGTCATGATCGCCTCGCCGTCTTCAAAGGCGCGCTCGGTGGAGGAGCAGGCGCGGGAACGGGAGCGGATATGCCAGGATTCTTGGAGGGCCATTATTTACGAAATTTGGGGAATTGAGAGAGTGGGTTAATTGGGTTATTGAGGAGATGGGGGATGGAAGGCCTTTCCTCAATGTCTCAATCTCCCAATCTCCTACTCTCTCAATTTCCCGATCTCCTATGCTTCTGCCGGGATGAACTTGCGGAGGGTCTGGTAGATCGGGCGGCCGGCGAGGCGGCGCTGGAAGAGGAAGAGGGCGATGATGCCGAAGACGGCATTCGGCAACCAGGCGGCGAGCACGGGCTTGATATGACCGGAATCGCCGAGGCTGAGGAAGATATTCGAGAGGAATAGCATCCCGGCGCAGAGGAAGACCGCGACCGCTACGCCACCGCTGGCCCCGCGACGGGTGAAGACGACGCCGAGCGGCACCGCGAGCAGGACGACCACGAGGCAATTGATCGGCTGGGCCCAGCGGTAGTGCCACTGGGTGAGGTGGCCGCCGCGGCTGGCCCAGGTGCCGAGCGGATTTGCGGAGAGCCAGTCATTGAGATCAGGAATGCCGAGTTGCGCGGCGGGCAAGCCGGGGCGGATGAGCGCGGCGGGAACCTCGCTCCAGCCTTTCACCACCAGCGGGTCCGGCGGCGGGTCCTTGGTGAAGTCGGGCGACTGGCCATCGGGAGCGGTGCCCGAGGTGCAGTCGGCGATCCGCGGGTCGGTGAAGATCCAGTTGCGGGTCATGGGCGACCACGCGGCGGTCTTGGCGGAAATGATCTTCGCCAGGGAGCCGTCCGGGTTTTCCTGGATGACGGTCACGCGCCGCAGCGGTGCGCCCTTGTGGTAGTCGGGGGGGAAGGAGCCGATCATCCACAGCCGGCGGTCGTCGAAATTGCGGAAGCGGATGTTCGGTTCGGCCGCGCTGTCCTGGCCCTTGGCCTTGCGGAGGATGGCATTCTCCGCGGCCACGGCGGCGGGAGCCCACTGGTAATTGAGCCCGGCACACAGCAAGGCGGCGAGGGCACCGCCGACGAAGAATGGCAGCGTCAGGCGGGCGAGTCCGCGGCCGGTCTGGATCATGGCCACGATCTCGCGCGAGCGGGAGAGGCGGCCGAGGCAATAGAGGATGGAAAGCAGAAGCGAGTAGGGCAGGAGGGTGACGATGACCTCCGGCAGCCGGGCCAGGTAGAGCTGGGCGGCGAATCCGGCGGCGTCCTTGCTGTCCTTGAGGTCGTCCAGATTGTCGCCGAGATCGGCGATCAGCCAAACCGCGAAGAGGCCCACGAGACAGATCAGGAAGATGCTCACGAATTGCCGTGAGACGTAGCGGGCGAGGGTATCGCCGACGTAATAAAGCGCGCCGCCGATCGCCGGCAGGAAGCACAGGACGACGGCGATGATCGGCCGCAGCAGGTGGGCCTTGGCCTGGACGTCGGGGAAGCTGTCGAGCTGCTGTTGGACGGCCGCCTGCTCAAGGGGGCCGACCCTCAGGGCAAGCAGCGCTCCAGCGAGGGCAAGGAGCAGGGGAACGAGGATGCGCGGCATGACGGGCGTGGCCCGGAGCATGCGGTGGAACGGTCGTTTGTAAAGGCCGTCGGTTGACTCCCGATGACAGAGGGGAGGAAACAACGAAACGAGCGAAACGAACGAAATCTAAACAGTCTGAAGTTGAATCCTCCTGCCTTACCTTTCGTCGATTTCGTTCGTTTCGTTGTTCTCCCTTCCGATTGGCGCTTGGCTTTCCGGCCGCGTCCCGGCGCAATGTGGCTCGCATGATTTCCACCCTCGAGGGACAGCCGCTGCCCGACGCATTCGTCGAGGAAATCGGGCTGGCTTTTTCCAATGAGGGCAGCATGGCGCGGTCGCGGGACTTCGAGTTCCGGCCGGAGCAGCAGCAGCTCGCGATGGCGGTGGCGCAGGCGCTGGTGGAAAAGCGCTGCCTCGTCGCCGAGGCGGGCACCGGCGTCGGCAAATCGCTGGCCTATCTGATTCCCGCGGCGCGCTTCGCGCTGCAAACGGGGCGGAAGGCGATCATTTCCACCCATACGATCAATCTACAGGAGCAGCTCATCCGGAAGGACATCCCGATTGTCCGCAAGCTGCTGGGCCACGAGCTGCCAGCGGTCCTTTTGAAAGGCCGGCAGAATTACCTGTGCCCGGCGCGGCTCAAGCGGGCCTTCGAGCAATCCGGCGATCTCTTCACCTCCACCGAGAGCGAGGAACTGGAGCAGATCCGCCGTTGGGCGGAGGCGACGCAGGATGGCACGCTGAGCGATCTGGAGTTCCAGCCATCGATGAAGGTCTGGCTGCAGGTTTGCTCGGAGGCCCACATCTGCACCGCGCGCTACTGCGGGCCGCGGGGGAATTGCTTTTTCCAAGAGGCCCGCAAGGCCGCGGCCGAGGCGAAGCTGGTGGTGGTGAACCACACGCTGTTCTTCGCGCTGATGGACACCGGCGAGAACCTGGAGCAGGAGCGGCCGTCCGGCTTCCTGTTCCCGAATGACTTCGTGGTGCTGGATGAAGCGCACACGCTGGAGCAGGTCGCGGCGGTGCAGCTCGGCCTGCGGGTCAGCCAGGCGGGGATGCGCTTCGATCTCCAGCGGCTCTACAATCCGCGGACCAAGAAGGGCGTGCTGCGGTCGTTCCGGAAGTCCTCGGCGCTGTTTGCGGTGGAGGAGGCACTGAAGGCGGCGGACGAGTTTTTCGGCGACCTGGGCCATGCGGCGAGCTTCGGCGAATACTCGAAAGAATGGCGCGTCCGCCAGCCGGAGCTGGTGCCGAACCGCGCGGCTGAACCTTTGCGGAAGCTCTGGCAGGAGATCGATGCCTTGGCCGCCGATGTCGAAAGCGAGACCACCAAGGCCGAGCTTCAGGATGCCTCGCGGAAGCTGCGCGAGGCCCACGGGGCGATCGGCTGCTTCCTCGACCAGAGCAGCGACGACAACGTCCATTGGATCGAACGCTCGGGCCGGGACGAAAGCCTGTTTTCACTCCACGCCGCGCCGATCCATGTGGCGGACAAGCTGCGGCCGCTGCTTTTCGGCGAGGGCAAGAGCTGCATCATGACCAGCGCCACGCTGGGGGTGGGGGACCCGCTGCTCGGCTGGTTCCGCGGCCGGGTGGGGGCGGAGGAGGTGCCCGCGCTGTGCATCGGCAGCCCTTTCGATTTCGAGCGGCAGATGAAAATCCGCATCTGGAAGAACATGCCCGAGCCGAGCAGCCCGCAGTACGGCAAGGCCATGATCGAGGCGATCCGCGCCGCGGTGGAGGCGAGCGAGGGCAAGGCCTTCGTGCTCTTCACCAGCTACCGCACGATGCGGGATGCGGCGGAGAAGTTAAGGAAACACTTCGAGGGGAATGGCTGGCGGCTGTTAGTGCAAGGCGACGGCATGCCGCGGCACCGGATGGTGGAGGAATTCCGCCGGGACGTGCACAGCGTGCTCTTCGGCACGGACAGCTTTTGGACCGGCGTGGACGTGCCGGGGGAGACGCTTTCAAACGTGGTGGTGACGCGGCTGCCCTTCGCGGTGCCGGATCACCCGCTGACCCAGTCGCGGTTGGAAGCGCTTGAGGCAGAGGGCGGCAACCCCTTCATGGACTACTCGGTGCCGGAGGCGATTCTCAAGCTGCGCCAAGGTGTCGGCCGCCTGATCCGGACGGCGAAGGACAGCGGGCTGGTGAGCATCCTGGACAACCGGATTCTCACGAAGCGCTACGGGCGCTTGTTTTTGGATGCCTTGCCGAAGGCACCGGTGGAGATTGTTCAATAGGTCGTATAGGTCATGTGAGACCTATCTCTGAAGCGCTCACGGCTGCCTTCAAAAGTCCGGCGCTCCATTGGCCGGGAGCCGTGGGAGCATCGCCGAGGTAGCCGTAGTTCAGCACCGAGCCGTACTGGGCGCAGAGCAGGCGTGAGACCGGGGCGAGGCGACCCATGCCCATGAGGGAAAGGGGGAGGGGAAGGGGCTGGGTAAGCAGGCCCGCGAGCTTGGCGAGATCGGCCATGTGGTGCAGGCGGACCGCTGCCTTGAAGCACGCGGCACCGGCTGTCGCCGCCTGCTCGGCCATTGCGGGGATTTTGCCAAAGGAGTCCGCCCGGCCTTCGAAATCGTGCCACGAGGCCACCCACGGCACGCCCAGCGCGGCGGATTTCTCCAATACCCCGGCCATTTCGCCGGCTGAAACCAGCTCGACATCGATGAGCGCGGCTTCCTCCAGCACCGACTCCAGCAATTGGCTCCGCCGTTCCGGGCTCAGATCGCCCGCGCCACCCTCGTCGCCGCGGCGGGCGGTGAAGAGGATCGGCAGGCCCGAAAGGTGCGCCCATGGGCGGGTTTCCGGGTGCTCCAACAGGTCCAGACGGACCTCCAATAGGTCGCAGGCTGCCAAGGCATGTTGATAGGTGGTAGCTGCTAGGCTATCCACATTTCCGAAACTCCCCACGACCCGCGGTTGTGCAGGGTTCAGAATCACTTGCGGACGGCTCACTGCGGCAGCAGAAACGGCAGCCCGCGCGCCTGTCAACTGCATCGGTCGATGCTCCGCGTCTCCGATGTAAATACCGGATGGATTTTTCTCCTTCGCGGCGCGAATTTCTCTGGTCAATACAGGGACCCATTCCCTAGTTCTCCAAAAACCGAAAGCCCACCAATGAAACATTGTCCACGTTCATTCCGTAGGACGGCGCTCGCCGCCGTCACCGCTTCCGTTGCTGCCCTCGCGTTCCTGGCGGTCCCGGCCCATGCCCAAGGCAAGGCCGATGTGGGCAATATGATCTTCGACGACATCCCGTCGCCAGACGTGCAGGGAGTCAAAGGAAAGAATTTCAAGCCGAAGGATTGGCTCGAGGTGGAAGCCGGCATCAAGATCCCGGCCACGAATGCCGAACAGAAGAAGGCCGGCTTCATCGATCAGGTGACCGTGAAGTGGTACGTCGCCTTCAAGAATCCCGAGGGCAAGAACTTCATCAAGCTCACCAAGACCATCATCCACATCAACGTGCCGGTGGATGAGGAGATCTTCAGCTCGGTCTACATGTCGCCGAGCATGCTCAAGCGCGTGACCGGCAAGGACAAGGCCGGCAAGGGCGACGTCGAAGCGGTCGGCATCGAAGTCCTGGTCAATGGCGAGAAGGTCGGCCAGGCCGCCCAGAAGAAGCCGGACAAATGGTGGGAAGCCGGCAGCCTTTCCGATCAGAGCGACAAGTTCCCGCTCCTGAACAAGGATGAAACTCCGTTCGCGATGGCCTGGTGGGATCGCTACGCCGAGATCCAGAAGGAGCGTTGATTCTCTTCCGCGTCCCCGTTTTCCGACGCTAAAACCCCGTTTTTCCCAAAGCCCGTCATGGCTGACACACAGTCCTCAATTGCCCTCAACATCGGCTCCCAACGCGTGAGCATGGCCGTGTTCGAACCGTCGAAATCCGGCGGCCTCGTTCTCAAGGCCTACGACAGCGAAGTGATCCTCGCCGATCCGTCCACCGAAGCATCCCGTCCGGCACAGATCGGCTTTGCGATCGGCCAGCTCGCCCAGCGCTTGAAGGCCGGTAAAGCCCGGGTCCGCTACGCGGTCTCCGGCCAGTCCGTCTTCACCCGCTTCGTGAAGCTGCCACCGCTGGGTGACGACGATATCGAACAGCTCGTCACCTTCGAGGCCCAGCAGCACGTTCCTTTCCCGCTCAACGAAGTCGTCTGGGATTACGAGATCCTCGAAAGCGCCGGTGAGAAGGAAGTCGTGATCGTCGCCATCAAGGCGGAGTCGCTCGACGAACTCAATGAGTCGGTCACCAGCTCCGGCCTCACCACCGCTGAGGTGGATGTGGCCCCGATGGCCCTCTACAATGCCTTCCGCGCCGCTTACCCGGCCGTGAGCGAACCGGTGCTATTGATCGACATCGGTGCGAAGTCCACCGACCTGCTCTACATCGAGGGCAAGCGCTTCTTCACCCGCAGCGTGAACCGCGGCGGTGTCTCGATCACCTCCGCGATCTCCAAGGAATACGGCGTTTCCTTCCCCGAGGCTGAAGGTCACAAGACCCACGGCGGTCTGGTTGCACTCGGCGGCGGTCACACCGAGCAGCTCGATGAAACGACCGCTGCGCTGGCCACCACGATCCGCAACGCGCTCGGCCAGCTTCCCGCGGAAATCGCCCGCACGACCAACTACTATCGCAGCCAGCAGGGTGGCAATGCGCCGAAGCGCATCATCCTGGCCGGTGGCGGTGCGAACCTGCCCTACACCAAGGAGTTCTTCGAAGAGAAGCTCCACCTGCCGGTCGAGTTCTTCAATCCGGTCGGCGCGGTCGCCGTCGGCAAGAATGTGGACACCGACAAGCTCGGTCGCGAAGCCCACCTGATGGGGGAACTCATCGGTCTCGGCCTGCGCGCCACCGGCAAGTCGTCGATCAACATCGACCTCGTCCCGACCAAGGTTCAGGCCGCCCGCCAGGTGGAGAAGCAGAAGCCATTCTTCATCGGTGCTGCCGCCGCCTTCCTGGTCGGTCTCGCCGCCTGGGCAGTGCTCGGCAGCTTGGCCGCCGCCAAGGCCAAAGACGAGGCGCAGAAGATGACCGAGCAGAAGGATCAGCTCAAGAGCGTGGCGGATCCGATCGAAAGCCAGTTCAAGAAGGAGGACCAGCTCGTCGCCCTCGCGACCCAATACACCGATACCGAGGCCGCCCGGACCTTCTGGCCGGAACTGATCCAGGAGATTCAGGCCGGCTTTGCCAGCGACTCCGCGTGGATCACCGACTTTGATCCGGTCTTCAACTACAACCCGCTCGGCACCCCCGAGGACATCAAGAAGTCGAAGTCCACGGTGAAGAGCGAGTTCTTCACTGCGGGCTACGGCGTCACCGGGTTGGAAAACATCAAGATCGAGCAAAAGGTCGATAGCAGGGGCAAGCCGGTCAAGCTGGCCCCGGGTGAGAAGGAGCCGATTGCCGCTGCCAATGCCATTCGCCTCAAGGGCTTCTGGCGCGCCGGCGAAGGTAATCCCCGCGGCAGCAACTTGATCTACGACCTGATCAAGCGCCTCCGCGACAATCCCCAGCACCTCCGCTTCACCGCCGTCGGCACCGACCCCAAGGGCAAGCCGATGGATGTGACGCTGGAGGACCCCCAGCTCGTCAAACAGCTCGAAAGCGCCCCGCTCGAATCTGAATTCGCAGCTCCTTTCGAGGTCATCATCCCGCTTTCCCGCGAGGTCCCCATCAAGTGATTTTTCAAAACCCTTTTAACACGCCTCGACCATGAGCTGGATCCAGGAAAACAAATTTGCCGCCGGCTTGGGCGGCATCACCGCCGTTGCCGCCGCGGGCCTCATCTTCTGGGGTGTCAAAGCCTCGGGCGACTATACCGCTGCCAAGGACGAATATACCACCGCCGCCGACGAGGTGGAGAAGATGGCACAGGCCAAGGTCTATCCGAGCGAGGCGAACCTTCAGGCCAAGAAGAAGGCCGTGACCGACTATGAGAAGTCGGTGGGCGACATGCAGAAGGCCTTCGACAAATTCCGCGCGCCGACTCCGCCAAACGTGGATCCCGCCGCTTTCAGCGATACCCTGCTCAAGGCCAAGGATGTCGCCAAGAAGGCCTTCGACGAAGTGCGGCCGCAGGCGACCGAGTTGCCGGGCGAGTTCTTCCTCGGCCTCGAAGCCTACACCACGTCCCCGCCGGAACGGGGTGCCACCGGCATCCTGACCTATCAGCTTGAAGCACTCAGCGAGCTGATGGCGAATCTTGCCGCTGCGGGCCCGACCAAGCTGATCAACATCCACCGTCCCCAGCTTGAGGAGGAGAGTGGCAAGCCGTTCGATGCCAAGGGCAAGTCGTACCGGGCCCTGCCGGTCGAGGTCTCGTTCTACGGAAATGAGGCTTCGCTGCGCAAGTTCGTCTCTTCACTCGATGATTCGAAAGCGCATTACTACGTGGTGCGCTCGATCCGGGTGATCAATGAGAAGGCCAAGGCCCCGACGGCCGCCGATGGCAACTTCGAAACCGGTGAAGATGAAGCCAAGCCGGAAGGCGGCGCTGCTGCCGATCCCTTCGGCGGTGCTGGTGGTGCCGGTGGCTTCGTGCTGCCCGGTGATGAACCCGCCGCCCCGCCTGCCGATGGTGCTGCACCTGCACCTGCCGGAGCTCCTGCGGCAGCGCCAGCCGATGCCGCCGCTCCTGCTGCCGGTGGTGATGGAGTGATCCTCCAGCAGGTCCTCGGATCCGAGAAGCTCAACGTTTTCCTGCGGATCGATATCATTCAGTTCCTTGAAGCCCCCGTCGACGCGAAGAAGGCCTCCGTCGAAGCGAAGAAGGCCACTGTCGAAGCTCAGAAACCCTAAAACCTGTTACTTCCATGTCCCAGCTTCCAAAGAACTTCGAAAAAATCCTGCTTGGCGTTGGCGGCGTGGCCGCCGTTGCATTCGCCGGCTTGGGTTTCATGAAATCCGGCGCCGTTGAGGCCGACTTTGCCCGCGATGTCCCCTCGACCGGGGGCAAGGCGATCGAAGTGCCCGAGGCGCCCGCCGCTTCCAAGGCGGTTTCCTCGCTCACCTCCAACCGGGTGATCGAACAGGCCGAGCATGACGGCAGCCCGGTGGACACCTTCGTCGGGATTCCGCTGTTTGCCGACAAGAACGACGCGACCAAGTCGGTCGATCCCCGTAAAGGCGAACCGGTCCACCCGGGCATTCCCAACAAGTGGTGGCTCGAGACCAAGGCCGACATGACCTTCGCAAATTCCCCGGATCGAGACGACGACGGCGATGGCTTCACCAACCGCCAGGAATTCGAGGGCAAGACCCATCCGGTCGATGCCAAGGACTTCCCGCCGCTGGTCACGAAGTTGGCTTACATCAAGGACGAGTCCACGATGTGGTATGTCCAGTTCGGTCTGGAATCCGGTGGCAAGTGGGCGCCCCGTTTCGTCGGACTCGCTCCAGGCACCACCACCCGCCTCCAGAACCGCGTCAGCGCGGTGGAGATGCTCAGCCCGGGAGACACCTTCTTCAAGGAGGGCGTCTTCGCCAACCGCTTCAAATTCACCGGGCTAGAGGAACGCGACTTCACCAGCGAGAAAACGAAGCTGACCCAGAAGGTGAAAATCGCGCTCTACGAGGAGCTCAAGGAGAACAAGAAGGGCACCAAGTATGAGTCGCGGGCCGGCCTGCCGGATGCCGAGCTGGAGGCCAACGCCTACCATGACCGGATCGCCGTGCTTGACCTGAAGGCCATCGGCTTCGGAGGCAAGGAATTCAAGGTCGAGGAAATGACCAAATTCGCGCTCCCGCCGGATGCTCCAACGAAGGATTACCTGCTCAAGAAAGTCACGCCCGCGGGGATCGAAGTTGAGTACGCCGACAAGGACGGAAAGACCCAAACCCTCGAAATTCCGAAGGGCGGCACGCCTTAACACTAAATCAAACTGTTTTTGAAAATAGCGCTTCCCAACCGCCGAACAGCTCGGCAGAACACAGCCCCAACCATGCAAAAAACGCCAATGCATCGCACCTGCAGCACCGCCGCCGCCCTCATGGCAGTGGCCGCTGTGATGCCGGTCACGCTGACAGTCGCCAACGCCGGAGAAGGATATTCCGGCGGCGGTAGCTACAGCGGACTTGCCCAGAAAGAAATGATCCGCCGCCAGAACGCGGTCGCCACTTCGGACAAGCTCCGCGACGAAGGTCGCGAAGCGTATGCCAAGGGCGACTACAAGGTGGCCGTGGACAAGTACAAAGCCGCTCTGGACGCTCTGCCAGATGCGCCCATGGTCCAGGACCGCCGGACCTATCTTACCCAGCTTCTTGCTGATGGTTCGTCCGCCCTCGGCGAACAGTATCGCAAGCTCGGCAAGTACGATGAGGCCCGCCAGCTCGCCACCGACGTGCTCGCGCTGAACCCGAACAACGCGGAAGCCAAGCGCCTGCAGGATTATCTCGACGATCCGATCCGCACCAACCCGGCGCTCACCTTCGAGCACACGCAGAACACCGACGAAGTCCGCCGCAAGCTCTACATCGCTGAAGGCAACTACAACCTCGGGAAGTTCGACGACGCGCACCGGACCTACGAGGACGTCATCCGCATCGACCCTTACAACAAGGCTGCCCGTCGTGGCATGGAGCAGGTCGCCCAGGCCCGCGCTGACTACTACCGCGCCGCCTACGATCACACTCGCGCCCAGCTTCTCGCTGAAGTGGACCGCGCCTGGGAGTTGGCCGTGCCTCCGATCGTGACCGAAGATCTGAGCGATCAAGGAACGGCCGTCCAGAACAGCGGTGCGACTTACATCATCAACAAGCTTCGCACGATCATCATCCCGGTGATCGACTTCGACAACACCTCGGTTGAAGAAGCCATCGACTTCCTTCGTGTCCGTGCCAACGAGTTCGACACCCAGGAGCTCGACCCGGCCAAGAAGGGCATCAACTTCGTCATCCGCAAGCCGCGTGGCGGTGCCGGTGCCGATCCGGCCCTGGAAGACGCCGCCGCAGGTGGTCTCGGTGCAACTCAAGACCCCGGTGCCCTGCGCATCGACCAACTGAGCCTGCGCAACGTGCCGCTTGCCGAAGTCCTTCGCTACATCTGCGAAAAGACCAAGCTGCGCTACAAGGTGGACGACTACGCCGTTACCCTGGTGCCTGCCACCGAGACCGGTGAAGACCTGATCAACCGCACCTTCAACGTGCCGCCGGACTTCCTCGCTCGCCTTGGTGGCAGCGTTGGTGCCGACGCGGGCGGTGGTGGTGGCGACGACCCGTTCGCGACCGACGGCGGCACCGGTGGTGCTTCCATCAAGCCGCGTCCGAAGATCGGCGACGTGCTCAAGGAGCAAGGTGTGGCCCCGGTGGACGGTTCTTCCGCCACCCTGACCGGCTCCAAGCTGGTGGTGCGCGACACCCCGACCAACGTCGACCGCATCGAAGCGCTGGTGCAGTCGGTGGTGACCGAAGCTCCGAAGCAGGTGAAGATCTCCACCAAGTTCGTGGAAATCTCCCAGGAGAACACCGACGAGCTCGGCTTCGACTGGATCGTCTCGCCCTTCGGCCTTTCCGCCAACCAAGTCTTCGCCAGCGGTGGCACGGTCGGCAACGGCCAGGCCCGCACGAACACCGACTTCATCACCGATGTTGCCGGCGTGACCATCCCGGGGATCCCGGCTGACCCGAGCACCGATGTGACCAACATCGTGACCGCGGGCAACCGCACGGGTCTCGGCGCGGTCAACCGCAACAGCATCGACGCCATCCTGAACAACACCGACCGCTCCGACACGAGCGCGACCCCGGCTCCGGGCATTGCCGCCCTGACCGGTCTGTTCTCCGATGGCCAGGTGCAGATGATCATGCGCGGTCTCGCCCAGAAGAAGGGCACCGACCTGATGACCGCTCCGAGCATCACCGCTCGCTCCGGTGAGAAGGCGCTGATCGAAATCATCCGCGAATTCATCTACCCGACCGAATACGAGCCCCCGGAACTTCCGAACTCGATCGGCAGCAGCTTCTCCGACGGCGGTGGCCTTGGTGGCCTCGGTGGCGGTGCAAGCTCCTTCCCGGTCACTCCGGCCACTCCGACCTCGTTCGAGACCCGGAACACCGGTATCACGCTGGAAATCGAGCCGACCATCGGTGGCAATGACTTCGTGATCGACCTCCGCTTCGCACCGGAAATCGTCGAGTTCGAAGGCTTCGTCAACTACGGCAGCCCGATCCAATCGCCAGCGACCGACTTCCTCGGCAACCCGACGACGGTGACCATCACCGAAAACCGGATCGAAATGCCGGTCTTCTCGACCCGCCGCGTGACCACGGCGCTGACCATCTATGACGGCTACACCGTCGCGGTCGGCGGCCTGATGCGCGAGGACGTGCAGACGGTTGAGGACAAGGTGCCGATTTTCGGTGACATCCCGATCGTTGGCCGCCTGTTCCAGTCCCGCGCGGAGAACCGGATCAAGAGCAATCTGATCATCTTCGTGACCGCGCAGATCATCGATGCCACCGGCCGTCCGCTCCGCGGAGTCGATTCGATGCAGCCGGCTCCATCCACCACGCCTGACGGCATGGGTGACGTGTCCGTCGGTGGTGGCGATGCAACCGTCCTGCCGATGCCGCCTCCGTAAGGATCGCAGCGGTACATGATGTTTCCAAACGGGCGGGGATTGATTCCCCGCCCGTTTTTTTGTCCCTGCGGGGACCGCTCATTTCGGCGTTGCCCGAACCATCCTTCGGGCGTCAATTTCGGGCGTGCTCGTCTTTGGCCTCAGCGGCGGGATCGCCAGCGGGAAATCGACCGCCTGCCGGATCCTCGGGGAAGTTTGCCCCGGTGCGGTGATCTTTGATGCGGATGCCTGCGTGCACCGCCTTTACGAGAGTGACCCGGTGGTCGTCTCCGGCGTCCGCGCGCGCTTTGGCGGTGGGGTGATCGGCGGATCCGGCGGGGTGGATCGACCGGCGCTACGGCAAGCCGTCTTCGGCGATGCGGCGGCCCGGCGCGACCTGGAGGCGATCGTTCATCCCCGGGTGTGGGAGGAATGTCTTGAATCTTTGGCTGCCGCCCGCAAACTACCGGCGTCCCTGTTCGTGGCGGACATTCCGCTCCTGTTCGAGAACGCCTTCGATTTCGGGCAGCACGGAAACCTTCTGGTGGCGGCCGGTCTCGAAACCCGGTACCGGCGGATCCGCAACCGGAATGGCTTCGACGATGCCACCATTGCTTCCATTCTCGCGGCGCAGATGCCGCAGGAGGAGAAGCTGCGCAGGGCCGACCATGTTTTATGGAACGAGGGACCACCCTCGGTTCTCGAGGCGCAGTGGCTGCGCTTCCTTCAATCCCACGCCATCATGAGCGACGATACCCGCCTGCCTGAAACTCCTGCCGCCGAACCGGCTGTCCAGGAAGCAGCCCCCTTGCCCCAGACCATCGATATCAATGCCTTCCGCCTGAAGCCGCTCGGCGAGCTGCTGACGATGGCCGAGGCCGTGCCCGCACGAATCACTCCGGGGGCGCCGAAAACGCAGCTCGTGTTCGAGTTGCTTAGCTTCTACGCGAATGAAGGAGCGAATTTGATCGGCGAGGGAATCGTCGAGCAGGCGAAGGAGAACTATGCTATGCTGCGCGACCCGGCCCGGAGCTTCCGGACCTCGCCGGATGACCTCTACATCAATGGCCACCTGCTGCGGGACCACGCCCTGCGCGCCGGCAACCGGGTGAAGGTGCGGATCCGTGCGCCGCGTGACCGCGACAAGTATCTTTCCGCCGTCGAGATCCTCGAGATCGAGGGCATCCCCGCTGCCGAATACAAGACCCCGAAGGAATTCGACAAGCTCACCCCGCTGTTTCCCGACCGCAGGATCGTCCTCGAAGCGGACGGGCCGGAGGCAGTGGGCGTCCGCGTGTTGGACCTCGTGGCCCCGCTTGGCAAGGGCCAGCGCGGCTTGATCGTCGCCCCGCCGCGTGGTGGCAAGACGATCCTGCTGAAGCAGATCGCCAAGGCGATTCGCCGCAATCACCCGGAGATCGAGTTGATCGTGGTGCTGCTGGATGAGCGGCCGGAGGAAGTGACGGATTTCGAGGAGACGGTGGGAACCACCGTGTATGCCTCCACCTTCGATGAGGCACCCCGGCGTCACGCGCAGGTCGCCGATTTGGTGATCGAGCGGGCCCGGCGCCTGGTGGAGCAGGGGAAGGATGTCGTGCTATTGCTGGACAGCCTCACCCGGCTCGCCCGCGGCCACAACTCCGCCAACCAAGGCGGCCCGATCGGCAGCGGCGGCGTCAGCCCGGTGGCCCTCCAGAAATCGCGCAAATTCTTCGGCAATGCCCGCAATGTCGAAGAAGGCGGCAGCCTGACCGTGCTCGCCACCGCCCTGATCGAGACCGAAAGCCGGATGGACGACGTAATCTTCGAGGAATTCAAGGGCACCGGCAACATGGAGGTCCGGCTGGACCGGGAGCTGGCGGAACGGCGCGTTTACCCCGCGATTCATATTCCCCAGAGCGGCACTCGCAATGACGAGCGCCTGTATCATCCAGATGAATTCCTGAAGGTGTTGGATCTACGTAAGCAGCTTGCCCAGTTGCCGATCGGTGACGCCATCGAGATGCTTTTGAAAAACCTCAAGGCGACGAAGACGAATGCCGAGCTTCTACTTCGCGGGCTGCGGTGATGCACGTTGTAAAGACCTTGTAACAGCCTTTGCAGGGATGTTTCAAGATGCTTGAAACATCAAGCGATTCAGTGCGATGTGCCGCCGACAATTCTTCTTGTCAAAGCGAAAGGCACGCGGAAGGTTTCGCCTCATGCAAACCCACCGGCTGGTATCCACAGCAGCAACTATTCTCGGACTTACCCTGACGGCCGCGCGATCCGACATCTATTTGGAACTCGGCATCAACAAGCGCCATGTCCAGACGGCGGGCAGTGTGGTTCGATTCGATCACGGTGAATTGAACCTTTTCGTGCGGGATGGAATCGTTCTTCTCGCTGCCTGCACGAGCGATCCTGAGTTGTATTTCTATGGTCCGCACCTCGGGTGTGCCTTGGGCATCACGGGATATGTTGCAGCGGGTGACTTCAACGGCGATGGCGTGAGCGACGCCAATCAGTATTGGTCGATCGAAGGCGTCGTGCGTGCGCTCCTGATTGCCCCTTCTCGCCCTCAGGAGTGCTCCCTGCTGTCGGCTCCGCCAAGCAAGCTGCCCCGGCCACTGCGGATTTTCCGCGATGGTGCGGTGACGGTGTTCCACGATCTCCGCACCCCGCAGGTCACCCAGTATAACATTTCCCGATATGAGATGATCCGTCGTTACGGTTCGGTCCGTCAGGAAGAGACCTTGGTGGCCTCAGGGATCCTCGAACCCCCCCTCGCCATCCCGATTCCTGAGACTGGTTTCCTTCAGGTGGTGGTGACGGGTGCGGACATTGTCGGCTCGCCACTCTCCATCGACGTCCCGGTGGCGATTGAAGTGGATGGACTGGAGATCGTTCCGTTCTTCGCGGAAGAATGGGGTGAGAATGTCCGTGTTGCCTTGGCGGCCACCCCGGCCATTGCGAACTTTTACTCAGTGACCGGCACTGGCGCGAACATCGTCCTCACGGAGATCACTCCCAATGGCAACGATTCCACGCTGAACCTCGCGATCCTACCCGGCAGAACTGGCGCCGGTGCTCCCGGCCCTTCCTTCACTACGGATTCGTTGCCGATCAATTCCAGTATCGATACCCTCAGTGGAGTGGTTTCCGGCCCTCCCGCCGTCGCGCTGAAGCAGATGAACGAGGAGCTCGTGACGGGCCGCTACGTGTTTGGCTTCCCGAGCCTCCTCAATCCTAACGTTCCGCTTTCGATACCTGTCACCATCGTGCCGAACGTGGAAGCCTTCGGCTCGAATCCGCGGGTGAAAGGCGGCTTCCGTTTCACTTCCGGATCCTACCTGGATGGTTACTATCAGATGGATCCGCGTGTGATCAATACGATCCGCTGGGAAGGAAACGACCTGAACAAGGTCGTTCCTGGAGATAATATCTTCTTCTCGATCCTGAATCCGGCGGAAGATACCATCACGTTCCCTCCCACCGTTCCCCAAACTCCGGTGATCCTCTCCACTCCGGCGGTCCAGAGCTACACTCTGCCACCATCGTTCTTCGATGTCGGTGAGGAAGGCGTGATCGACCTCCGCTACCAACGCGCGCTTCCGATCAGCAATATTTCCTGGGATCGCTCCAGGCGTGAGTTCCGGACGAAGGTCAGGTTCGTGGACTCCTATGCCGGTTACGCCCAAGACGCGTTCCCGCTCGGAACCACTGGCGACACCACGCCCGCTGGCGACTTCGATCGCGACGGCATGTCGAATGTCGAGGAATACGCCTACCACTTCCCGTCCAATGAGGCGATCAGCACCGCCGCTCGCCAGCAGTTTGTGCCGCAGCCTGTTCCGGAGTCGGGTATTGGTGGGTTTCCTCTGCTGGTCGAAGAGTTCAACCGCGCCCTCCTCGCCGTCGCGGAGCCGATCATTGACTCAGATGAGCAGCCACCGGGTGTCGTGGGTCCAGTACTTGACGACACCGGCCGACTGGTGGTTCGGGTTCCGAGGAGAGAGAATACCGGTTCCAGCTTGCGCTACGATTTCTCGGAGGTGACGACGAACGCCAAGGGCAAGACCAAGACGAAGAAGATCAAAATCGGCCCCCGCACTCCCTATGAGGTCATCATTGAGGACAATGTGACGGCCACCCGTGAAGTTCGAATCGAAGTGAACGTGCTGAACCCGGCAACCCGGGAAATTTACTTCATCCGGCCTCAGGCGATTCCGACGATTGTCAATTTGAACCAAGATTACGTGACGCTGCGGAGCCGGAATCCGGTCAAGCCGGGCAAGCCCCTGCCGAACATTCAAGTCAAGCTCACCGCGCTCGATCTGCGACAATAATCTCGCAATCCCCGCGGGCTTCGGGAAACCTCGTTTCCCGCCAGCTCTCGATAAGAGCTCCGGAGCCTGTCATAGGGGTCCGGAGCTTTTCCATGGAGCCCATTCGCTTTTTCCATGTCGTCACCTGTTTTGGTCCACACGTCTGAAGATCTTGCAGCGCTCTTGAGTCGCTCGGAACCCTCGGACCTTTGCGCCATCGATACCGAGGCGGACAGCCTCCATCGCTACCGCGAATCCCTCTGTCTGGTACAGTTCTCCTGCTCTGGGGAGAATGTCCTGATCGACCCTCTCGAGATCGAAAATCTTGCACCTCTGGGAGCCTTCCTCGAGGGGCGGACCGTGTGGATGCACGGGGCCGATTACGACATGACCATGCTGCGCCGGTCCTTCGGGGTTCTGCCGCCGGCGGTCTATGACACCCAGATCGGTGCCCGGCTGCTCGGGGTGAGGCGTTTCGGTTTGGCGGATCTGGTCGAGCTGTATTTCGGCGTGGTGCTCTCCAAATCGTCGCAGAAGGCGGATTGGGGCAAGCGCCCACTCTCGCCGAAGATGATGGAATACGCGCTCAACGACGTGCATTTCCTGCTGCCGATGGGAGAGAAAATCTCCGCGGAGCTTCAGTCGAAGGGCCGCTACGAATGGTTCCTGGAAAGCTGCGATGCCGCTCGTATCAAGGTGCTGGAGCGGGATGAGACGCGCGGGGAGCCGTGGAGGATCCAGGGGTCCGGCAGGCTGGATCGCTGCGGCCTGAATTTTCTCAAGTCGCTGTGGGAATGGCGGGATCTCGAGGCCTCCTCGTGGGATCGCCCGTCCTTCATGGTGGCGACCAATCGACAACTCATCGACTGGAGCCTGTCGCTCGCGGCGGCCAAACGAATCGAGATCCCGCCCCACTACCGCCCGGAACGTCGCAAGCGCTTGACCGACGCCTTGGAAGTCGCGCGCGCCCGCGATCCCCAGGAGTGGCCGGAGAAACCTCGCGGCCTGCGGAGGCGGCGCGATTCGGAATTTGACGCCCGCGTGGCGGCCTTGATTTCGCTCCGCGATGCCAAGGCGGCGGCGCTCGATATCGACGGCTCCTTGATTGCTCCACGCTCCCTCATCGAGTTGATTGCAGACGGTGAAGCGACTCCGGAAGAGGTGCTGCTGAACTGGCAGCGCGAGTGTCTCGGGATGGCCTGATTTGAAGCCTTTTACGGGGATTGTAAGAGGTTGATTTTAAGTCGATTGGGTGAGGTCAAAAATAGCGGGATTTTATCCTGCATTTTGGCAATCAGTCCTTGTCTACGGTGCGGGCATTTCAGACCTTTTGCGCGCCCATGTCCGAAGAGCATCAGGAGCCTGAAAAGGCCGATACGAACGTCAGCGGAGACCAGGAGTACGGTGCCGCGCAGATCGACAAACTCGAAGGCTTGGAGGCCGTCCGCAAGCGCCCCGGCATGTACATCGGCGACCCCGATGAGCGCGGCCTGCATCACTGCGTCTTCGAGGTTCTCGACAACTCGATCGACGAACACCTCGCCGGCTATTGCGATCGCATCAGGGTCTCGATCCACGTCGATGGCTCGATCTCCGTCGCTGACAACGGCCGCGGCATTCCCGTCGATATCCACCCGAAGTTTGGCATACCCGCGGTCGAGCTGGTGCTGACCAATCTCCACGCCGGAGGCAAGTTCGGCCAAGGCGCCTACAAATACTCCGGCGGTCTCCACGGCGTCGGTGCGAAGTGCGTCAACGCGCTCTCCGATTGGTTCAAGGCCGAGGTCTATCGCGGGGGCAAGGTCCATGCGATCTCCTTCGAGCGCGGCAAGACCACCCAGCCGCTGCACGTGGTCGGCGAGGTGGATCCGAAGCGCACCGGCACGACGATCACCTTCTTCCCGGACGCGACGATCTTTGTCGATACCATCGAGTTCCAGTTCGACCGGCTCTCGACCCGCCTGCGCGAACTCGCCTTCCTCAATCCCGGCCTGACCATCGATCTCGAGGACGAGCGGCCGGAGTCGGCGCGCAAGACGTCCTTCTTCTATGCGAAGGGCATCATCGAGTTCGTCAACGAGCTCGGGAAGAACAAGACGGTCATCCACGACGAGCCGGTCACCATTAACGGCAAGCGCCAGATCGACATCGATTATGATGGCAAGCAGTCGCAGGAGGATGTCTTCGCCGACATCGTCTTCCAATACAACGACTCCTACAACGACCAGATCCTCTGCTTCGCGAACTCGATCCCGAATGCGGACGGCGGCACCCACCTTACCGGTTTCCGCACGGCACTGACCCGCGGCATCAACCAGTATGCCAAGGCCAACAAGATCCTGAAGGAAAAGGATGTCGCTCTAACAGGCGATGACGTCCGCGAAGGTCTGGTCTGCGTGATTTCGGTCAAGATGCCGAGCCCGCGCTTCTCCTCGCAGACCAAGGGCAAGCTGGTGAACTCGGAGATCGAGGGCGTGGTTTCCTCAATCGTCTATGAGGGCCTGGTCCAGTACTTCGACGAGAACCCGGCGCTGGCGAAGAAGATCATCGAGAAGTCTCTGAATGCTGCCCGTGCCCGCGAGGCTGCCCGCAAGGCCCGCGAGACGGTGCGCAAGTCCGCGCTTTCCGGCGGCGGCCTGCCCGGCAAGCTGGCCGACTGTTCGGAGCGCGATCCGGCGAAGTCCGAGCTCTACATTGTCGAAGGTGACTCCGCAGGTGGCTCGGCCAAGCAAGGCCGGGATCGCCGCACGCAGGCCATCCTGCCGCTGCGCGGAAAGCTCATCAACGTCGAGAAGGCCCGCCTTCACCGCGCGCTTCAGAACAAGGAAATCCAGAACCTGATCACCGCGATCGGTGCCGGCATCGGCGATGGCGAGCAGGATGGATCCTTCAACATCGACAAGGTCCGCTATCACAAGGTCGTCATCATGACCGATGCCGACGTCGACGGCTCGCACATCCGCACGCTGCTACTGACCTTCTTTTGCCGTCACATGCCGGAGCTGGTGAAGCGGGGTTTCCTCTACATCGCGCAGCCGCCTCTCTACCTCGTGACGCGCAAGAAGCGCTCCGAGTACGTGCAGGATAATGACCAGCTCAACCGGATCCTCATTGAGCTCGGATCCAGCGAAGTGGAACTCCGGACGCAGGATCAGTCCCGCAGCTTCTCTGCGGACGAGCTCAAGACGATCCTGGAAAACCTGTCCTCGCTTTCCCGCTACTCGAACTCGATCGAGGGCAACGGTGGCCGCTTCAAGGACTACCTCGCCGCCCGTAGCGGGGGACGTCTGCCGGAATACATGGTCCGCGTCCGTATTGGCAATGAGGAGAGCGTCCTTTACTTCGCGGACGAGGAAGCACTCCGGGCCTATGCCACGGAGAACCGTGATCTTCGTCTCTTCGACGAGCCTCTGAGCGACGAGGTTCACGCCGCGCACACGGGTCCTTCCCGTCGCGCCAATCTCCACGAGCTTCACGAGTCCCACGCGATTGCCAAGATCTTCAGCCGCCTCAATGAGAGCGGCATCGATACCGCGAAGTTCTCGGATGACGATACGCCGCTCTTCGAGCTGCTCGAAGGCGATGGCGAGAAGCAGAAGATTCACCCGGTCTTTTCCTTGCCGGAGGTCCTCGTGCGCGTCTTGGAAATCGCCAGCCGCGGCGTCCAGATCAAGCGCTTCAAGGGTCTCGGCGAAATGAACGCCAAGCAGCTCTTCGAAACCACCATGGACCCGGGGACCCGTCAGTTCCTGCGCGTCCGCCTGGATGAAGACAACGCCGTCGAGGCCGACAAGATGTTCGACGTCCTCATGGGCGACATCGTCGAGCCGCGGAAGCGCTTCATCGAGGACAACGCGTTGAACGTTCGGAATCTGGATGTGTGATCGATGCCCGGTGACGATCCAAAGCTGACAAGGGAGCGGATTCTAGCTGCCCTTGATGCTCTCGACGCGATTCTCCAAGGGAAAGGCGTCATGGGGGAGCTTTGCATCTTTGGCGGTGCCACGATGATCCTTGCGTTCGATGCCCGTTTATCCACCCGGGATGTCGATGCGGTGTTCATCCCCAAGAGCGAAATCTCCAAGGCGGCAGAGCAGGTGGCGGAAGATCTGGAACTCCCGGCTTCCTGGCTGAACGATGGCGTCAAGGGATTCGTCTCGGCAGCGGGCGAACTGACAGATGAAGGCATGCCGCAGTGGCCGAATCTCCGCATTCTCCGACCGTCCACCCGCTACCTTCTGGCGATGAAGTGCATGGCGAGCCGCGTCGCCGGCTACGACACCGGGGGGGACAGGGGAGACATCGTGTTGCTCTGCAAGGAACTCGGGTTCACTTCGAGCAGGGAAATTCTTGATGTCGTCGCCGGCTACTGTCCGGCGGACATGATCCCCGCGAAGGCTGCGTTCTTCATCGAGGAGATCGTCGGGGAGATGGAAGGAGGCGCGTTTTGAAAGCACTCGCCATTCCGATGTCCGAAGCCTTCTCGGACGTACGCAGCGAAGAGGATTTCGGCTACGGGCTGCGCGACTTTCTCGATCGCTTTCGCGAGCGGCCGGATTTGTCACTCATCGAGGAGGAGCCCGCCTTGCTTGAGCCTTCTCTGCGCGATGGAGGTCACGCCGACGCGTTTCTCGCGGCCACCGCAGCCTGGCTGGCCAATAAGCACCGGCTCCGCGTGCCGGATTGGGCGAAGGGCTCTTCCCGCGCGCTGGAGGAGCCGCGTTTCGCCGCGCGGTCCCACAATCTTCGCATGGTTCTGCTTCAGGAAAGCCCTGCTGAATTCCGCCTTCGCAATCTTTTCGTTTCTGCCAACGCACTCACCCGCGCCTGACCTTTTTCCCGCATGTCCCAAGAATCGATCAAGCCCATCAACGTCGCCGAGGAACTGTCGAACTCGTTCCTCGAGTACTCGATGTCGGTCATCATCTCGCGCGCTCTGCCGGATGTCCGCGACGGTCTCAAGCCCTCGCAGCGCCGCGTGCTCTACGCGATGCGCCAGCTCGGCGTGACGCCCGGCAAGGCTCACGTGAAGTGCGCCAAGATCGTCGGTGAAACGATGGGTAACTATCACCCGCACGGCGACCAATCGATCTACTCGACGCTCGTGAACATGGGTCAGCCATGGTCGATGCGCGAGATGCTGGTGGATGGTCAGGGTAACTTCGGCTCGGTGGAAGGCGATGCTGCGGCGTCCATGCGGTATACCGAGGCGCGCTTGCATCACCTCGGCATGGCGATGATGGAGGACCTCGACAAGGACACCGTCGACTTCCAGCCGAACTACGACGGCTCGCAGGAAGAGCCCACCGTGCTGCCTTCCGCGTTCCCGAACTTCCTCGTCAATGGCGGCACCGGCATCGCGGTCGGCATGGCGACGAACCTTGCGCCGCACAATCTCGGCGAAGTGATCGATGGCATCTGCGCGCAAATCGACAATCCGGAGATCACGCTGCCGGAGCTGATGCAGCACATCAAGGGGCCGGACTTTCCTGTCTCCTGCGAGATCCGCGGCATCCGTGGCATCGAGGAATACTTCCGCACCGGCCGGGGCTCGATGCGCCTCCGCGGTAAGGTCGAGATCGAGGAAAACGAGAACGGCAAGTCGCTCATCGTCATCCGCGAGGTGCCCTACGGCGTGAACCGCGCCGTGCTGCAAGAGCGCATCGCCGAGCTGGTGAACGAGAAGGTGCTCACTGGCATTTCCGGCATGCGCGACCTCTCCGACGAGGAGACCCGCATCGAGATCGAGCTGAAGCGCGATGCCCGCGCGCAGGTCGTGGTGGCGCAGCTCTTCAAGCTCACCGCGCTGGAGACTTCCTTCAGCGTGAACATGCTGGCGATTCACAAGAACCGCCCGAAGCAGCTTTCGCTCAAGGAAGCGATCGACGCCTACATCGAGCACCGCCGCGAGGTCATCATCCGGCGCACCCGCTTCCTGTTAGGGAAGGCCGAGGAACGGGCCGAGCTGTTAGAGGCGTTCCTGCTCGCGCTTGGTCACCTCGATGACTTCATCAAGATCATCCGCGATTCGAAGAATCGCGACGAGGCCCGCGAGCGCCTGGCCGCCTACCAATTCTCCACCGCCACGGCGGAAGGGCTGGGTATCCTCATCCGCTCGCAGGCCGCGGTGCAGGGGGATCGCTACGTCTTCAGCGAGCGCCAGGTGAATGCGATCCTGGAACTCCGCCTCTATCAGCTCACCGGTCTCGAACGCGACAAGGTGAAGGGCGAGTACGACGAGATCCTCGAGACGATCAAGGACCTGCTCGACATTCTTGCCCGCGAGGAGCGCGTGCTGAACATCATCAAGGACGAGCTTCGCGCGCTGAAGGAAAAGCACGCCACGCCGCGCAAGTGCCCGATCCTCGCCGAGGCCGGCGAGATCGCCATGGAAGAGCTCATCGCCAATGACGCGATGATCGTGACGCTTTCGCATCGCGGCTACGTCAAGCGCACCCCGGCCAGCGAATACCGCTTGCAGGGACGTGGCGGCAAGGGTCTCAAGGGCATGGAGACCAAAGCCACCGGCAAGGACGAGGCGAACGACTTCATCGAGCACCTCTTCAGCGTCCAGGCGCACGATTACCTGCTGTTCTTCACCAATACCGGCCGCGTTTATGTGGAGCGGGTGTATGGCTTGCCGGAAGGTTCGCGCACCTCGACCGGCCGCAGCATCAAGAACGTCCTCGACCTCAAGCCGGATGAGAAGATCGCCGCGCTGCTGCGTCTGGAGCGCGCCACCGATGACAATGGTAACGACGTCACCTTCCGCGAGGATGCCGGTTACATCTTCTTCGCCACTCGCAATGGCAAGGTGAAGAAGACCGCGCTCAATGACTTCCGCAACTACCGCAAAGCGGGTCTCACGGCGATCAATCTGGACGAGGGCAACGATCTCATCGGTGTGAGCCTCACCAGCGGTGAGGACGAGATCATCCTCGTCACGCGGGATGGCATGAGCATCAAATTTACCGAAGGCGTTTACAAGAAACCCCAAGGAGAGCCCGACGATGGCGAGGAGCCGGAGTCGGAGGAAGAAGCCACCGAAGACGAAGGCAGGCCGCAGATTCGCCCGCAAGGCCGTGCGACCGCGGGTGTCACGGGCATCCGCCTGCGGAAGGACGACTATGTTGTCGGCATGGCGATCGTTTCGGAGGAAACGATGTTGCTCGTCGCCTCGGAAAACGGTCTCGGCAAACGCACCGCGTTCTCCAGCTATCGCTCCCTCCGCCGCGGCGGCCTCGGTGTGAAGACACTCAACGTCACCGAGAAGACCGGCAAGGTCGTCAGCGCCGTGGCCGTCACCGAGGAAGACGAACTGATGCTCATGACCTCCACCGGCCAGAGCATCCGCATCAAGGTCGGCGGCGAGAAGGGGATCCGCGAGACCGGCCGCGTCGCCCAAGGCGTCAAGCTCCTCACGCTCAAGGAGGGAGAGAAGCTGCAGGACGTCTCGATCGTCATTCCGGACGGCGAAGATGCCGCGGGTGAGGTTTCCGATACGCCTTCCGACGAGCCGGGCGAAGCACCTCCAGGCGGTGAATCGCAGGGCGAGGAGCCAAGCGGCGATGACGTCACCTGATTTTAGATGAATTAAAGAGCGGGGTGGTGAGGCTTTCGTCTTGCCACCCCGGTCCGGTCCACCCATTTTCCCGCCCGTCACGTGACGGGGCGTAGCTCAGCCTGGTAGAGCGCCTGCTTTGGGAGCAGGATGTCGTCAGTTCGAATCTGGCCGCCCCGACCAACTCACCCACCACTTCGGGTGAGTCAGGTCTTCCGGTTCTTCGTTAAGGTCCGTCTCTCGGACGGGCGAGGCCGCCCGACGAGAACGACTCCGGAGGCCGTCAGTTTGAACGCTGCGGGGGTTGTGACGACCCTTCATCCAATCACGAGAAGTGCAAGCTAGCGGGTAACCCGGAGGGCGAGCTGGCTGCCGCGGCCGTCTTGTTCTCAACGGGTTGCAGCAATTCATGCGGTGACCCATTTCACTGGATCGCCACCGAATTTTCAAAGAGGTGGGCTTTTCGGAACTGCTGGCACCCAACTCTCGATTCGGCCAGACGATCGCTGACGGCGAGTTTCACCAACGAGACGTTGCTGGAAACGAAGAGCGCGGTGCCGGAGGGAGGCAGAACCGGGGATCGCAGGCCGTGCCTGATCTCCCGCATCGGGAAGTCGAGCTCTCATGCGGTTTCGTGTTGGGGTGAAGGTGCCGGGTCAAGGCCTACTCACCATCTGGCTCTGGAGACGGCTGTGCTGCCGCCAGGCTGTGTTCGGCTTCCGTCTTGGTGAAGGCAAACTCGTTGCGGGCGCTACCGGGGCCGCACCCATTTGCGGATAAGCCGGGCAACTCAACCGCGATGGCGCTCGGCTTGTCATGAGCAAGTTTTGAGAGGTATTTGTTCCTGATATCCTCAAAAGTGATGCCTTGGTTTCTGAAATGTTAAGAAAAGCATTGCAATGGAGTTAAGATCTCAATAATCAGAAAGATTCGCGGATTTGATATTTGGTTTTTCCTGGAACTCCGGGAAATCCGCCTGAATCCACAACGAAATCGAAATCAAAAACACATGTCACACGTCCAACCATCCCTACTGGGGTCAGCGTCCTCTTTTCCGCAGTCCGGTCCGGCCAGCGGCACTTCCAACGGCTTTCAACGCGAAAGCAAATTCCTAGGAGCAATCACTGCTTCAACCTAATCACGTCCCAACAGTATATTTGATGATAAATTTCAAAAGTAGAGATGACAACCCGACGCACACATACGGCTCGCGTTTATGTGCAAAAGTGCGGCTGACGCTCCATGGCCTTGTCTTGGCGATGGTCGTGGCGGTCCCTTGCGGTACCTTGGTGGCGGCCAATCCGGTGCCAGTCGACCTTGGGACTTCCGCCAATTTCGGAGCTCTGGCAGGTGGGGCTATTTCGGGAACCGGTCACGTCAAAGGAGACGTGGGGTCGGGCACCGGTGCCATCGCCCCGGCGATCACCTCGGCTGGAACCATCTACCCCACGGGTCACGCTGCTGCAACGACCGCTCTAACCGATTTTGCCACTGCCTACAACGACGGTAAGAATCGAACGCCTGACGTCCTGTTGTCCGCGGCTGCCTATGAGTTGGGCGGGACGACCTTGAAGGCAGGGGTTCATAAAATCGGAGCTGCTGCTACTTTGGCATCCTCGGTGACTCTTAATGCAGAAGGGAACCCCGATGCCGTTTTTATCATCCAAATCGCAGGAGCATTCGGCGCCACGGCATCCGTAGGGAATGTGGTTCTGGCGAATGATGCTCGAAGCAAGAATGTCTTTTGGGTCGTGGAAGGGGCCGTTTCCATGGGGGCAGGTACTCACATGGAGGGAAATATACTCGGAGGCGCTGCGATCACATTCGGTGCCACCACCACCATCAATGGTCGGGCGCTGGCTGGTTCGCCTGCTGGCACGATCACATTGGCTACTACGGTTTCAGTACCGGTGGAGCCTTCCGTTGTGGGCGATCGGGTCTGGTTCGACTCGAATGGCAACGGCATTCAGGAACCGGCTGAAAGCACTGGATTCTCAAACGTGCCGGTCACCCTGATGCAGATGGTTTTAGAGAGTCTGACGATCGACCTCGGAACTGCTGCCAATTTCGGCGCGCTGTCAGGCGGGGCTATTTCCGGATCCGGCAATGTGGCAGGAAATGTGGGCTCGGGTACCGGTGCCATCGCCCCAGCGATCACCTCGACAGGAACCATTTACCCCACGGGTCATGCCGTTGCCATGACCGCTTTGGCGGACTTTGCCACCGCTTACAATGATGGGAAAAATCGAACCCCTGATTTTCTCTTGTCCGCGGCTGCCTACGAGTTGGGCGGCACGACCTTGACGCCCGGAGTTCACAAGATCGGAGCTGCGGCCACATTGGCCTCTTCAGTTACTCTCGATGCCCAGGGAGACCCTGAGGCTGTGTTCATCGTGCAGATCACAGGAGCATTTGGTACGACAGCTTCAGTAGGAAACGTGGTCCTGATCAATGATGCCAAGAGTGCGAATGTCTTCTGGATCGTCGAAGGGGCTGTTTCCATTGGTGCGAATTCCCACATGGAAGGCAATATCCTCGGTGGCGCGGCTGTCACGTTTGGTGCTTCCACCACAATAAGCGGTCGGGCGTTGGCGGGTTCGGCGGCCGGCACCGTCGCATTCGCGACGACGGTCTCAGCGGTAACGGGAACTCCACCGGTAGGAAATCCACCGCCAATTGTGGTGGCGAACACCGTGACCGATGCCAACGGGAACTATCTGTTCGGCAATGTGCAGCCGGGCACTTATTTCGTCCGTTGGGACCTCTCAGGCATCACAAACGATTTCCGCACCACCACTGCCGAACAAGGCAGCGATCAAGCGCTCGACAGCGACAGCGCCTCCGGCGAGGTCGGCGGATTGGTTAATGGTACGGAAATTGAGGTTCTGGGTGGAACAACCCACCTCGGTGTGGATCTCGGGTTGGTCGAGACTCTACCGGCGATCAAGGCGGCGGCGATCAATGAATTGGCCCCGGCGCTGGTAACCTATCTGTTAGCTAACTACTACTCCGCCGAGAACTGGGCGGCGCTGCAAGCCGCAAAAACGGATGGCGAGATCGCGATTCAGGCGGCTACCGATGCGGCAGGCGTGGCGACGGCGAAGAACGCTGCGCTGGCAGCGATGGATGCGGTGCCGACCTACGCCGAGACGCTGGCGGCGGCCAAGGCACCAGCGCTGAACGACCTGGCGACGGCGCTGGCGAGCTACCTGGAAACGGACTATACCGCCGGCAACTGGACGATGCTGAACGACGCCAAGACGAATGGCACCGTGGCGATTGATGCGGCGACCGATCCCGCAGGCGTGGCGACGGCGAGGAACGCTGCGCTGGCAGCGATGGATGCGGTGCCGACGATTGCCGAGACGCTGGCGGTGGCCAAAGCGGCGGCGATGAGCGACCTAGCGACGACGCTGGCGACCTATCTGGAAGCAAGCTACTACACCGCAGAGAAGTGGACGATGCTGACGACCGCCAAGACCAATGGCGAGATAGCGATCAATGCGGCCACCGATTTGGCAGGCGTGACGGCGGCGAAGGACATGGCGCTGGCGGCGATGCAGGCAGCTGCCGAAACGCTGCGGATCACCGACATCTCGCGGACCGCCGAAGGCGAAGTGACGCTAGTAATTAGCACCACTCCGAATATTCCATTAACTCTGCAAACCAGCACGGATCTGAAGATTTGGGCTACCATTGCCACACCGACTCCCAGCACCGGGTCGTGGACCTTCGTCCATGATGCCGAGCTGGCAACCGGTGCAAGTCGGTTTTACCGCGCATTTACCAGTCCGTAAGGCGATCAAAGCCGCGAGCAATCCTAGCGGCTGTAACAGGGATTGCTCGCGAGAAGCGTGAATTGGGTCAGGCCCAACGGTGTCCAAGGATTGGTTCATCGCTTGGCAGATTGGCCAAGCGGGCCAGGGCCTGGCTCAAAGGAGGCGGAGAGTCCAGATGAGTGCGCGGGGGCCCAGCTGCCGTGTGATTCCCCTTGGCGGGTTTGCGCGTCAGGCCGCTTTCCGCGCCAGCTTGCCTTGCCGGGCGCGCAGCCAGTTCGCCGGGATGAGGCTGACCACTTCTCGCTCTCTTTCATGCCGGGCAGACGGGTGAGCACGTCTTCAAGAAACTCCCGCGTGTCGATCTTCAGCCGCCGGCAGTTCTCGACGATGGTGTAGAGGATCGCCGCCCGCTGCTCCGCTTCGCGGCACCCGATAAAAAGCCAGTTCTTCGCGCCGACCTTGGTCGGGCGGATGGCGTTCTCGACGAGGTTGGTGCGGCGAAGTAGTGAGGAAGCTTCCCCTTTGAGAACCTGCCCCCCAGGCCCATGTCGTCGTTTCGCCCAAGGCGTAGGTGCGGGGCTTGAGATTCGTGGTCCCGCGGGGCGGTGAGCGCCGTGACCAATGCCTTGCACGTCGTCACATTGTCGAGTCGACAAGGCGGGTAGGGAATTCAGAGTGACCCAACGAGGAATGTCCGACGATTTTTCCAGAGTGATGAACGCCTTGGGCACTGGCGATGCCTTGCGGTCGGAAGAGTTGCTGCCTTTGGTTTATGACGAACTGCGGCACTTGGCGGCCAAGCGGATGGCGGGCGAGAGGCCCGGGCAGACCTTGCAGCCGACGGCGCTGGTTCATGAAGCGTGGATCCGTTTGTCGGGCGACAAGGAGCGCGATTGGAGCGACCGCGCGCATTTCTTCCGCGCCGCTGCCGGTGCGATGCGGCGAATCCTGGTGGACCGGGCCCGCGAGAAATCCGCGATCAAGCGCGGCGAGCGCGCCGAGACGCTCGACATCGGCGATCTCGACCTGGCGGACACCAGTCGCGACGACCGGGTGCTGCTGATCGATGAAATGTTAGAGCGTCTGGAGGCCGAGGATCCGGAGGGCGCGCGGGTCGTGGCACTGAAGTTTTTCGGCGGCCTGACCGAGACCGAGATCGCCGAGATCCATGGCGTGACCGAGCGGACGGTGCGGCGGCAGTGGGCCTACGCAAAGGCGCGGCTATTCCAGATGATCCAGGAGGATAACGAGTGAGGCCCGGAGCGAATGGACTTTTCCAAGAGCATCGAGAGGACCTTGTTCGAAGCTGCGGCGGGCTTGGCCGAGCCGGCGGAGCGCGCGGCTTTCCTCGACCGGACCTGCCAGGGTGATCCGGATCTGCGGGGACGGCTGGAGAAGCTGTTAGCCTTGGAAGACCGGGCCGAGGACTTCTTCGACATGCCGCCGGTGAAGATTCCGGCGGGCATGTCGCGGATCGCGATCCTGGAAGGCGAGGAGGGTGTGACCGCGCGACAGGCGGCGGCGCTCGCGGACTCCGGCGCGTGCATCGGCCGCTACAAGCTGGTCCAGCGGCTGGGCGAGGGCGGCTGGGGCGTGGTCTATCGTGCGGAGCAGTTGGAGCCGGTCCAGCGGGAAGTCGCGCTGAAGGTCATCCGGCTCGGTATGGACACTGAGAACGTGATCGCCCGATTCGAACTTGAGCGGCGGGCGCTCGCGATGATGGACCACCCGAACATCGCCCGCGTGCTGGATGCCGGAACCACGTCCACCGGCCGGCCGTTTTTCGTGATGGAGCTGGTGGACGGGGAAAAGATCACGGATTTCTGCCAGTCAGGGCAGCTGCCGATCCGGGAGCGGCTGGATCTTTTGGTGCAGGTTTGCCAGGCCATCCAACACGCGCACCAGAAGGGCGTGATCCACCGCGACATCAAGCCGTCGAACGTGCTTGTTAGAAGGCATGATGGGGTGCCGGTGCCGAAGGTGATCGACTTCGGCATTGCGAAGGCGACGGCCGGTGGCGGGGACGGCGAAGCGACGATGACGCAGCGCGACCAGTTTCTCGGCACGCCGGCTTACATGAGTCCCGAGCAGGCGGCGGGCGGCGCGGACATCGATACGCGCAGCGACGTCTACAGCTTGGGGGCCCTGCTCTATGAATTGATCTGCCACCGGCCGCCCTTCGATGCGCAGCGGTTGAAGGACGCCGGACCTGAGGAAACCCGGCGCATCCTGCGTGAAGAGGAGCCCGTGCCGCCATCGGTCGCCCATGGCGAGAAGCGGCTGCGCGATCTCGACTGGATCGTGATGAAGGCCATGGCCAAGGAGCGCCAGCGCCGCTACGACACGGCGAATGGACTGGCGATGGACGTGGTGCGGTTTGTTCAGGACGAGCCGGTGACGGCGCGCCCGCCGAGCCGCGGCTATCAGCTCGCCAAGCTGTTCCGGCGTAACAAAGTGCTTTTCACCGGCGGTGGTGTGGCGGTGCTCGGCCTCGTGGCGGCCCTGGCGTTTTCCACGCGAATGTTCCTTCTGGAGAAAGCCTCGCGTGAGGAACAAAGCAGGCTGCGCGGGATCGCCGAGACGGCATTGGCGAACGAGGAGTTCCGCGCACGAGTGGCCCAAGCCGCCGTGATGATCGGCTACGGTCAGCTCGAGGGTGCCGACAAGTTGTTGGCGGAAGTGCCGGTGGAGCTTACTCCGTCGTCACTGGAGGCCGCGGATTCGTTCCGCCGGATGGCCGAATGGCATCTCGCCGCGGGCCGTAGGGACGAAGCGGCCAAGCGCTATGCCTCGTTCGCCCGCGCGATTTCCAGCGTGGACAGCTCCGACACCGACAACGTTTCGCGGAATCTGCTGCCGGCCGCCGCGATGTTGTGTTTCACGGGTGACGATGCCGGCTACGCGAGGTTGCGCGAACTGATCCTGGAAAGGTTTTCAAACACCACCCATCCGGTGGTGGCGGAGCAGATGCTCAAGGTTTGCCTGCTGCGACCCGCCGACGAGAGTATCTTGAGGCAACTGCGGCCGCTGGTCGTGATCGTTTCGACGGCCGTGGACGAGAGGGGAGCCCTTGCCAAAAATCCTCACATGGCGGCGTGGAGCTACTTCTCACTCGCCTTGGCGGAGTATCGCGACGGCAACGATGCCCGCGCGACGCTGTGGGCCAACCGCTGCCTTGCCTCGCCGAAGGAGAACCAGGCGCGGATGGCGTCCGCTCGGTTGATCCTTGCGATGATTGAACAGCGCGCCGGACGAACGGGGAATGCCAAGGTCTTTCTCGACATGACCACCGGGCCGGTAACGGAAAGGATCGGCACCCAGGTGGTGTCCGGAAACGACAAAGATACCTTTTGGTATGACTGGATCAACGCGGCGATATTCCATCGCGAGGCGCTCGATCTGGTAGGGAAATAGGCCCTCAGCGATCATTGGATCTCCTTCAGAGCGGACGCTCGCTGAGCCCGATGGTCACGCTGCGGTGACCACGCGGGAAGCCCGTGAAATCGCGTCCGCAAAGGCGGTGAGAAAAAATTTCCACGGTTGTGTCCGGTTCTGGGAAGGGAATCCGCCTGTCGGAGAGAGGCCGCACTAAACCCCGGCTTTTTTCTCCAACCCATGAACCATCCCAGAACCCTCGGGGCGGCCGTTTTGTCGGCCGTCGCTTTCGCTCCGACATTGGTGCAGGCCGTCGTGCTGAGCCATGATTCGTTTTCCAGCTACACCGCCGGGGAAATCCAGTCCGTCGTTCCTTCTCCCGTCGTGGCAGGCTACACGGGAGATTGGACGGACATCGATTTCGGTAATGCCGAGCCGTCCATCACCGCCGGTTCGCTCAGCTATTCCAATCCTCTTTACGCGGGATCAAGCGGCGACAGCGTCAGCGTGGCCAACAACACCACCGGCGGCGAGGTTGCCGCCGGCAACAGCGGACGGGTCTTCCGTTTGCTGGACAGCACCTTGGCGGTCAACAGCTCGACCACGGGCAGCCTCTACCTGAGCTTCCTCTACCAAAACGGTCAACAGACGGGGGCGACGACCTTCCAGATGTTGTCGCTCTACGACACGAGCACCACGGATGCGAACCGCAACTTCACGGCGGGCCTCACCACCAACGGCGGGCAAACCGGAAACCAGTATAACTTCGGTGTCGAGAATGGCGCGCTCGAGACCTACGCCAGCACGGGAGTGGCGGCGGACACCGGCGTGCATTTGTTCGTGGTGAAATTTGACCTCAGCGCGGCGGCAGGCAGCGATAGCGTCACCGTCTGGCTCGATCCCATCCTCGGGGCTGGAGATCCCCTCGGTGGCACCACCATCACCGGGAAGAACCTGACTTGGGATCGTCTCGCTCTTTCCGACTATGAAGGCAATTCCGCCGCCTGGGACGAAGTCCGCTGGGGCACCGACTTCGACTCGGTGACCATCCCGGAGCCGGCGTCCGCCCTGTTAGGTTCGCTCGGCCTGCTCTCGCTGCTGCGCCGGCGGAGGAACTGAGTCCCTCGGCGGCGGATGCCCGGCACCTGTGTATCCGGAGTGCCGCTGCCATCCGTGATCGCGGTCTGCTCCTTCGATCCTTTTCCGAACCGTCTGATGAAACCCACGATGAAACCCACTTATCTAACAATCTTGAGTGCCGGCCTCCTGCTGCCGGCGACCGGCCTGGCCGATGTTCTCAGCCAGGATTCCTTTTCCGCCTACCCGGTCGGCGCTGAGCTGCCGGGGCAGGGACCCACTATCGCAGGCTACACCGGCCCCTGGGTGGATATCGATTTTGGCGCCGGCGAACCGGCGGTCTCCGCGAGCTCGCTGGGATACACCGCGAAAGCGGGTTCCACCGCTGCCTACACCGCCGGACTCGGCGATAAAGCCGGATTTCCCTCCCATGTCGGCACCGACAACGCCAATCAGGTCGGGCGAGTGTATCGACTTCTGGACACTGCATTGACGGTCACCGACACCACTGCGGGCGTTCGCTACCTGAGCTTCCTCTACCAGAACAGCAACGATACCGCGCTGGGCTATCAGATGCTGGACCTCTACAACGGCAGTACGGCGGATGCCAATCGCAGCTTCACGGCGGGCATCACCAACAACGGCGGCAGCACCGGCACCCAATATAATTTCGGTGCGAACGAGGCCTACACCAGCACCGGGGTGGCTGCGGATTCCGGTGTGCATCTGTTCGTCGTGAAATTCGATCTCAGTGCGACGGCCGCCAGCGATACGATCACCGTTTGGCTCGACCCTGTCCTCGGCGCGAATGATCCCACCGGCGGTGTGACAGTGACCGGGAAGAACATGCACTTCGATCGCTTGGCACTCTCCAACTACGACAATGCCAATGGCGTGGCCTGGGATGAAATCCGCTGGGGAACCACGTTCAACAACGTGACGATCGATCCCGTTTTCCCCGCCATCCCGGTCTTCGAGTCCCAGCCGGTCGCCTACACGGGCGAGGTGGGCGACACCGTGACGCTCCTGGCAAGCGCTCTTTCGTCGCCGGCAGCGACGTACCAGTGGCAGAAGTCCGCCGACGGCGTGGGCGGCTGGGCCAACATCGGCGGTGCCACCGCGAACACGCTTGAGTTGTTCTCCTCCACCTACGCCGACAACGGCTACTACCGCGTGGTGGCCACCAACGCGAATGGCTCGGACACCAGCGATGTCGTGCAGGTGGATCTCGCCTATCCGGAGCCGGCGATCATCACCCAGCCCGTTTCGGTCTCCGTGGAAGAAGGAAGCAATGCCCAGATCTCGGTCGTCGCTTCGGTCTTGGGGAATCCGACCTACCAATGGTTCAAGGATGCCGATCCGATCTCTGGCGCCACTTCCGACACGCTCGAATTGACCAATGTCCAGGAAGCCGCCGAAGGACCCTACTGGGTCCGCATCACTGACGATGCCGCGACAGCCGACAGTCAGCCGACGACGACAGTGGATTCGGCCGTGGCGACGCTGACGGTGTTCCCGCAATGGAGCGGACTGGTGAGCCACGATCCTTTCGACACCGCGGGTGGCTACGCGGCGGGCGCGCTGGCCAGCCAGAATCCGACGATTGCCGGCTATGTGGATGCCTGGGCGATCACCAACGGGTTCGGCCCGGTCTCGCCGGTGGTTTCGTCCGGTTCGCTCGCTTATCCGAATCCTCTCTATCTCGGATCCAGCGGCGGCCATGTCAGCACCCCGGCGGATGCCACGGCGATCAATGCCACCAACGCCGGTCGAGTCGGCCGCTTGTTAGATCCGCGGCTGGTGGTGAGCGATGCCACCACTGGGACCCGCTATGTGAGCTGGTTGTTCCGGACGGGCTTGGAGAATGCCGCGCCGGATCCCCAGGTCTATCAGACCCTCGCGCTTTTCAACGGAGTGCTGGGCACGGACGCGAACCGGGATTTCGAGGCGGGCATCGCCGCCGGGGATTTCAGCACCACGAACTTCGCCTTCAGGCTCAACAACAACACCGGCATGGTCGGCAACCTGGGCGTGCCGTCGGACGCGAATGTCCACCTGTTCGTCGCGAAGATCGAACTCAGCAGCGTGGCCGGCGGTGACAGCGTGACGGTGTGGATCGACCCCGCACTCGGCTCCGGGAATCCAAGCGGGGGCGTGACCGTGACGGGTGCCGACCTGACATGGGACCGGATCGCCTTGTCGGACTACGCCAGCGACTCCTCCGCATGGGATGAAATCCGCTGGGGCAGCACCTTTAACAGCGTGACGCTGAATCCGAACCCACCCGATGATTTCGCCGCGTGGATCGGCGGTTTCAATGTCGGCTCGTTGAACGGCTTCAATGACGACGCGGATGGCGACGGCATCAAGAACGGCGTCGAGAATGTTTTCGGCACCAATCCGTCGGTCGCAAACCAAGGAGTCACGGCGGTCGCCAAGACCGGTAGCACCGTCACCTTCCAACATCCGCAAAGTGGCTCGCCGGCCAGCGACGTGATCGCGGCCTACAAGTGGTCCACCGACCTCGGCACCTTCCATGCCAGCGGCGCGGCCAGCGGAGGCACCACCGTGACTCTCACCCCGGCGCTGAACACGCCGTCGGCAGGCAGCACGACTGTCACCGCCACCATTACAGGCACCCAGCCTGCGAAGTTGTTCCTCACGCTGGAGGCCACCCAACCCTGACCCCTTTGCTCCGCCTTCGGGCGTGTGTCGGCCGCCGTTGATGGGTTCTCGGAAGGACGACACATGGGGGCGGAGTACCAGCCGGAGCGGGGACGCCCGCTCCGGCATTTCTTTCCCTGCAACCAACCACCTGCAATGACCGCGATCCGTTCCACGATCCTTTCGGCGTTCCTGCTTTTTCCAGCCGGTGCCCAGTACCTCAGCCATGATGCCTTCGACTCCTACACCACGGATGCCGAGCTTCATGCGGCGGGAAGTCCCGCGGTCGCCGGGTATACCGGTGCGTGGACGGACATCGACTTCGGCGACGCCGAACCTGCGGTGGCCTCCGGTTCGCTGGTTCATTCCAATCCACTCTACGCCGGATCCTCGGGCGACAAGGTGGCCACGGGGGCCGATGCGGCTGGAATCGGCGCGACAAATTCCGGGCGCGTGTTTCGACTGTTAGACAACACGCTGGCAGTGGGCGACGCGACCACCGGCACGCGTTACCTGAGCTGGCTGTTTCGGACCGGCAACGAGAACGCGGCGGCAAACGCCAACACCTACCAAGCCCTCGCGCTCTACTACGGCAGCACCAGCGACGCGAACCGGAACTTCGACGCCGGCCTCGCCAGCGGGGATTTTGCCACCGGGAACTACGCCTTCCGCGCGGAGAACAGTGGCTTGTTGGTCGGTAATCTCGGCGTGGCACCTGATGCCAACGTCCATCTTCTCGTCGCCAAGTTCAGCCTCAGTGCATCGAACAATGGCGACAGCGTCACGGTGTGGATCGATCCGGTGCTGGGCGGTGGCGAACCATCTGGCGGCGTGACCCGCAGCGGCTTCAACACGCAATTCGACCGGCTTGCGCTTTCTGACTACGCGAGCAATTCCTCCGCTTGGGATGAGATCCGCTGGGGCAGCACCTTCGGCAGCGTCACGGTGCTGCCGGCCCAGCCTTACTTCCGTCAGCAACCGCAAAGCCACGCGGGGCATGTCGGCGACACGGTGACCTTGGCCGCAGACGTCATTGCCCAACCCTCGCCGTCCTTCCAGTGGCAGGTGCTACAGGGCAGCGGATCCTGGGCTGACATAGGCGGAGCCACGCAGGCGATCTTCACGATGGCCCCGGCCACCTACGCCGCGAACGGCAGCTACCGTATAATCGCCACCAACCCGAACGGCTCCGTCACCAGCGATGTCGTCGCCGTGAGCCTGACCTATCCGGTGCCGTTGATCTCGGCCCAGCCGGTGCCGCTCGGCGTGGCGGCAGGGGGAAATGCCAACTTCTCCGTGACCGCCACCGGTCTGGGTAACCTCACCTATCAGTGGTTCAAGGATGGCAGCACTATCCCGGGGGCCACCAGCCCATCGCTTTCCCGGACTGGCGTCACGACCGCCGATACGGGCGTCTACACCGTGCGGATCTCCGACGATGCGGCCGAGGTCTCAGGCCTTCCCGCGACGTCGGTGATGTCGGAGCCGGCCATCCTCCTGTTAGGAAATCTCGACGACTACGAGGCAGGCATCACCTTACGCCTCTTCGACATCCAGGAAGCGATGGACCAGCTCTATCCGCTGGTGCCCGGGCAGACGCCGAATGTCGATCAGAAGCGCGCCACGATTGATTGGTCCGGCAGCGGGGACTTCGCGGGATACGCCCAGAAGTTCGTGGTCGAGTGCCACGCCGACCTTTTCGTCCCGGCTTCCGGCCCATATGAGTTCCGCCTGACTTCGGCCGACGGCTCGGAATTGTGGCTCGGCGACACGCTGGTGATCGACCACGATGGCGAGCATGCCGCGACCCCGGCCACCGGGGGGACCGCTCTGACGGGTGGCCTCCACCCGCTGAAGCTGCGCTTCTTCCAAAATACGGGAGACGTCGTACTAAAGCTCGAATGGCGTCCGCCCGGCGCGGCGGACTTCACGGTGGTGCCCGCGTCCGCTTTCCTCACCACGGCCGGGGTCACGCGCGTGGTGGCTCCGGGCAAGAAGGAGATCATCACCCCCGGTGACGGTACGCGTCCGGGCAGCGGCCAGCCCTTGAACGCCGTCCATCCCTCGTGGCGCGTGACGAAAATCCATCCGTCGTCCTTCAATCCCAAGATTGGGGCGATGGCAGTGCATCCGACTGACGGCCGGCTCTTCATCACCACCTTCAATCCAAACCAAAACAGCACGCCCGATCCCTTGCCCGGCGGCGACGGGAAAGTCTGGGCACTCACCAACGTGCAGGGCGAGGACCCGCAGGCCGTCACCGTAACCGAAGTCGCCGCCGGCCTGTCCGAGCCGCTCGGGATGAAATTCATCAACGGCGAACTGTTCGTCAGCCAGCGCACCAGCCTGACGAAGCTACGCGACACCAACGGCGACGGCTACTTCGAGACCAAGGAGAATGTTGGCAGTGGCTGGACCTCCGACAACTACCACCACTTCCACTTCGGCCTGATCGAACGCGACGGCTTCGCCTTCACGACGCTTTCGACCGCGATCCACTTCGACTACCCCGGCCTCAACGGTCCCAACCCGCCGAACCGGGGGACGCTGGTCCGGACCAATCTAACAACCGGTGAAGTCAGCTATCTCGCGGGCGGCCTGCGCACGCCGAACGGCCTGTGCTTCGGCCCTGAGGGCGAGATTTTCCAAACCGACAACCAAGGCGCGTGGCAGCCGGCCTCCCGACTGAATCACCTGCGCGAAGGCCATTTCTACGGCCACTACAACAACGATGGCGACGGCGGCAGCCCGAGCCTCTTCGCCGACCAGCCGATGACGCCGCCGGCCGTCTGGTTCCCGCAAAACGACATCGCCAACTCGCCGTCACAGCCGCTGTCCATTCCCGACGGGCCCTTCGCCGGTGACCTGCTGGTGGGCGACATCACGCTCGGCGGCATCAACCGCGTGTCACTCGAAAAGGTCCGCGGCACCTGGCAGGGGTGCATCTACCGCTTCACCCAGGGTCTGGAAGGCGGCGTCAACCGGCTCGCCTGGGGGCCGAATGGCACGCTTTACGTCGGCTGTATCGGGGCCAGCGGGAACTGGTCATGGAACGGCACCACCACCGGCCTCCAGCGGCTCACGCCGAAGTCGGGAAATTCAGTCACCTTCGAGATCGCGAAGGTCTCCGCCACCGCGACCGGCTTTGAGATCGCCTACACCAAGCCGGTGCCGGAAGCGGCCTTGGAGAATCCCGCAAACTTCACCGTGAAGCAGTGGTCCTATCAGCCGACCGCGGCCTATGGCGGCGCGAAGATCGGGGAGGAAACGCTGGTCGTCAGCAGCGCCACCGCTTCCGCCGACCGCACCAAGGTCAGGATCGTCGTTCCCGGCCTCGACGCGGGCCACGTGGTCTATCTAAAAAGCGATCCCGTGTCCGACGACGGCTCCGCCATCCTCTCCAGCGAAGTCTGGTACACCCTCAACGAGATCCCTGGCGGACCTTTCAACCTGCAACTCGACCAGAGCAGCATCCCGGAGAACCAGCCTGCCGGCACCGCGGTCGGAACGCTCTCCGCGGCTCACGACCACAGCGGCGAAGCGATCACCTTCTCGCTGCCCGCCGGCGCGGTGGACAACGCGCTATTCTCCATCAACGGCGGGATCCTCGCCGCCGCGTCTTCCTTCGACTACGAACGTCGTAGTTCGTACCAAGTCCGTGTCCGCGCGACGGATGAAGCCGGGCTCCACTCGGAAGCCACGTTTGTGATCCATGTGAGCGACGTCGCCGGTGAGCACGCCCCGCGCCGGATCCTGCTCACCAACGCCGTGCTTCCGCCCGATCATGCCGCGGGGGCATTAGTCGGCCGCCTGCTGATGGACGATGAAGACCTCGGCGACCTCCAGACCGGCACTCTCGCGGTGATGGTGCCGGATCCGGTGGCGCGGGAGTCTTTCGACTACGCCGCCGCCGCGACCTTGAGCGGGCAGGCGAGCGGCTCCGGGTTCTCGGGCGCGTGGCAGGTCGCCGGCTCGTCTTCGACCATTCCTTCCGGATCGCTTTCCTACACCGATGCCCTCGGCATGGCGCTGGAGACCTCCGGCAACCGGGGCTTCTGCTCGCCCGCTTCGCGCAACCACCGGGCCCTGACGAACGCCCGCGGCACCGACGGCACGACGACCTACGCCAGCTTCATCGCAGACCCTGGCGACAACGTTCACTTCTGGGGTGTCGAGTTCTGGGGCGGCAGCGCTACCGAGGCGAATCGCGTGCTCCAGATCGGGAATGAAAGCGGCTTCGGCGCACGGGTCCGGAACGGAACCAACAAGTTCTTCGCCTCACCTGATGACGGGGCGCATTTCTTCGTGGTGAAGATCGAGCACCTCGCGGGCAACGACCGTGTGTCGGTCTGGCTCGACCCGCTCCTCGACGCTGAGCCAACGTCGCCCGATCTCTTCTTCACACCCGCCGAGACCGGCGGGTCGATTGTTTTCAACCGTATCGGTTTCAGTGACTACGTGACGACCTCCGCGCCGGACGTCGATGAGCTGCGGCTTGGCAATGACTGGAGTTCCGTCACGCCCCATCACGAGGCCTTTCCCCGTTTCGAACTGGTGAGCGGGGCAGGGGATACGGGCAATGCTTCCTTCGTGCTCCACGGCGACCAGGTGATTGCCAGTTCTGTTCTTGCCGCGGGCTTGCACACGATACGCGTGAAGGCGACCGACAGCGCCGGCCTTTCCTACCAGCAGCGGCTGCTGGTGTGGGTGGGCGTGGGTCATGCCGACAGCAATGGCGACGGGATTTCAGATGCCGCGGCGGTTCGCCTCGGCTTCGATCCGCTGGGCCCGGTGGCTACGGGTTCCTATTTCGGGGAAAGCGGGATGAGCCCGGCGTTCGTGCCCGTGGCCGGCTCTAACAATTTTCTGATTTCGTCCGGCACCCTGCCGGGGAATCTCTACTGGATCGAGCGCTCGCCGGATCTCGTCCATTGGACGCTCGAGTCCGGAAGTGTCGCCGCGCCGGCGACGTTTCTAGAAGCATGGAGCGAGTGGCAACTTTCACGTCCCGTAGAGACGCGGTATTTCTGGCGTGTCGGTGGCGGCTGGCCGGATGCTTATGGCATCGATCCTCTTGCCAACGGTCTAGCAGGTCTCACTTTCATGGGGGGAAGCTCGGGGTGGGACTACGACACGAGCACGGGAATCTTGAGGCATGATGACGCCGCTCCATCCGGGTGGTTGCACTTCGGTGACGACTACAGTGATTTTTTTCTCAGCTTGGAATACCGGCTTTCGCCGGGTGGCAATGCGGGCGTCTTCCTGCGTGCGGCGGAGACCGGCGATCCGTGGGTCACCGGCAGTGAGATCCAGCTGACCAACGAGCCTCGCCTGCCGGTTCACTCTACCGGCGCGGTTTATGATCGCATTCCCGCCAGTCCCTTGGCCGACGCGCGCCACTCGGTGTGGCATCGCCTGGAAATACTCATGACGGGCGCTCGCATCCGCGTGCTTGTCGATGGCGTGACCACGGTGGATGTGGCCGATGTCCGGGCCAGCTACGCGGGCTTCGAGTGGCCCGAAGCGGGTTTGGTCGGGCTTCAGAATGCTCACGCGGGAGCTGGTTCCCGCGTGGAATACCGCGCCATCCGTCTGGTTCAGATTGGTCCCTGATTGGCAGGGGAATCCCCGCGGAGTATGCGGCGTGGAGACGCAGAGTGCTCGGGGCGAAGCTTGAGGGTTGATCATCGGAAGCGCCCACGTGCCATTTGGAGGACGCAGTTCTTCCGCCGTGAAAGGACTTCCTCCTTGTCGCCATGGAGGCGGTTTCGATGATCTTCTATCAGCATGGGAGAAGAAGGACCTGATTCTGGAAAGCGACTCGCGGGGTCGCGGCTTTCCCGATGGGTGGAGGCTGCCATGCGGCCGGTGGATGGGGCCTCGCTGGCGGTGTTCCGGATCGCATTCGGGCTGCTGATGTTCTTCGAGGCGGTGGTCTATTTGAAGAAGGGCTGGGTGCGCGGACTGTGTATCGATCCCGAGTTCCACTTCACCTTCCTGGGCTTCGATTGGGTGAAGCCGTGGCCGGGTGCCGGGATGACCGCGCACTTCGTGGTGCTGGCGGTGACGGCGTTGCTGGTGGCGGCGGGGCTGTTTTACCGGGTGGCGGCGGTGGTGCTGTTTCTCGCGCTGAGCCACGTGTTCCTGATCGATGCGGCGGAGTATCTGAACCACCTCTATCTGATTTGCCTGATCGCCTTCCTGATGATCTTCGTGCCGGCGCACCGGCTGTGGTCGCTCGATGCGTTGAGGCGGCCGGCGATGGCTTCCGGCACCACACCCGCGTGCTGGCTGTGGCTGATGCGGATCCAAGTCGGCATTCCCTATTTCTTCGGCGGGATCGCGAAGCTGAATGGCGATTGGCTGCGCGGTGAGCCGCTCGGCATGTGGCTGGCGAAGCGTGCGGACTTTCCGTGGATCGGCCCGTGGCTGACCGAGAAGTGGGTCGCGTATTTCTTCAGCTACGCCGGGCTGATCCTCGACTTCGCCTTCGTGCCGCTGCTGCTGTGGAAGCGGACGCGGCTAGCCGCTTACGTGCTGGTACTGTGCTTCAATGGGCTGAACGGGTGGCTGTTCGACATCGGGGTCTTTCCCTGGATGATGGTGGCGGCGTCGCTGCTGTTCTTCCCGCCCAATTGGCCGCGCTTCGGGCGGAAGGGAAGGGAACGTGAGGTGAGCAATCTATCAGCGCGAGTTTCGAAGCCCATCCTCGCTGGCATGGCCGTGTATGTGGCGCTGCAGCTTCTGTCGCCATTCCGGCACTGGCTCTATCCGGGCGATGTGGCGTGGACGGAAGAAGGTCACCTCTACTCGTGGCGGATGAAGCTGCGCGACAAGCAATCCGAGGTGCTGGCCTTTCGCGTCCGCGACTTGAAAAGCGGTCACCAGTGGGAGATCGAGCCCGGTGACTTTCTAACAGACCGGCAGAAGTTCCGGATGCCGGGCCAGCCGGATTTGATTCATCAGTTCGCGATCCATCTGGCAGAGGAGTATCGGAAGGAATACGGCATGGAAGTGGAGGTGACCGTGGACACGAAGGTCAGCCTCAACGGGCGCTCTCCGGCGGTCTTGATCGATCCCGCCCTGGACCTCGCCAAGGAACCGCGCAGCCTCTGGCACAAGCGTTGGATCCTGCCTCGCGCGGGTGTGTGGCCGCAATGAGTGAGCGACATGCGCCGTCTTTTCGGTTCGCTGGCGGAGTGACTCACTCTTTGGAGTGAGTCAAAATGTGTTCGCATGACGGGTTCTCAGGCCTCAGTTTCGAGGGGCCTGTGAGTCGTTTCCTGTTCATTCTTTTCCCGCTCCGCGTGCTTGTGGCATGCGGCTGGGCGGCCGCGTGCGTGGGCGCCGGGGCTGCCGAGTCCACGCTGCCGAAGGTGCGTGAGCTGCAAGTGATGGCGACCACCGGGTCCTTCACGCCCGTCACCGTGAAGACCAAGGGCATCGTCACGTGGGCCGATCCGGCGCAGGGAAAATACTTCCAGATTCAGGACGATACCGGCGGGATGCGGGTGGAATTCACCGGTGCCGACGGCCCGAAGGTGAGAGACCTCGTCGAGGTGGAAGGCAAACTTGAGCGGGGTCCCTATGCGCCGGTGATTTCCGCGGCGACCTTTGTCGTCACGGGAACAGGCGAGCGACCGAAGTGGGAGAATGCCTCCGGGGGCGGCCTGCTGAACGGCGAGTACAATGGTCTGCTGGTGGACGTGCACGGCTTCGTCCGCAGCGCGGAAATCGTCCCGCCAAATGTCTTCGTCGTCCTGCTCAGCTCGGGCTCGGCGCGCATCACGGTAAGGGTCAGCAATGGCGGTGGCATGGATCCGAAGCGATGGATCGCCCGCCAGGTTTACTTGCGCGGCGTGGCGGTGCCGGTGCGGGCACGCAGCAGCTTGCGGCAATTGGTGGATGTCGAAGTCCACGGTGTATCGCCCGAGGATTTCGTCGAAATCGGGAAGGAACCGGCCGATCCGTGGGCAAAGCCAGTGATGCCGTTGCACGAGGCTTTCCAATATCGGCCTGCTGTCAGTCGATCGGACCGCATCCGGGTGCGGGGCCAGGTGGTGTATCACCGCAATGGCATCGTCTTTCTCAACGACGGCAACAGCGGCATCGCGGTCCGCGGCGCGGGTGCGGACAAGCTCAAGCCGGGCGATGAAGTCGAGGCGGTGGGCTTTCCAGATCTGGAGGACTTCTTGCCGGTGCTCTCGGATGCGGTGTTTGCGCCACTGCCATCGGAAGGGGTCAATGTTCAGCCCAAGCCCATGTCGATCGAGTCACTGCAGGGCGGGCTTGAGCATGCGGCGTTTGTCACGGCGCGGGGTCGTCTGTTAGACCGGTTGCAGACGCCTTCCGAAGATGGTCGTGGAGTGCTCGTGCTGGCGCTGAATACCCCGCGTGGAGTTTTCACCGCGGAGCTGGAAGGCGAAGGTGCCGGAATCCCGAACCTCGAGGAAGGTGCCACGCTCGATGTCAGCGGCATTTGTCTGGTGAGCGTGGACGGTGTCGGCACCCCGACCTCCTTCAAGATCCTGGTGCCGGGCCCCGGGCAAGTCACCGTGGTGGAGAGGGCCAGCTTCTTCACGGTGAAGCGGCTGCTGGTGATGCTGAGCGTGGCGCTGGGGGTGCTGCTCGCGGTCATCCTTTTCGCTTACCTGATCAGTCGCCGGAATCTCAGGCTGGCGGCGGAGATGCGCGAGCGGACCGCGGTGACGGCCGAGCGCAATCGTCTCGCCCGCGACCTGCACGACACGCTCGAACAAGGGCTGACCGGCATTCACCTGCGCGTGCACAGCATCGGGCCAGATGAGGCCGATGCTTCGCCGGAGACGCGCGAACACTTGCAGGCGGTCGAGTCGCTGGTGCGCCAGTGCCATGCCGAGATGCGCCAATCGATCTGGAACCTGCGGTCGGTGGCCTTGGAGAAGTTCGACCTCGCGGAGGCGCTTGAGCGCGCGGCGAAGTCGCTCACGCTTGGATCTCACATCCGGGTGGATGTTAGACAGAGCGTGTCTGGCCGCTTGCCGGCACTGGTGGAGGACAATCTGTTACGGATCGGCCAGGAAGCGATCACGAATGCGGTGAAGCACGCGGATGCCTCGGTCATCGCTATCGATCTGCAAGTCACTGCGGGGCGGGCTGTCCTTTCCGTGGCAGATGACGGCGGCGGTATCCGCAAGGCCGCGGCACCCGGGCACTTCGGCCTGACCGGCATGCACGAGCGCGCGCAACGCATCGGCGGCACGCTGCGGGTCGATTCGAATTCACAGGGCGGCACCACCGTGGAGGTGGAGGTGCCGCTTCACAACGGTCACGAAAATCCCAAGACATGAACCAAGCCCCACCGATCCGCATCCTCGTGGTGGACGACCATTTCGTGGTCCGCGAGGGCATCCGCAGCCTGATCCGCCGCGAGGCCGGCATGGTCGTCATTGCCGAGGCGTCGCACGGCGCCGAGGGCGTGAAGATGCACCAGTTGCTCAATCCCGACGTCACCATCATCGACCTGCGCATGCCGGTGATGGGTGGCGTGGAGGCGACGACGCTGATCCGCAAGGAGGCACCGGATGCGAAGATCCTGGTGCTCACCAGCTTCGATGGCGACGAGGACATCCATGCCGCCTTTGAGGCCGGTGCGTCCGGCTACTTGCTGAAGCACAGCTCGGGCGATCAGGTGATCCCGGCGGTGCGGGCGTTGATGCAGGGCGGCACGTGGATCCCGCCGGAAGTCGGCGAGCATCTGGCCGCCCGCCAGCGGGGCGAGGTGCTTTCCGCGCGCGAGAAGGAAATCGTCCGCCATCTCGCGCTGGGTGAGGCGAACAAGGAGATCGGCGCGGCGGTCGGGATTTCCGAGCAGACGGTGAAATCGCACGTGAAGAACATTCTCGCGAAGCTCCATGTGCGTGATCGTACGGAGGCGGTGACCGTGGCGCTGCGTCGCGGGATCATTCACCTGCCGGAGCGGTGAGAGGGAAGGCTTTGGTAGCGACTTCTTTGGTAATCGCTACTCCGGTTCGTTTGGCGGACCGCCCCCAGCCGGAACGACGAAGTCGTCCCGCTACTTCTGAAATCTTGCCGCAGTGGTGACACTCCCCTAACAAAGGCGAGCGATGATCCCGAAGCTCAACTTCGTCTCCGCCCTTGCGGCGGTGCTGTTCTTCTTCCTGCCGTGGACCAGCATTGAGTGCCGCGGCCAGCAGATGGCGACGCAGACCGGCGTCCAACTCCTGACTGGTGGGGCGACCGCCGTGGAGAGGATCGAGGCGTCGCAGATCGACATCAAATCCCGGAAGGATTCCTGGTTGGGCCGATCTTATCTGGCGATGGTCGCGCTTCTTTGCGCGGTGTCGGCGGTGGTGACGGGTTTCGCCGCCTTGGCCACCGGCCACAAGCACATTTCCGGCGGGCCGGGAATGCTCTGCGCTTGCGCGCTCCTTTGCCTCATCGCCCAAGCGACACTGGAGTTTCCGGCCAAGCGCGAGTTGACGAAGGAAATGGGCGGGAAGAACCGCCCTGCGACATCATCCGGGCGGGATGGGCTGGAAAGTGCACTTTCGCAGGAGGTTGCGTCCCGGATCCAGGTACGCCTGTTGCCGGGATTCTACGCCGAGCTCGCGGCGCTGGGGATTCCCACGCTGATCCTGCTGAATGGCTTGCTCGACCGGCTCCGCGCCGCCGGCGAAAAGCGAGCGTGATTCGCGGTCTTGCGGCATCGCCGATCATCGCGGAATATGGACAAATATTCGGCAAATCAAACTCCCTATATGGAAATCGCCACGCAAGAAACCGCCGCAATAGCTGAGATCACCTTCTACAAAAACCATTACATCGTCTCCGCCCTTTTTATCCTGACATGCATTTTTTTCACGTGGCTCGCAAAGAAGAAAAACAAGAGGCAATAGCGGGATAGATCAGGCATTTCTACACCCATGAGCGACCATCGTTCCGACTGGCAGTCCAGCAAGGGCCTCGCCAAAGGCATCCTCCACGACCGTACGTCGCGGCGGAAGGCGATGGCGCGCAGCCTGGCGCTGCTGCTGGCGGTCTTCGCCATCGGACTGTGGGGGATCGACGACTGGCTGGCGAAGGATGTCTGGCGCTTCATCGTCTGGTGGGGAGTCTGTGGCTTGCTCGCGATCTTCGTGGTCGCCTTCGCCCTCTACGACGTGATGCGGGTGCTCCGCGAGGAACGGGAGAGGTTTTGAGGCGGCGGGGATTTCGCCTTGCCGGGCGGGGGAGGGGGCCGCTTGATTCGCCCTCATGACGCCGGAGCTTGAGGACCTGTTCGCCTTCCTTCGTTTTCCCAGCATTTCCACGGACTCGCGGAATGCCGGCGATGTCCGTGCCTGCGCCGAGTGGCTGGTGGCGAAACTGACCGGGATGGGCCTGAAAACCTCGCTCCACCCGACCGAGGGCCACCCCATCGTGGTCGCCCAAAACGAGCACAAGCCGGGCCGCAAAACGGTGCTGATTTACGGCCACTACGACGTCCAGCCGGTCGATCCGCTCAACCTGTGGAGCAATCCACCTTTCGAGCCGGTGATCCGCGACGGCAAGATCTGGGCGCGCGGCTCCACCGACAACAAGGGCCAGATGCTCGCCCACATCCTGGGCGTGGAAAAGACGCTGAAGGAGAAGGGCGATCTGCCGGTGAACCTGACCTTCCTCTTTGAAGGCGAAGAAGAAGTTGGCAGCGGCAATCTGGCACCCTTCCTTCGTGCTAATGCGGAGCTGCTGAAGTGCGACATCATCGCGATCTCCGACACCGGCATGGTCGCCCCGGGCCAGCCGACGCTGAGCTATGGCCTGCGCGGCATCGCGGCCTGCGAGGTGATCCTGCGGGGGCCTGCGCGTGATCTTCACTCGGGCATCTACGGCGGCGCGATTCGCAATCCCGCCACCGAGATCGCCCGGCTCGTCGCCACCTTCCACGATGCCGAAGGCCGCGTGCAGGTGGAGGGCTTCTACGAGCACGTGAAGCCGCTGGAGGAATGGGAGCGCGAGATGTGGTCCACGCTTCCGGGCACCAGTGATGACGATTTCCTCCGCTACAGCGGCTCCTCCAAGACCCACGGCGAAGCCGGCTACACCTCCGCCGAGCGCACCTGGGCCCGCCCGACCGCGGAGATCAATGGCATCGGCGGCGGTTATCAGGGTGAGGGCTCGAAGACCGTCTTGCCCGCGGAAGCGTTCGCGAAGTTCACCTTCCGCCTCGTCCCGAACCAAGATCCCGCGGACATCATGGAGAAGGTGAAGGCGCACCTCGACAAACACTGCCCGCCCGGCGTCTCGCTGCTCTACGTGGGCGGCCACGACGGCAAGCCCTTCTACACCGATCCGCACAGCACCTTTGGCCAAGCCGCGCAGCGTGCGCTGCGGAATGCCTTTGGCAAGGAGCCGGTGCTCATCCGCGAAGGCGGCAGCATTCCGATCGTGCAGGCCTTCCGCGATATCCTCGGGACGGACACGCTGCTGCTAGGTCTTGCGCTCGCCGACTCGCAGATCCACTCGCCGGATGAGAATTTCCCGGTTGAGAACTTCGAAGCGGGTATTCGTCTGAATCAGGCGCTGCTGGAGGAACTCGCGAAGTGAGTTGGTTTGGCATCGAAAAGCTCTTTGGATCGTCGGGGAAGTTTCCTGAACCCGCCGAGTCCGAGCTTCTCGTGCTTGTCGACGACGATGCGGGGAATGATGTGATCCTCCGCTACCGAGTTACCTTCGCTGCCTACAGCTACTACACCGACGACAACGGGGCGTGGATCTGCTTCCAAGCTCAAGCCAATGAGCTGATCGAGCCAGCCGACCGCGGAAAATGGCCGAACGGGCAGCCGCACCTGCGGGTGAGAATCCCTGCTTCGGAAGAAGATTTTCTCCAGATGGAGAAGGGGGTCGCATCTACATTCGAGACGACGGCTTACGACAGCGCGAAAGATGTCTGGCTTGCGGAATTCTACCATTTTTCCCACGGTGGCTTGTCGGCTACTTTCAAACTGATCGAGAAGCGCGAGAATGGCTTGGTCTTCCGGATCAAAGGTGAAAGTGAGGTGACGGGCCCCATTCGTTTGCGCGCCTTTTTTGAAAAGAAGCCGAGCCTCAGTTACCACTGATCACGTGAGTTTTTGAATCAAGTTTACCCATGTCCGAATCTCCCAAGCTCGACTTCATCCGCGAGATCATCGCCGCGGACCTCGCTTCCGGTAAGCACTCGACAACCATCACGCGCTTTCCCCCGGAGCCGAATGGCTACCTGCACCTTGGCCACGCGCGCGCGATCTGCCTGAGCTTCGGCATCGCGCAGGAGAACGCGGCCGTCGGCGCGCGCTGTCATTTGCGCTTCGACGACACGAATCCCGAGAAGGAAGAGGTCGAGTACGTCGAGAGCATCAAGGCCGATGTGAAGTGGCTGGGCTTCGATTGGGGCGAGCACCTTTATTACGCCAGCGACTACTTCGAATTCTACTACGACTGCGCCGTCCATCTCATCAAGAACGGTCTCGCCTACGTGGACCAGCAGACCGCCGAGCAGATCAAGGAGACCCGCGGCAATCTGACCGTTCCGGGCACGCCGTCACCATGGCGCGATCGTTCCGTGGAGGAGAATCTGGCGCTATTCGCGAAGATGCGCGCCGGCGAGTTCGAGGAAGGCGCGGCGGTGCTGCGTGCGAAGATCGACATGGCCTCGCCGAACATCGTGATGCGCGATCCGGTGCTCTACCGCGTGCTGAAGGCGACCCACCACAACACGGGCGATGCCTGGTGCATCTACCCGATGTATGACTTCGCCCACCCGCTGGAGGATGCGAAGGAGCACATCACGCACTCGCTGTGCACGCTGGAGTTTGAGATTCACCGGCCGTTTTACGACTGGACCATCGAGAACTGCCCGGTGCCTGCGAAGCCGCGGCAGATCGAATTCTCCCGACTGAATTTCACCTTCACCGTGATGAGCAAGCGCAAGCTGCTCACGCTGGTGAAGGAAGGCCACGTCGCCGGTTGGGACGATCCGCGCATGCCCACGCTTTCCGGAGCCCGCCGCCGCGGCATCCCGCCCGAGGCGATCCGCCGGCTGTGTGAGAAGACGGGCATCACCAAGTTCCAGGGCATTACGGACATTGCGCAGCTCGAATTCGAGATCCGCGATCACCTCAATACCGTGAGCCCGCGCCGCATGGGCGTGCTCGATCCGCTGAAGCTGATCATCACCAACTGGCCCGAAGGCCAGAGCGAGGACATCGAGTTGGATAACCACCCGAAGGATCCGGCGATGGGCACGCGCAGCGTCGCGATGTCGCGCGAGCTGTGGATCGAAGCCGACGACTTCATGGAGGTGCCGGAGAAGAAATTCTACCGCCTCGGCCCCGGCCGCCACGTGCGTTTGCGCGGCGGCTACATCGTGAAGTGCACCGGCTTTGAGAAGGACGCTGCTGGCAAGATCACCGAGGTCCTCTGCGAGTTCCTGCCCGGCACCAAGGGTGCCGATGCACCGGAAGGCGTCGAGTGCCGCGCCGCGATCCACTGGGTCAGCGCCGAGCACGGCGTGGATGCGGAAGTCCGCCTCTACGACCGCCTATTCACCGTGGAAGACCCTGACTCTGCGGAGGGCGGCTTCACCAGCGTGCTTAATCCTGACTCGCTCAAAAAAACGATCCGCGCGTGGGTCGAGCCGTCTGTGGCCGATGCCGCACCGGAGACCGTGTTTCAGTTCGAGCGCCTCGGCTACTTCGTCGCCGATCGCCACGAGCACCAGCCCGGCAAGCCGGTCTTCAACCGCACGATCGGCCTGCGCGATTCGTGGGGGAAGAAGTGAGGAAGCCCGGTCGCATCTCCGCATGATTGGAACCCACCGGTTTTCCATGCAGAAAGGTGGCAAGGGACGCTTCGCTGGAGTGACGATCCGGGCAGAGGCCGGCGAGTTCGACGGAGTCCATTGGGCTCCGGAGGTGAGCCATTTCGCTCGGGCGCAATATGCAGGCGACGTGGTGGCGGGTATTGCGGATGCGAGACGGTGGCACCTCGCCAAAGGTGGGACGGATGCTTCGATTGAGGTAAGCCAGATCGAAGAAATCTTGAGCGACACTACACCCGACGCCGTTCGTTTGGCGGCGACGGTTGCAGCGTGGAAGGCCTTGGGAAACTCGGAGGCGGAACTGCGCTTTGATCAAGAAGGTGATCGTTGGGTTCCTATCGAACTCTGATTTGACGACCGAAGCGATTCGGTGGCGGACGAAGGCATCGTGGGCGATCGAGCGAGGATGCTACCCGCGTTGGCGGCATCATCAGCCTAACCCATCTCGCGGCCTTTCAGGCCGCCATTCTCGGCGCAACAAAAACCCCGGCCGATGGCCGGGGCTGAGGGATTCCGCGCCGTTGGCGCTGAAGAGTGCGTTCGCACCGTTGGCGCTGGTGAGTGCGTTCGCGCCGTTGGCACTGCTGAGTGAATTCGCGCCGTTGGCGCTGAAGAGTGATCCCACAAAATAGAAAACAGCCGCGGGCCTCCCTTCCCACGGCTGCTCTCCAAACTGTCCACACCTAAAGGTAATTCAGGTCGCCTGCAGGCCTTCGCCCACTGGCTTTGGCAAGGGCTTGTCCTTCCGGCGAAGCGCCTTGCGCATCTTGGTCAGCGCCACGTTCTGGAGCTGGCGGATGCGTTCGCGAGTCACTCCGAATTCACGGCCGACTTCTTCGAGGGTCATCGGCGTTTTGCCGGTAAGGCCGAAGCGTTCGTCGATGATCCGGCGTTCGCGCTTGTCGAGGACTCCGAGCAGGCCGCTCAGCTCCCCGTGAAGATTCTTCTCGGACAGGCTTTCGAGCGGGTCCTCCGCGCGATCGTCGCCGATGATCTCGCCGTATTCGGTCGCTTCGCCTTCATTGATGGGCGCATCGAGCGAGGTCGGGCGTTGCGAGGCCTGCTTGAGCATGGCGAGCTTGCGGCGTGGCAGGCCGATTTCGTCGGCCAGTTCCTCGTCGGTAGGCTCGCGGCCGAGGGCCTCGGCCAGCATGGTCGAGATGCGGCGCATCTTGGCGATCTTGTCCACCATGTGGACGGGCAGGCGGATCGTCTTGCTCTGGTTGGCGAGCGAGCGCTTGATCGACTGCTTGATCCACCAGGCCGCGTAGGTCGAAAGCTTGCCGCCCTTTGCGGGGTCGAAGCGTTCCACGGCCTTCATCAGGCCGATGTTGCCTTCGGAAATCAGGTCGGAAATCGGAAGTCCATAGCCGGAGTAGTCCTGGGCGATCTTAACGACGAGGCGCAGGTTCGCCTTGATCATGTGAGCGCGAGCTTCCTTATCGCCCTTCGCAATGCGCTTGGCGAGTTTCACCTCTTCCTCCGGGGTGAGCAACGGGGTCTTGGAGATCTCCCGCAGGTAGACCTTCAAACTGGAGTCGGAATCGTATGACATGGCTAGGTCCCGGTGCTCCCGGGTTCTATTGATTTAACGCCGTGGCGTGCGGATTTATTCCTGAAATCGTCCGTCTTTTTGTAACTACATGGTCACGACAGAGGGCGGGTCGATTCAATGGTATTCCGAGCATCCGCCGTGCCTCAAAAATGAGCACAGCCCGCAATCCTTGACGATCAAACGATTGCATGAAATTGCCGATCGCGGCGCGCCCGTTTCTTACCGTTTCAGGGCGTCAAATTGCCACGTCGGGTGCGCCAAATAAGGACATTTGCAACGCCCGAATGTCGCATGCCAAAAACTCCGGCGGCGTGATTGCCGCTTCCGTTTTTGCACCATCGCCGAACTTTTTCAGCAAGCAACCCCCACGGAGGAAGAAGTTGATTCTTTCATCCTGAAATCTGCCGAAAAGGATCGTCTCCTTGTGCCACAGCGGTTGTCGGCTAGGATCGCGGATGCTTTCGATTGGAAAAGTGGTGTTGCCGCTGGTGCTGCTGGGCTCAGCGGCTTTTTTGTCGGCAAAGGAAGCACCCGTGGTGCCGGCGGATCTGGCCAACTACGTGGCCCGAGCGGAGCCGGGATTCAAGTGGACGGTCGAGGACACGAAGGAGTTTGGCGGTGTGAAGGCCTGGCGGCTCAAGCTGACCTCGCAGGTCTGGCAGGGGATCACGTGGACCCACGATCTGCTGGTGGTGAAGCCTACGGGAGTGCCCACCGGGAAGATGCTGCTGCTGAATGAGGGTGGCAGCGCTTCCAATGAGAAGGCCCTGTATGCGGCCCTGTTGGCAGGGAAAATCCAGGCACCGGTCGCGCTGTTGCTCGGCGTGCCGAATCAGCCGTTGTTCGACGGGAAAAGGGAAGACCACCTCATTGCGGAGACCTTTGTCCGCTATCTCGACTCCGGCGATGCCTCGTGGCCGTTGCTTTTTCCGATGGTGAAGAGCGTGGTGAAGGCGATGGATACGCTCCAGGAATTCAGCAAGAAGGAATGGGACGAGCCGGTGACGAAGTTCATCGTCGGTGGTGGCTCGAAGCGCGGCTGGACCACCTGGCTGACCGCTGCGAACGATCCCCGGGTGATGGCGATCACACCGATGGTGATCGACGTGCTGAACATGCGCGAGCAGATCACTCACCAGCAGAGTTCGCTTGGTGGAACGAGCCAGGAGATCTCGCCCTACACCGATCGTGGGCTGGTGCCCGTTCCCGATACGCCGCGAGCCCAAAGCCTGTGGACGATGATCGACCCGTGGACCTACCGGGATCGTTTCACCATGCCGAAGCTGATAGTGCTGGGGAACAACGATCCCTACTGGAGCACCGATGCCCTGAACCTCTATTGGGACGCTCTGCCCGGAGAGAAATACATCTCCTATAGCCCGAACGCCGGACACGATCTGACGGAGCGGGATGCCGCGGGCAAGAAGCTAAGTGCGGAGCGTGCGATCAACAATGTGTCCGCCTTCGTTCGCTATCAGCTCAGTGGGAAGCCGCTGCCGAAGGTCGGCTGGAAACACACGACGCAGGCCGATGGTAGCCTGGGCCTCACGGTGACGGCCGATCCCGCGCCGCAGCGGGCACGGCTATGGGTCGCCCGCTCGACCACCAAGGATTTCCGCAAGGCCCGCTGGGAGTCGCAGGCGATCGAGCAGAAGGAAGGCGAGCCGGTGACGGCGAGTCTCCCGAAGCCGGACAAGGGCTTCATCGCCTACTACGCGGATCTTGGTTACCAGATCGATGACCTCCCGCAGTGGCTGTGCACGCAGTTGCGAGTCGTGGGTGCGGAGACGAAGTGAATCACCGGAATAAAAAAGTGGCCGGCGGGAACCCATTCCGCCGGCCACTCTGTTGTCTTGGTTTTCCCCCTCAGGAAATCATTCGGTGACTTTCAGACGCGCGAACATCTTGTTGTGGACCCCGTCGAGTGACCGTGGAATCCGCACGATCACACGGTCAGTACTACCATTGTCGTAGAAGCCATTGTCCTCAGCGATGGTGATGCCATCCTCACCGGCTTCGGCCGCGATCCAAGCGGACAGGCCGGTGCCGTATTCGACGAATGGATTCAAGACCGCCGACGCGTCGGTGCGGCGGAACGTGAAGATCAGGTGGGTGGTATCCACGGTGATGGTCGGCAGCAGGCCGCGTGAATTCGAGCCCGGATTGGCAGGGTTCGGCTCACCGCCGAGCACGAACTCGATGAGGTTGGCGAGGCCATCCTTGTCCGGGTCGGCATCTCCCAAGGCATCGGCACCCGCCAGGCCCTTGGAACTCGCCCAGCCTTCGAAGGGATCGGCGGACTCGTTGGTGGCTTCAAGGGTGACCGCATTGCCATCGGCATAGCGGACCTTGAAGTTGGTCGGCCCGGAGCCGATGACCCCGCCTTCCGGCAGGCCGGCGAAGGTGCCGGAGAGCGTGCCGGTGTAGGTCAGGATGGTCAGCTTGGTGCCGAGCGTCAACGCAGCCGGGACGGCGGCGAGGTCGGTCAGATTCAGGCTGCCGGCCAGCGTCACGTTGCCGGTGACATTGGCCACGTCCACCGCTGGGACGCCGGAGGAGTTGTATTCGACCGCGAACGAGGAGCCGGCGGCCAAGGTCAGCGCGCCGGTGGCGAGCGATTCGATCGAGGTGCCCGGGGCAAGAACGCCGCCGGAGTTGACGGTGACCGCGCCGCTGACTGCGCCGGTGCCGCCGAGCGTGCCGGTGGCATTGACGGTGACCGCACCGCTGCCGGTGCCGGATCCGATGGTGTTGTTGGCAAGCAAGCGGCCGCCATTAATGGTGGTCGGTCCGGCGTAGACGCTGGCGGCGTCCATCACCATCGTGCCCGGCTGGGTCTTGAGGATGCCATTCAGGTAGCCGTGTTCGCCGCTCATCAGCGGGGTGGCGATCGTCAGGGTGCCGTCGTTCACCGCGAAGGTGGCGTCGGTGCCGGCGCTGTTGAGCATCACCTGGCCGTTGATCGGCGCGGCGGTGGTGATGGTGGACTGGCCGGTCGAAGTCACCGTGCCGTTGATGTTCCAAGCACCGTAGGTATCGCTCGGCCGCGAGCCACCGATGGTGGAGGTGGAGCCGACGGTGGAGGTGAGGGTTGCGCCGTTGAGCACCACGTGGTTTAGCGCGTTGTTCAGGCTGGCCACGAGCACATCGCTGTTGGTCACCGTGCCGCCGTTGACCACCAGTGTGGGGACGCTGGTGGCGTTATGGTTGCCGAAGAGGTTCGACACCTGGAACTCGGCGATGCTGCCCGCATTGACAGTCATCGTGCGGGTGTTGTTGGCGAGACCGAAGGCGGTGCTGGTGCCGGAGCGGGATCCCGCGCCGATCAGCTTGCCGCCGTTGACGGTTATGCTGCCGGTGAAGGTGTTGGCTTGCTCGAACGACAGGCTGCCGGTGCCGGACTTCACGATCGCGCCGCCGCCGATGGTGCCGCCGGTGAAGGTATAGTCGTGCTGGGAATTCACAGTGATGGAGCCGGGTTCCACGATGCCGGACACGGCAATGATCTGATCGTCACCGGGCAGGTCATTGAAGGTAACGCGGTCGCCCCAGAAGAACGGCTGGTCGGTCGGCACGCTGTCTTGGAAGTTGGCATCGCCATTAGTGTTCCACCCTCCGGTGGCTGCCGCGTTGTTCCAGACCAGATCGGTCGTGGGCAGGTTCAGCACGATGGCATTGGCAGTTTCGGCGAAGGCGGTGCCGGGGCGGGCACCGGCAGGAGCGGTGTAAGAGAAATTCGCCGCACTCCACGCGCCGCCCTTCGAGCCGAAGCCGACCACTTCGATCGGCGAGCTGTTCGTCGGGTATCCATTGACCGTCACGTTGATAGTGCCGTTGACGGTGGTCGCACCAGTGGCCGTCAGCTTGGCCGACGTGCTGGCGTCGATCACCAGTGCCGAACCGGCCGAGGAGCCGAGCGTCACATTGCCGCCGAAGGTGGCTTCGCCTCCGAGCGTGGTGTTGTCCGGGGAAACCAGCGAGCCGCCGAAGGTCGCCCCGTTCGCGTTGAGACGGCCCTGGGTAACGGTGAGCGTGCCGGTGTAGGCCGGGCTGTTACCGTTTAGGTTGATGGTGCCGTTGTTGTTGGCCGCGCTGGAGTTGATCTCGAGGTTGCCGCTACCGGACAGGGCTCCGGTGAGGGTGCCGAAGCCGCCATGGGCGGTGATGCGGGAACCTGCGGCTGCCACGGTCACATTGCCGGAGATCGTGTTATTGCCGAAGCGGATGGCTCCCAAGGTGCCGGCTCCTTCCGCCTGGCCCGGGCCTTGGATCGTGAAGTTGTTCGTATAGGTGCCCGCAGCGATCAACCCGGCTTGGCCGCCGTTGTTCACCGTGACCGGACCAGTTCCCAGTGCCTGGAGATGCTCGACCCACAGACGACCTGCATTGACCACCGTCCCACCGCTGTGGGTGTTCGCTTGGTTCACCCCCAGGTGGTTCACTCCGCTCTTTACGAAGGTCAGGGGCGTGGAGCCGTTGAAGTCGACCAAACGCACGCGCACCTGGTGGTCGAGAGTGGCGAGGCTGCCGCTCGAAGCACCGTTGGTTAGCGTGAGTATGCCCGACGACGACGTCAGTTTGCCAAGATCGCCGGCATTGGTCTGCCAGTAGTGACCGTTGGTCGCCATGCTGATCACTCCGGAATCCACGTTCAACGTGGTGCCGTTGTTGATGAACACGTCTCGGGTGCTGCTGAGGGAGTTCACGATGGCATTGCCGCCGCCGCGGAATTCCACCCAGCCGCCGGCGGCATCCTGGATGTAGTCGGTATTGGCCCAGTTAGCGTTGGGGGCCGAGATGCGGATGTTGCCGCGCTTGTTCTGGAACTGGCCGGCAAAGCCGCTCCAATCGCCAGCGAGCACTGAGGTGCCGCCATCGATGCGACGGAAGATGGCGGAAGCCACCCCCGGAGCATTGGAAACCGAGCCGGCGAGGGTGCCGGTTGTGACTTGAGAGTAGGAACGGTAGGTGCCGCCCAAAGCTCCGATCTGGATGTTGCGCGTGAAGTTGGTGTTGGAGGCTTGGTCCACCAGACCGCCACCGTTGAGGAGGATGGTGTTTGCCGGGTTACCGAAGTTCGAGTTGATGGTCACCAGGCCGGAGGTGACGGTGACGTTGCCGGTGAAGCTGTTTGCCGGGTTGGTCAACTGGGTCGAACCGACCGCACCACCGGCGTCGAGGATTTCGCCATGGGATTGGAGGGTCAGCGGGCTATTGCCGGTGATGGCGGATGCGAGGTTGACGGTATTGGCATTGCCCGCGCCGATGGTGTTGAAGGTTGCGCCGATGGCGCCGATGGCGATGCCGCGGTTGCCATTGATGCCGAAATTGGCATCCCAGCGGAGCGTGCCGCCGTTGATCGCCAGGTGACCGGCAGTCGGCACCGCCGGGGTCGCGCCGAGTCCGGCCTCAGCGGCGAGCGCCAATGTGCCGCCATTGACGGTGGTGGAGCCGAGGAAGGTATTGGTCGTGGCCAGCTTCAAGACGCCGCTGCCAGCTTTCACCAGCGACATGCCGCCGGCGAGCGAGCCGGAGGTGCCGTTGTCGAAGGTGTAGTCATACTGCGAGTTCACCGTCATCGAGGCCGGCTGTTGGGCACCGTCGATGGCGATGATCTGGGCGGCGCCCGGCGTGTCGTCGAAGGTGACCTTGTCGCCCCAGAAGAAGGTGCTGTTGGCAGCGCCGTCGTGGAAGTTGGCGGTGAGGTTGGTGTTCCACTTGAGATTCCCCCCGGCGTTGTTCCACTTCAGGTTCGCGCCATTGAGGGTGAGCGAGACGTCATTGGCATTCTCGGTGAAGACCGGCGTGCCACGGAAGTTGGCGACGTTCGCGAGGGTGAAATTCGCGCCGCTCCAGGTGCCGGCCTTGCTGCCGAAGCCGATCACCTTGAACGGGACACCCGGCGTGAACAAGCCGCTGGCGAGGCTCACCGTGGTGTTGCCTTTCACCTCAAGCGCCCCGGTGACGCCCAGCGAACCCGCCGTCGCCGGATCGGCGAGCAACGTGGTCCCGGTGGTCGCACCGAGCGTGAGGGTGGAGAAAGTTCCCTCACCGGCCACTCCGGCGCCATCCGCAACCGTGGTCGCGCTGGCGGGGAGGGAACCGGTGAGAGCCAGCGTGCCGGCGTTGACCTCGACTGTACCGCTGAGAGTGTTGTTGCCGCCGAGCCCGAGCGTGCCGCTGCCGGTCTTGACGAGCTTCACGATGCCCGCGCCATTGTTGATCGAACCGGCGAACGCGCTGGAGCCGTTGTTTTCGCCCAAGGTCACGGTCGAGGTGGTGGCGGCCACCGAATTGGTCACGATGCCGGTCCCATCAAGCCGGTCCCAGCCTTCGTTGAGGCCGGCCAGATCGAGCGTGCCGCCGGTCATGTTGACCCGGCCGAGATTGCCCGAGCCGAGGGCGTAGATCTGGTCTCCGTTGCTACCGGCGATGCGCACGGTGGCACCGGTCCCGATGTTGCTGATTCCCGCCAATGACCGGACGCTTGCGCCGCTTTTGTCCAAGATGGTGGTGCCGCCGGTGGCCGCGAGAATGGTCGATGAATTGTCCTGCGCGCCCGTCAGCAGCAGCGTGCCCGCGCCGCTCTTGGTGACAATGCTGCCCAGGTTGACAGTTGTCAGCGGGGCGGAAATCAGGAGGTCCACCGGCTGGGCTCCATCGGCCACGTCTAACGTCATCGGCGAGGTGTCGCGGACGCGAATCAGCGCGGTGGTGTTCCCGGCGGTGCGTGCGATGGTCGCGGTGGACGGCGAGGCGTTGACCGTGACGGTGGTGTTTTGGAACTCGTTGTTCGTGGCACCCAGCAGCAAGCTGCCGCCGGTCATGTTGAGCGCGAAGTTATTGTAGAAGTGGTTGCCGAAGTTGGCGCCGCCGACCGTCGCGCCATTGATGGTGAGTGCATTCACGCTGACGCCTGCCGAGTAGCCGAAGCTATTGTCGCCGGCGTAGTCGATCGTGCCGGGGGCATTGACGGTGACTGCGGCGCGCAGCGTGCCGGTGCCGCCTCCCGCGCCGAGGATCAGCTTGCCATCGTTCACGGTGGTGCCGCCGGTGTGGAGGATCTGGGCACCGGCCAGTGTCTGGGTGCCGGTGCCATTCTTGACGAGGGCCAAGGTGTTGTTGCCGACCGTGCCGCCGTCCACGTCGCGGAGGTAGCCATTGTAGAGATAGGTGCCGCTGCCATTCAGGGTCAGCGTGGACGGTCCGAGCTGCGAGGTGCTGTCGCTCACCCGGCGATTCTGGATGACCGCACCGCCTTGGGTCGCGAGCGCACCGGCGTTGAGCCCGGCCAAGGTCTGGTTGGTGCCATTGAGGTCGAAGCGTCCCCACTGGCCGGAGACATTGCCGAAGGTCATCACGACGCCGGCACCGAATTGCTCCGGCTGGAGCATCCGGAGGTTGGATTCTCCGGTGGTGCCCGTGCCGAATTGGACGGTCTTGCCTGCCGCGACTGCGACCGCTCCTCCGGTCTTGCCGAGGAAAAGAGTGGTGGCCGCGGAGGTGCCGCCAAGGCTATTGATGACCAGCCCGTCGAAGCTATTGCTTGTTGAACCATTCAGCACCAGTTCGCCGATGCCCGCCTTCGTCAGGTTGAAGGCTCCCGAGACCGGTCCGGATACCGTGATCCTGCGGCCTGACTTGCTGTTCCACGACTGGCCAGTGGTCAGGGCGACTGCGCTGTTGATCGTCAGGTTCTGGTCGGCGGTGGAAAGATCGATGCCGCTCGCGCCCAAGCTCAGAGTATTCGGTCCGGAAATCGTCACCGGTCCGGCTGGGTTTGAGATCAGAATCCCATCCCACGACAGATCCGCACCGAGCAGGGTCGAGTTGGCAGCGGTCACGAAGGAATCCCAATGGGCGATGTCGGCCGGGGTGGGGGGGGTGCCGTTGTCCCAACTGCCCGGGAGGTTGAGATTGTCGCTGTTGTCCGCCTTGTAGATGTCGGCTCGGGCGGCCAAGGGGGTGCATAGGCAGCCGCAGATCATGAGGCGGCCGGTGGAGATGCGGAGCACGGGATTGGGTTTCATTCTGGAGGTCGTTTTGAGGGCGAGGTGCGAAGAATGGCCGGGAAATCGGCCGACATTCGCAATTACTCCCCCAAAAACTGATGCGGGTGTCATTGGATGGTTTCGGGAATCCATTAAACGATTCCGGGAATCCCTGGGTGTTTCCCCTTGGCGACCCTGTGACGGCGGGGCGAAGATTGGGGAATGAGTGGCCCCCGCAAGAACGTCGGCATTCTGTTGCCTCCGGCGGTGGCCTATAGCCCACGCATCCTGGAAGGCTTGATGCGACACCCGCAGATTCACCAGAAGTGCATGGTGATCGAGTGCCCCCACTTCGAGCCTGGCCGCAGCCCGCTGCTGCCCGGGGCCTCCGCGCTCGACGCGGCCATCGTCTGGGCGGAACCGCGGGACCACTGGGTGCACGATTTGATCGCACAGGGCACCCGGATCCTCAGTTGTGGCGCCGAGTGGGACGGGACCCCGGGGGTGGCCAGCGTGTATTTCGATCGCCCGGAGATGCATCGCATGGTGATCGACCACCTGAAATCGCTGGGCCTGCGCACCGCGGTGGGCATGGGTCACAAGCTCGGCTTGCGACCCGCGTCCCGCCGGTTGTTAGAGGGCTTTGCCGAAATGGCCCGCGGGGAGGGGATCGATGCCCAGGTGTGGAGTCTGGAAGGCGAAGGCAGCCCGGCCATGGCACCCGGGCGCTTGCTTCAAGCCCATGCCGAACACCAGCTCGCGGACTTCCTACGCACGCTCAAGCTCCCGGCCGCCATGCTGTGTGCCAGCGATCAGATGGCCGTCATCGTCTGCGAGGTCGCCGCTCGCCAGGGCCTGAGGGTCCCTGAAGATGTGGTGGTGATCGGGGAGTCGGACAATCCGCTCGCCGCCACCACCCGGCCGCCGCTCACCAGCATCGCCGGCAATGCGGTCGCGCTGGGCGAGACCGCCGCGGTGGTGCTGATAGACTGGCTGGCTGGTGGTGCCCCGCCGTCGCAGCCCGTGATCATCTCCGGCGCGCGTCTGGTGGCGAGGGAAAGCAGCACCGGCCGCTCGGAAAGCGTGGCCATCGAACGGGTGCGTCGGTTGATCGAGCGCGACGCGGTCCGGGGCATTTCACTCGCCGAGTTGGTGGCGGCTTCCGGGCTCTCGACCAAGACCATGGTCCGCCACTACCGCGCTGCCTTTGGCGTGGATCCGATCGATGAGGTGAATCGCCTCCGCCTGGCCGAGGCGAAGCGGCTGTTAGTCTCTGGCCCGTCGAAGGTCGCCGAAGTCGCCGCAAGCTGTGGCTTCTCGTCCCCCGCGGCCTTCAACAACTACTTCCGCCGCCACGCCGGCTGCTCGCCGAGTGCCTATCAGCAAGCGGCGGCCGGGGTCAGCGAATCGGCTCTCTAACAAAGTCGCTGAGGGAGACCCCGCGTCTCTGTCAATGGAGAGACGCTGAGCCATCGTGCGGACTGCCATTCGCAGATACGTGACGGCACCTGTTAGCGAAAGCTGCCGCCCGCAAGGCAACTGAGCGCAAATGTTTGGCAACCGTCCGCCAGACAAGCTGGTCAACGGCGTGCGAGGGTTCGGGAGGGTTGCTTTCCCATACGCGCAGCGGGCGCGTCGGATTCGTTCGGCGCGCCCGCACTTCTCTTCTGATGGATTCCGAAGGACTGCTGGTGGGGCTGGAGGCGTGCGAGGTGAGTCTCGCCGTCGGCATCCTCGCCGGTTCAGCAGGGACGCGGCTCGTGCTGAGAAACGCCGCGGTAAGTGTCGGGAGGACGATCATCAGATTTCCGGCCGTGTCTCAGACCGACAGCACCGCACCTTCGTCAGCGCCACCCACGAGCGCCGCATAGCGGGCGAGGTAGCCGCCGCGTGCCTTGGGTTCGGGTCGCTTCCATGCAAGACGCCGTTGCTCTAACACGTCCTCCTCCACCAAGAGCCGGATGTTTCGGTTCGGGATGTCGATTTCGATGAGATCACCTGGTTCCACCAGGGCGATCGGGCCACCGGCTGCGGCTTCGGGTGAAACGTGGCCGATGGCTCCGCCGCGCGTCGCTCCCGAGAAACGACCGTCCGTAATGAGGGCCACGCATTCCGATAGTCCTCGCCCCACGATGGCCGAGGTAGGCGCGAGCATCTCCGGCATTCCCGGGCCTCCCTTCGGTCCTTCGTAGCGGATCACGACGACATCCCCGGCCTTCACCTTGCCGGTGAGGATGCCGGTGGTCGCGTCCTCGCCGGACTCGAAGACCACGGCAGGTCCCGTGAACTTCATCATCGCCGGGCTTACGCCAGCCGACTTCACCACGCAACCGGCGGGCGCGATATTCCCGTAGAGCACGGACAGCCCGCCGCGTGTTGAGTAGGCATTCGCGATCGGCCGGATGACTTCGCGATCCTTGACCTCTGCCACGGAGCACGTTTCACCGAGGGTCAGCCCGCTTACGGTCAGCGCATCGGCGTGAAGGATGCCTGGCATCTCCGCGAGCTTCTTGAGGATCGCGAAGATGCCGCCCGCACGGTCGATGTCTTCCATGTAGTGCTTCCCGGATGGGGCCACCTTGCACAAGTGGGGCACGAGCCCGGCCATCTCGTCGAAATCCTGCATGCCCAGTGGCACGCCCGCTTCCTTCGCGACGGCGATGGTGTGCAGCACGGTGTTCGAGGACCCGCCCATCGCCATGTCCAGTGCGATGGCATTCCGGAAGGCCTCGCGAGTCAGTAGGTCGGAGGGCTTCACACCATCCCGCACGAGCCGGATGATGGTCCTGCCGGCCCGCTCGAAGAGTGCATCGCGAGCGGGATCGGTGGCGAGGATGGAGCCATTGCCGGGAAGGGCGAGGCCCAGCGCTTCGCAGAGACAGTTCATCGAATTCGCGGTGAACATTCCTGAACATGAGCCGCAGGTCGGGCAGGCATTCCGTTCGATCGTGTCGAGTTGTGCTTCGGTGATGGTGTTTGTCGAGAGCCGGCCCACTGCCTCGAATACCGAGGCGAGGTCCAGTGACTCGCCGGTCACTGGGTTTCTGCCCGACTGCATCGGACCGCCCGAGACAAAGACGGTCGGGATATTCACCCGCGCCGCACCCATCATCATCCCCGGGACGATCTTGTCGCAGTTCGGAATACAGACGACGCCATCGAAGCAATGCGCGCGGAGCATGATCTCGATGCTGTCGGCGATGATCTCTCGCGATGCCAGCGAGTAGCGCATGCCGCCGTGACCCATCGCGATGCCATCGTCCACGCCGATGCAGTTGAACTCGAAGGGCACGCCGCCCGCCGCGCGTATCGCCTTCCGCACCTTCCGCCCCACGATGTCCAGATGAGCGTGTCCGGGGATGATCTGGACGAAGGAATTCGCCACCGCGATGAATGGCTTCTCCCAATCCTCCTCCGACCGGATCGCCCCGGTCGCGCGCAGCAGGCTGCGGTGGGGTGCCCGGATCGCTCCCTTCTTGATCGTGTCGCTGATTGCCATGGGGAAACGATGGCGGCAGGCGACTGCATATTGGAATGACTGGTTCCGTCGCGATCTGATACCGTTTCGGTATGGACTACTCATTCCGCGAACTGGAGTGCTTCCTTGCGGTTGCCGAGGAGCTGTCGTTCACGCGCGCGGCGAGGAGGCTGAACCTTGCCCAACCTCCGCTCTCCCGGCATGTGCGGACGCTGGAGGAAAAGATCGGCGCGCAATTGTTCATTCGCGGGACGCGCGGGGTTTCGCTCACCGCTGCGGGCGATCTGTTCTACGAGGAGACGAGGACGATTCCCGGCAAGTTGTCGCGGGCGGGCGAAGCGGCCAAGCGCACCGCAGCGGGGGAGATCTCGCGGCTGCGCATCGGCTTCGTGAGTGCCGTGATGAGCGATGGGCTGCTGTCAGTGCTCCGTCGCTTCCGGGCGTCTGCACCCGCGGTGCAGATCCTTCTGCAGGATGTGCCGCCGAATGACCAGATCCGGGCGATCATGGAAGGAAAGCTCGACGGGGGATTCGTCGGCATCGAGGAGCGACGCGAGCTCGGAGGCATCGAGATCATGCCGTGGCTTCGTGAGTCCCTCCAGTGCTTTGTTCCTTCCGACCATCCTTTGGCGAAGCGAAGCCGGATTGCCCTCAAGGAACTCTCCGCGGAGTCCTTCGTCGCCGTGGCTCACGAGGCGGCACCGTCCTTCTCAAATCTGATCCGGCGGCTGTGCGGTGATGCCGGCTTCCGTCCCCGCGTGGTGCTGGAGTCGCCCCGCGCCCAAGCGGTCGCGGTCATGGTCGCGGCCGGATCGGGCATCGCGATCCTGCCCTCCGCCTTGGAACGGGTCGCCGGCAGCGGGGTCAAGGCGATCCCGTTGAAGGAGCGGCTCACGATCACCCACCACTTCGCCCGAAGATCGGGCAAAGCGGAAGGCCCGATGCGAGATTTCGTGAATGTCCTGAAGTCGTCCATTCGCAGAGGGTAGCTGGAGGTCCCGCCGGGAACACTTCCGTGGTTTTTCGACCTTGCGTCGCTTGCGGATTTCTCCGGCCGGTGCATGGGTAAGAGCTAAACCCAAGTGCATGGTGCGCGTGACTTCAAGCAGCCACCGGGCACCTTGATCGATCTTCCTGGTGCGTATGGTAGTGGTGACTGTGCCCGCGGCTGAAACCCAAGTAGGCCGCGGGCATTTTTTGGGATTGGTCGAGACCGGGCAGGCGCTTGAAATTCGGTAACCGGGTCGTGCAAGGGCGTCGACCGCGGGAATGGTATGCGTGTCGTTCCTGCGATGCATCGCTAGGACGTCCGCAGAGTTCCTGAGGTGTGAATCCTGGCCCTCAGGCCGCCTCGGAATCCGGTCTTCATGAATTCCTCACCGCCGGGTGCGATGACGCGGTCCATCCAATCACACGGCCTGCATTCCTGGGCGCCTTCGAAGACCAGGCCCTGGAAGATGAAGCGCTTGCCCAGCCATTGTGCCAGCTCGACTCCGTCCACGATGAGGTTGCGCCGGAAAATCGATGCAGGGAGCTTGGGCAGCTTGAATTCGGCACGGATCTCCTCGACCACCCGCTGCTCGAAAAACGTGACCTGGCCGCGGGCGTTGGGCCGCTTGTTGAAGTAGCGGTCGCCTCGCAGACCCATGCCGGCCACGCATTCGACCTCATCGACCGCATTGATCCCATGCTGCATGCGGCCTTCACCCTGGCGTCCCCAGTAGTCGTGCCCCGACGAAATGAAGATCTGGACCAGCCGGGCATTCCAGGAGGGAAGGCCTTCCGCGGTGGCTCGATCACCTTCATGAGAGTTGGCATCCATATCGACTTCGGCATCCAGCAGGGCGGGACGTCTCCGGGTATTCAAAGAGCGTCGGGCTACTGGGCAAGGGGATTTCCGCTCCTCGCCCCTCATTGCCGCATGTCCGGCCGTTCACCATGCATTGCGCCCGCTTTGTCATGTCACAGACAAGCGGATTAAAACCGCAAAGGTCGCTTGCGGATCGTGCCTTCCCGCGTAACCGGGGGGATTCCAGCTTCGATCCGGATTCCAACCACTTCCCCATGTCATCCCAAGTGAACCTTGCCATCATCGGCAGCGGCCCCTCAGCGATCTACCTCCTGAAGCACATCCTGGATGAGGGCGGCCTCTTGAAGGAGTGCCTGTCCGGGATCTCGATCTTCGAGAAAAGCCAGCTCACTGGCATGGGAATGCCATACAGCCCGCTTACCACCGACCGCTTCAATCTCGCCAACATCTCCTCGGAGGAATTGCCGGAACTCCCGGTCTCGCTAGTGGATTGGCTGCACACCCTGGACCCCGCGGACCTTCAGGCCCTCGGGATGGAGGACGAGGAGATCAGCGCGGATAAAATCTATCCGCGGCTGGTGCTCGGCCAGTACTTGCACTCGCAGTATCAGATCCTTCTCAGCCGGCTCGGTGAACTCGGAATCAAGGTGCGGGAGTACCCCGGCTGCGAGGTCCGCGACCTGCAAGACGATCCCCCGGGCGGAAAGGTGACCCTTGTCACAGCTCACGGCGAGTCTCACGATTTTGAGAAGGTGATCATTGCCACCGGGCACCATTGGACCGAGCAAGACCGGCCAGAGACGGGCTACTACGCCTCGCCATGGCCGATCACCAAGCTCATCCCTGAAGAAGGATGCCACTATAACTTCGCGATCGGCACGCTGGGAGCATCGCTGAGTGCCTTCGATGTGATTTCATCCCTGGCGCATCGACAGGGGCGCTTCATCCGGGAGGCGGGGAAGCTCCGTTTCGAGCCCGCTCCGGAAACGGAGGAGTTCAAGATCGTGATGCATGCCATGCATGGCTGGTTGCCTCACTTGCAGTTCGATCAGGAGGAGCCGCTGCGCGACATCTATCGCCACGTCAGCCGCGAGGAGCTTCTCGGATTGATCAATGAAGCCGGGTTCCTGCGGCTGGAGGAGTATTTCGACAAGGTCTGCCGGCCGGCGCTGATCAAGGCATTCACAAAGGACGGCATGACGGAGATGGTCCGCAAGCTGGAGGATCGCGAATTCGCGCTCGCGGATTTCGTCGAGACGATGAACGACAAGCACGACTATTCGAATGCCTTTGAAGGCATGCGTCATGAGATGGTGGAAGCCCGCAAATCGGTCCTAGGCCACAAGCCGATCCACTGGAAGGAGGTGATCGACGACCTGATGTACACGCTGAATTTCCACGCGGGCCTGATGCCTGCGGAAGATCATCTGGTGCTCCGCTCGCTGGTCATGCCCTTCCTGATGAGTGTCATCGCGGCGATGCCCTTGGAGTCGGGCGAGATCCTGCTGGCGCTCTACGATGCCGGGAAAGTCGGCATTGTCTCCGGCAAGGCGAGCGTGGCCGAAGAGGCTGATGAGGAGGGAGCGACCACCCTTTCGATCGAAGACGAAGAGGGCAGGGAGACGCGGGTGAGCTACCGGATCTTCGTCGAGTGCGGGGGGCAAAAGCCGCTGGACCTATCCGACTATCCCTTTCCCAATCTGGTCGATCGCGGCGTGGCGAGGAAGGCGCGCGCCAGCTTCGCCGATCCTTCCTCCGGCCCCGAGCAGGCCGAGGACAAGAAGGAGCATCTCTTCCATGAGGACGGCGAGGCGCTCTATCATCTGGGTGGAGTGGACGTGGATGGTAGCTACCGATTGGTCGGCAGTGAAGGTCAAGGCAACCCGCGCCTCTGCGACGTGGCCTTTCCTCACATCTCAGGGGTCCGGCCTTATTCCTACGGCTTGCAGTGCTGCAGCGATACGGCGGCGATCATGATCCAGGCGTGGGTGCAGGAGTTGGGCGGGGAGGGAAGTCCTTCGGATGACCCACAGGAGGTGACCCGGATTTACGAAGAGATCTGAGCTGCGGGAAGAGGTGGGCGACGATATGCCTCACTGGCCTGGGCACTGCTCCTAGTCGTCCTCTCATCGGTCGTTTGACGAAGCTGGATTTTCGGGTGATTTCTTCAAGCAGCAACCCCATGGCCAAACTCCCCATCCTTCCGCCACCTCCTCCGATGGCCTTGCACGAAGAGGGCGTGGCACTGCACTTCTCCAAAATCGTGACGCCGAAGAGCAGGGGACTCGCGCCCTACTACCATTTCCGAATTCTCGCCGGTTCCAGGGATGTCGGGCATATCAACCTGAGAGTTGGGGATAGCGAGCACGTGCACCGGGTCGTGGGGCACGTGGGCTATGGGATACGGAAGCGCCACCGCGGGCATCGTTACGCCCTGCTCGCCTGCCGCGCGCTTGCGCCATTCGCTCGGACGGTGACCCCGGAAGTCATTCTGACCTGCGATCCCGCGAACCATGCTTCCCGGCATACCCTCGAGCGACTGGTGGGCGGCGAAAGCGGTGAAGAGGTATCCGTGCCAAGGCGTGATCCTCACTATAGGCGCGGCGCTCGCACCAAGCTGAGATTCCGTTGGGTGCCGTGAGTGATCCTTCGCGACTCACGAGGCAAACCGAATACAAGGAATCCAATGCTGGATCACATTTTTCTAACAGTCTCCGACATCGGGCGCTCGGTTGCCTTTTACGAGAAGGCATTGGCCCCGCTCGGAATCGAGCATGCGATCGACTATGATGGGAAGGACGGCCCCCCCGGCCACCCGGATCTCAAGGGGTTCGGCCGTGATAATCGCGTTTCCTTCTGGCTGCGCGAAGGCTCTCCGCAGCCGCAGGCTGTTCACGTCGGATTTGTGGCTCACAGCGAGGCCGAGGTCCAAAATTTCTTCAACGCAGCGATGGAAGAGGGGGCCAGAGACAACGGTGCCCCCGGCGCGCGACTTCATTACGATCCTCGCTATTACGCAGCGAATGTTTTCGACCCAGACGGCTATAGCTTGGAGGCCGTTTACAAGAGCTGGCAGCACCCGCAAACGTGAACCGTTTGTCAAAGGAGCAGTCTTCCTGAGGGAGATCCTTCGACTTGACGAACCTTCCGGTCGCTAAAGCCTTCGACGTATCTAACGCGGTTTCGCCTTGTCACCGCGACGGACACTTCGCAGCTTTAAGGTGTTCGCATGATTACCCGCTTGTTTTCCGCTGCCCTCCGCGGAGTCGATGCCCTGGAGGTGGAGGTCGAGGTCAATGCCCGCGACTCTGACAAGCCGCTCACGCTCATCGTCGGCCTGCCGGATGCGGCGGTGCGGGAGTCGTCGCAGCGGGTGCTGTCGGCGATGGCGGCCTCGGCGCTTTCGCTGGGGCTCGGGACCAAGACGGTGAATCTGGCCCCGGCGGATTTGAAGAAGGAAGGCCCGTCGTTTGACCTGCCGATCGCGCTGGCGATGGCGGCGGCCTGCGAGGGCGTAAAGCTTGAGGCGAGCGACTGCATGGTCGTCGGCGAATTGGGGCTGGATGGGACGGTGCGGCCGGTGAAAGGCGTGCTGGCCATCGCCTTGGAGGCGAAGCGCTGCGGGCGTTTACGACTGATCGTGCCCGAGGCAAATATGACCGAGGCGGCGATCGTCGAGGGCGTGGACGTCTTCGGCGTGAAGTCGCTCCATCAGGCGTGGAAGTTTCTGAATGGGGAGGAAGTGCTCACGCCATTCCGCCTCGACCGGAAGGCCTACTTCGAGTCGCACCGGACTTATGAAGTCGACTTCGATGAGGTCAAAGGCCAGCACCACGTCAAGCGGGCGCTCGAGGTAGCGGTCGCCGGAGGGCATAATCTTCTGATGGTCGGGCCGCCTGGCACCGGAAAGTCGATGCTCGCCAAACGGCTGGCGACGATCATGCCGGACATGACCGAGGACGAGGCGATCGAGGCGACCAAGATTCATTCGATCTCGGGCTCGCTCGATCTGAAGAGGGCCTTCCTCACAACGCGTCCATTCCGTTCCCCGCACCATACCATCTCCGATGCGGGCTTGTTAGGCGGCGGGACGAATCCCGGACCGGGTGAAGTTTCGATGGCTCATCACGGCGTGCTGTTCTTGGACGAGTTGCCGGAGTTCCGGCGGCAGACGCTCGAGGTGATGCGCCAGCCCTTGGAAGACGGGCACGTCACGATCTCGCGCGCCGTGGGTTCACTGACATTTCCTGCGAGGTTCATGCTGGTGGCGGCGCTGAATCCCTGCCCCTGCGGCTACTATGGAGATAGTAAGAGGGAATGCCGCTGTTCGCCGCGGCAGATCGAAAACTATCGCCAGCGGATCTCGGGACCGTTGTTAGATCGCATCGATCTCCACGTGGAGGTGCCGCTGGTGGACTATCGCGAGCTATCATCCGCCAGCAGCGGGGAGAAGTCGGATACGATTCGCAGCCGCGTGATGCAGGCCCGCGATGTCCAGCGCCATCGCTTCGCCGGCAAGCCGCACCAGACAAACTCGGCGATGGGCGCCCGGCAGGTGAAGGAGCATTGCCAGCTCGATGCGGAGAGCGCCGGCTACTTGGAGCACGCGATGGAGCAAATGAATTTCTCCGCCCGAGCTCATGACCGGATACTGAAGGTCGCGCGGACGCTGGCGGACCTTGCGGGATCGGAACGGATCCGGCCGAATGATACCTTGGAAGCGATTCAGTACCGCTCGTTGGACCGGAATCTTTTCCGGTGAGTTTCGGGAGCCGCGGGAAGCGGCCCGCCGCTCGGTGACTAGGTGGGCAGGGCCGCCGGCACGGATCTCAATCTCCCATACAGGCCAGAGGCTTCCGGTGGAATCATCCGGGTTTGGAGCGAGGGGGGCGAGACGTCTGATCGGGTGGTGCCAGTTTGTGATTTCCGCTGGCCCGGCGTGGCTTTCCCGGTGGGGGTGCGACTCAAATCGCTCCTCGTTGAATCAAATCAGCCTTCAAACGCGTATCACCCATGAAACCCGGCCCTCTCGCTCTCATCCATGAACCTCCGCTTCGCCTTGTTCAGCCCGTTCCTCGTCACTGCTGCGCTCGCAGCGGACGACCTCCTCATCACGGATTTCGAGGGCACGAGTTACGCGCCGTGGCAGGCGAGCGGCGCCGCATTCAATGCTGGCCCGGCGAGGGGGGCTAGCTTGGGAAACCTTGAGATCTCGAATGCTGTCGGCAGCGGCGTCGCGTGCAGCGAGAACTTTAATTCCGGTAGCACGTCCGGCAACGACGGACCGCAGGGCAAGCTGCTCTCGCCCGCCTTCGCGATCCAGCGCAAGTATATCTCCTTCCGCATCGGCGGCGGCGACTACGAGCGCCATGCCTGCATGAACCTGCTGGTGGACGGGAAGATCGTGAAGAGCGCCACCGGCCGCAGTTCCGACAGTCTCTACGCCGCAAGCTGGGATGTCTCTGCCTGGGCTGGCAAGCAGGCGCACATCGAGATTGTCGATGAAGCCAGCGGCGGCTGGGGTCACATCCTCGTGGATCATCTCGTCCAGACCGACGCACCCGTGGCACTGCCTGTGGTCACGACTCCCGTCTATCAGGAAGCGGCGCGGCCGTTGTTTCACTTCACCGCAAGGCAGTGGACCATGGACCGGCTAAATCCGGGGATGCGTCAGGAGGGCTGGCTGAATGACCTCAATGGCATGATCTACTACAAGGGCGAGTATCACCTGTTCGCCCAGCGCTGGAACAAATGCTGGATCCATGCCGTGAGCACGGACCTCGTGCATTGGGAGGAGCTCGAGCCCGCCTTCTGGGAAGAAGGGCTCGATGTGGCGGTGCAGTCCGGCTCCTGCGTCATGGACGTGAACAACACCTCCGGCCTCGGTCAGGAAGGCGGCGAAGTGCCGATGGTCGCCTTCTGGTCGCGCAACGACAACAAGACCCACTGTCTCTCCTACAGCCTCGACCGCGGCCGCACCTGGCAACACTACGCGAACAACCCGCTCTTCGTCTTCCCGGAACGCGACCCGAAGGTCTTCTGGCACGCACCGACTAACAAGTGGGTGATGGTGATGTATGGCAGCGACACGTACCACATCTTCACCTCGTCCAACCTGCTCACCTGGCAGAACGAGAACAACCCGATCCCGAATGCCTACGAGTGCCCGGATTTCTTCGAGCTGGCGGTCGAAGGGTCACCGGCGACGAAGAAGTGGGTGCTTGTTTACGCGGATGGCCGCTACTCGCTCGGCTCCTTCAATGGCACGAAATTTACGGAGGATGCTCCCCGTCATGTCGGTGATATCGGCGGCACCGCTTTCTATGCAACGCAGAGCTTCGACAATACCCATACCGGCGATGGTAGGCGCATCCAGATGGCATGGATGCGCGGCTCGGACTTCCCCGGCCAACCCTTCAGCCAGCAGGTCAGCTTCCCCTGTGAACTCACGCTCCACAACACCGCCGCCGGCCTGCGTGTCTTCCGGAAGCCGGTCCGCGAGATCGCCAAGCTGGCGGGCGAGGTGAAGGACTGGGCCGGCGAAACCTACACGACGGCGGACACTGTCACCGTCTCCGAGTCGGGCGAGGCCTTCCGCATCGAAGGGGATATCGAAATCCCGCAGGGCTCCACAGTGATCCTCAATGTCCGCGGCACGGAAGTGCGCCTCGGCAAGAATGGCCTCCGGGTGGGCGATAGCACCGGGACCATCGCCGAAGACGTGCGCAAGGTGGAGATCCTCGTCGATCGCGCATCGCTGGAAACCTTCGTCAATGACGGACAGATTTCATGCACCAAGGTCCTCAGGCCGACGACTGCAGGAATCACACTCCGGGTCGAGGGAGGGGAGGCCACCGTCCATTCGCTCCGCCGCACCGCTCTGAAGGGCATGTGGTAAAAATAATGCGGATCGACCGACCTGTTAGAAAATCCGCCACGACCCCATCGGTCTTGGCGGATTTTTTGGCGTGCGTCTTAGGGATGTGACACGCTTGGCAAATTGCATCCAAGCGGACGATCGCAAGGCGTCATTGTTCGCAATTCGTTTAAAATCAGGAACTGCGTAGATGCCCGGATTGTCGCCTCCGGTCTACCCGTTAGCCTGCGTCGCGTTGCCGGATTCACCCCCGCCGGGAAATGAAAATTCTTTCATTGGAGGCGGGGATTTTGACCCAGTTCGGGCACTTTTTCCTCTAACAGGGAATTTTAAGCTTTCTAGCAATTATTGAAAAATTTAAATTCAGGAAATGCCATTATTACAAAGCCTAAAACATTTTCTTAACCCATTGAAATTCATTGGATTATCAATGATGCTTTCTGCCATGGCGCCCTCGGTGTCTCAAGGATCCACCATTCCAGGCAGTGTTCCGGTGGCTTGGAATCGGAATCCGGAGAGCACTGTGGCAGGCTACAAGGTCTATTGGGGACGCAGCAGCCGGATTTATGAGCAGGTGCTCAACGCAGGGAGCAATCCGCAGGCGGTGCTACCCAATCTGACGCCCGGGCAGCCTTACTTTTGCGCCGTCACGGCCTACAATTCCGAGGGGCAAGAGAGCTCTTTCTCGTCCGAGATCACGGTGACCTACGGGACCGCCGCGCAGAACCCGGACACCAGCGGCCGGCTGGTGATGCTGGAGGCGGAGAGCGGCCTGCTCAATGCGCCGATGACGACCTTCAATGGTCCCACGGAATCGTGGGTGGACAGCTCGTTCTATTCGCAGCTCGGCTGGACGCAGTTGAGCTTCAATGCGCCCGTCACGGGGGACTACCACGTCTGGTGCCGGGTGAAGGCCCCCACCGAGGCCAAGGATTCGTTCTTTTTCTCGACTGACGGAGGCGTCGAGGAGGTCTTCCACGTTTACGGAACGACCACGCCACCGGAGGGCACCCGGACGACCAACTGGATCTGGCGGCGGATCCACGTGGTCGAAGCCGGTCCGCGGGTTTTCAACTTTGACGAAGGAAGTCACACGCTGCGCTTCCGCGTCCGCGAGCAGGGCACATTGCTCGACCGCGTGGTCCTCTCTTCCGATCCTGCGTTTGTTCCCACGGATGCCTTGCCACGCAGCGGCGCCGCCGTGGTGGTGTCAGGAATTACCGGGAATCTCTCAGTCGCGACAGGTTCGAGCACGACCCTGGCGGTGACCGCGGCCGCGACGGGACCGGTGAGCTACCAGTGGTTCAAGGGCAGCGCCGCCATTGCTGGTGCGAACGGCCCGCTGCTGTCGCTCCAAGGGCTCTCCACGGGAGACAGCGGGGACTTCAGCGTGAGGCTGACGACGGGGACCGCGACGGCGACCGGCGGTCCGGTGATTCTTTCCGTCAGTCAAGGAGCGGCCCTGCCGAAGTTCCAGGTGACTCGCTTTTCAGTGAAGCCGGACCGTACGCTGTCCTTCGAAGTGGAGGGGGGGCTCAGCTCGGACATCCAGATCTATGCCTCCAGCGACATGGTCGTCTGGGTGCCAATTGGCACGCGCGTCAATGAAACCGGCGTCATCGAGATTGCCGATCCGGCCGCGACAGCGGGGGCCAAGCGTCGCTTCTACCGCTTGCTGACCGATTGATTTCCCGTGATACGCAAAAAGGGACGGCGAGGTTATCGCCGTCCCTTGCGGGAGAAGGGTCTTGGGGATCTTGGAAGACGAAGCCGGCTTGCTTACCAGCGGCTTTGCTTCACCAGGACGGTGTCGAAAGGCCGCAGGTAGAAGGCCGAGTCGTTCGCACCGCTGAAGGTGTCGGCCAGATTCAGAGCGTAGCGCTGGTTCTTGCCACCTTGGTTGCGCACGACCACCACTTGCTTCGGGTTGGCGAACTTGGTGAAGCCGCCGCACTCGCCGATCGCTTCCACCACGGTCATCGGCCGGTCGAGAGGCACCTTGCCGGGCTTCATCACCTCGCCGGTGACATAGACGCCGGAGGCTGCCGTCTCCACCGCGACAAGCACGGCAGGATTCTGCAGGTGGGAGGTATACATGCCGGTGAGCTGCGACTGGAGGCTGGAGATGCTCTTGCCCTGCGCGGTCACGGAGCCGATCGTCGGCAGGCTGACCTTGCCATTGGCCTGGACCTTCTGGGTGGTATTCAGCTCGGGTGCGCCGGGGAAGCTGATGTTGAGCACGTCGCCGGCAGCCAAGGTGCCGCTAGGACGCGGCGAGTAGGCCTCGGCGGGAATCGGGGTGAAGTTTTCCGGGCCTTCGCAGCCGGTGAAGGACGCGGCGAGGAGCACGGCCATGGTGGCCGCCAAGGCATTCGTCATGCCTCGGAATAGGCGCTGCCATCCGGCGGCAGGCCGTTGGGTTTGCGGGGTGCTTTTCATGGGATTGCGGTAATCAATGTAGGGGGTGAGCTTGTTAGAGACGAGTCTTAAAAACCAGGTCAGGCGCCGCCGGCGAGGTAGCGGTCCCAATCCGTGGGGAGCGGGGCCTTCTCCACGTCGCTGGCGATCCGGCCTTCCCAAGCGGGATTAAAGACCGTGCTGGTGCCATAGACCATGATCAGGTCTTCATTGCCGATGTTCCGCAACGCGTGGGCCACCCCGGACGGGATGACGACGGCGGCATTGTCCGGGCCCGCGCGGCTGTCACCGGGAATGGTGAACCGCATCACGCGGCGGGGCATGCCTTGGCGTTCATCCACCAGCAGCATCTCGCAGATGCCGGTGAGGAAGAACATCACGTCCCACTGCTCGCGGTCATACGGACGCAGCGAGTAGTCCTCGGAATTGTCGACATAGAGTTTCTGGAACCACTCCGCCGGCACGGCTCCTTCCGGAATGTGCGGCGGATGGATGTGGAAGCCCTTGGCGCTGTCGCGGTGCATCATGGCCGAGGCCCACTGGCGCGGGGCGAGGCCGATCCGGTCGAGCGTGCCTTCGGTCAGGCGGGTGAGCTCGCCGAAATAGCCGCGGCCCTTTTGCTGATAGACCTTCCTCTGGAAAAGCTCCACGCCGGGTATCCACGCGTCGCCGAGCGAGGCGCGGCCGACGATGGCCTCGGACGCATTGACGCCGGAAGTGGCCAGCCGTTGGGCAAGATCGGCGACCGAGTAGTCCCGTGTCTCCAAGCGGGCGCGGGCATCGGGATTCAGACCCGCCCATGGATCGGTGTGCATCGTGGACATGGCGTGATTGTTAGAGCAGGGCGAGGTATTCGCCGTAGGGGGTCTTGGAATACTTCTGCACGGACTCGTTCAGCTTCGCGCGGTCGATGCGACCTTGCAGGAAAGCCACTTCTTCCGGACAGGCGATCTTGAGGCCCTGCCGCTGCTGGATCACCTGCACGAACTGGGTGGCATCTGCCAGCGAGTCCGGCGTGCCGGTGTCGAGCCAGGTGGTGCCACGGCCGAGCAACTCGACACGCAGTCCACCCTTCTCCAGATAAACCCGGTTGAGGTCGGTGATCTCCAGCTCGCCGCGGGGTGAGGGCTTGAGCGCCTTCGCCATCGCGACGACGTCGGAGTCGTAGAAGTAGATGCCGGGGACGGCGTAGTTCGACTTCGGCTTTTCGGGCTTCTCTTCAAGCGAGACGACGTTGCCTTCTGCATCGAACTCCACCACGCCGTATTGCTCCGGCTGTTGGGTGTGATAGCCGAAGACGGTCGCGCCCTCCTTGCGGCGCGACGCCGCCATCAGCGACTTCGCGAGGTCGTGGCCGTAGAAGAGATTGTCGCCGAGCACCAGGCAGGCGGGCTCACCGGCGAGGAACTCTTCCCCGATGAGGAAGGCCTGCGCGAGACCTTCCGGCTTCGGCTGCTCGGCATAGGAAATCTCAAGGCCCCACTGGGAACCATCGCCTAACAATTGCTCGAAGGCAGGCAGGTCGCGCGGGGTCGAGATCAGCAGGATCTCCTTCACGCCCGCCAGCATCAGCACGGTGAGCGGGTAGTAGATCATCGGCTTGTCATAGACCGGGATGAGCTGCTTGCTCACCGAATGGGTCATGGGGAACAGGCGGCTGCCGGTGCCGCCGGCAAGGATGATGCCTTTCCGCAGGGCGAGATCTTCAGGGGACTGGACGAGGCGGTTCTTTTCTTCGGGTGACAGCATGGGGAGGATGGGGAAAGGGTTGAATTCAGGCGAGGGTGCCGAGGCGTTCGCCGCGGTAGCTGCCATCTTCGATACCGCTGATCCAGGCTTGGTTATCCAAGTACCACTGGACGGTCTTGCGCAGGCCGGAGGCGAAGTCCTCGCGCGGCGACCAGCCGAGCTCGTTCTCGATCTTCGCGGGATCGATGGCGTAGCGCTGGTCGTGGCCCGGGCGGTCCTTCACGTAGGTGATCAGGTCGTCGGCAGACTTGGTCGCGCTTTCCGGCGCAAGCTGGTGGACAGTGGCGATGAGCTGGCGGACCACGTCGATGTTCCGGATCTCGTTCTTGCCACCGATGACATACGTCTCACCGATGGCACCGCGGACCAGCGCCATGGCGAGGCCGCGGCAGTGGTCCTCCACGTAGAGCCAGTCGCGGATATTGGTGCCGTCGCCATAGACTGGCAGCGGTTCGCCGCGCAGGGTCTTCTGGATCATGAGCGGCAACAGCTTTTCCGGGAACTGGAACGGGCCATAGTTGTTAGAGCAATTCGTGGTGATCACCGGCATCCCGTAGGTGTGGTGATACGCGCGGGCGAGGTGGTCGCTGCCTGCCTTCGAGGCGCTGTAAGGACTGTTCGGCGAATACGGCGTGGTCTCGCAAAACATCGGGTCCTGAGGTCCGAGCGAGCCGAAGACCTCATCCGTCGAGACGTGGAGGAACGCCGACTCACCGCCATCGGCGATCGACTTGCCGTAGTTCGGAAGCTTGGTGCGGCCGCTCTCGACCAGATATTTCCGGAAGGCATCGATCAGCCGGAAGGTGCCGACCACGTTGGTCAGGATGAAGGCCTCCGGTCCATCGATCGAGCGGTCCACGTGCGACTCGGCGGCGAGGTGCATCACCGCATCGATATTGTGCTCGCGCAGCAGGCCGCCGACGAACACGTCATCGCAGATGTCGCCCTGGGCGAAGACATGGCGCGGATCCGCTTCGAGGTCTTCGAGGCTGGAGCGGTTGCCCGCGTAGGTGAGCTTGTCGAGAGTGACAACCTTGTCGATCGAGACGCTCAATTCCTCCGCGGCATCGCGCAGCAGGTAATGAACGAGATTCGATCCGATGAAGCCGGCGCCGCCGGTGACGAGAATATTCATGGGGTGGGAAGGGTGAGGCTTTGGCTAGGAGGAAGGATAAGACGGGCGTCAACCGCAGGCGGCGGCTTGGTATTTTGCAAGGAAACCGGAGGTGGCGAAATGTTCGCGCAAGGCCTCCTGCCAGGACCGCGGGGAAATCCCGGTGAAGGTCGTGAACTTGTCGGTGCTCATCGCGGTATTCGGCGGGCGCTTGGCGAGGAAAGCGGGAATATCAGCCAGCCAATTGCCGGCGATGGAGTCGCACTTCAGCGGCGCGCCAGCCTCGCGGGCGAGGTCGAGACAGGCCTGCCCCCACTCCTGCCAGGAGCAGGAGCCGGCATTGCAGAGGTGGAAGACGCCGGATGCGGATTCTTCCAACAGCGGCACGAGCATGTCCGCGACATCCGTGGCCGAGGTCGGGCAGCCGGTCTTGTCCATCGGCAGCGAGAGGTTTGCGTCGGAGCAGGCCTTGTCCACGATCCACTCGGGGAAGGCCGGCTTCCCGGGTCCATAGAGCCACGACACGCGGACGACCAGGTGGCCCGGATCAGCGGCGAGAACGAGCTCTTCGCCCTTCAGCTTCGAGGCTCCATAGACGCTGACCGGCTGGGCCTCGTCGCCTTCGGTGTAGAAACCGTGAGTCTCCCCATCGAAAACGAAGTCGGTGCTGACGTAGGTCATGTGCGCCTTTTTTGCGGCGCAGATTTCCGCGATGACGCCGGGAGCGGTGGCATTGATCGCGTAGGCTTTCTCCTGCTCCGTTTCGCAAGGGTCCACCGCGGTCATGGCGGCGGGCAGGATCAGTTGGTCGAAATCCAGCGGCTCAAGGGCGTCGCGAATCGACTGCGGCTCGAGCAAGTCGATCGCAGGCCGTGCAAGGCCGATGACGGTTGCGTCGCGTGACAGGCGTTTGACCAGTGCCTGGCCGAGACGGCCTGCGGCACCGACGATGACAATCCGGGGGGAGGGGGGCATGCGTAGGGAGGGGGGGTGAACTCCGAGGATGGCGGTTGGGTGCCCGGTCATCCTCGGCGGGATGCTCCGGGAGGCTGGGCTCCCGGAGCTTTCTGCAATTATTCGGCCACGGGCACGAAGAACAACTGGTAGAAGGCACGGGTGCCTCCGGTGTTGTCCTCGATCGTGTAGGAGGCCCGTTCGGCGGGCGACATTGCTTCGATTTCGGCCTTGGTGATCGTGTCGATCCGGTTGGTGACGTTGTCGAGGTCGCCGAGATCGTCGCTACGGTGGACGTAGTAGTTTCCGATCGGCTTGAGGGCCGGCAGGGCGATCAGCTTGGACGCGCCTTCGGTCGTGCAAGTCACGCGGAATTCGAGATCGTCGTTCGGATCGTTCGGATTCAACTGGAGTTCATACTCCTCGAGGTTAGAGAGCCCGCCGCCATCCGCGTCCCCGGTCGTCTGGCCGGGGAGGTTGTTCGAGGTCAGCCACTCCGCGAAGGTCGCCGGAGCGGGTGGGACGATGGCAAGGACTTCGATGGCACAGATCTTCGGGTTCTGGATGTCGAGGTGGTCGAAGCGGATGTCGAGCGAGCCATCCGTGACGGTCACCGGGATCACCATGACCAAGGCGGCGTTCAGGCCGACGCGGTCGAAGATGTCCAGGTTGTCGATGGCGAGTTGCTCCTGAGCATACACGTCGAAGACGCGCTGTCCGGCGGCGGTGATCTGGTTGTAGGTCTCGGCGAAGTGGAGCTTCACCTCATACCTGCCATTGGCCACGTCGGTCGAGAACTCGAGGTCCGCACCGTCCGGCGAGCCATCGTAGCGCTCGGAGCGATAGAGCGAATCCTCCTCCGTTCCTGCGATGGGGATGGAGCCGTTGGTAGCGGTCTGGCCCATGTTGAAGAAGCCGGAATCCTCCACCCAGACATTGCCGAGACTATCGGTGTATTCGCCGCCGCCGACATTCACGCGAACCGCGGGACCTGCCAGCGCTCTGGGCGTAGCCGAGGCAGTGGCGTAGGAAGACACGTTGGTGGAAGTGTCCACCGTCCGCACCTCGTAGGTGTAGAGCTGGCCATTCTGCAAGCCGGTGGCGACATACTCGGGCGAGCCGACGGTCGTCACCTGCGAGCCATTGTGCCAGATCTGGTAGCTGCTCACGTCATTGGTGGCGAGCGGTGCCTGCCAGGAGAAGGTGATGCTGCCATTGCCGGGAACGGCGGTCAGATTGCGCGGAGCTCCCGGAGCCTCCGCATCCGGCGGCGTCGTGGCTTCGGTCGAGGCGAATTCCGAGGAGTTGCCGGCGAAGTCAACCGCCTTCACCTCATAGACGACCGAGATGTTCCCGATCAAGCCGGTGTCGGTATAGCCGGGGGTGGTCACGGTCGCGATCTCGATGCTGTCGCGGCGGACCACGTACTCCTTTACACCGCTGCCACCGATGTCGCTGGAAGCCTGCCAGGACAGTGCCACTTGGCCCAGGCTTGGCGTGGCGGCCAGATTGTTCGGACTCGTGGGCGCGGTGGTATCCGGAGTCACCGTGGTGACGGGCAGGATGGCGGGATCCGAGGCGTTGTTCGCGCCGTCATAGGCGACCACGCGATATTCGTAGCCGGTTGCCGGGGCGAGGCCGCTGTCGGCGAACGAAGTGCCGGTCACGGTGGCGATCAATTGGGCCTCCTCCACCGGTTGGGTGGCCGGAATCCGGCGGAAGACGTGATAGCCCGTCACGCCGCTACCGCCTTCATTGTCGGTGGAAGCGCTCCACGAAAGGTCCACGGAGGTCTGGGTCAGGTTTGCGGCCACCGGACTGCCCGGCGTGCCCGGGGCGACCGTGTCGCCGGTGCCACTGCCACCGGATGCCACTGGATAGACCTCGATGGCGCAGATCTGGGGATTCTGGACTACCACCGCGAGGTCGATGGTCAGCAATCCATCGCTCACGCTCGTCGGCAGCGCCTTGACCAGCGCGGTATTTGAACCCACTTCGGCAAAGATATCGAAGTCGTTCAGAACCAAGGTTCCTTCGAGCGAGACGTCGAACACCCGCTTGCCCAGCGCGGCTTGAGTCCAGACCTCAGCGAAATGCAGGCGGACCTCGTAGATGCCGTTTGTGACCGGGAGTTGATATCGCAGCGGTGTGCCGACGCCCGAAAAGCGATTCTTGTAGCGGTGGGTCTTGTAAATTTCCGGCGCGGTGGTGCCTGTCACCGTCACCGAGCTGGTACCGGTATCGTTGTTGTTGTAATAGGGAGGGGCGTCCGCCGCCCAGACGTTGCCGCCAGGATCCGTGTGACTGCCGTCAAGCTTGCCGCAGTTGATCCGGTAGATGGCGGGCCCGAGCGACTGCGGGGTGGTGCTGGCGGTGGCGGCGGCCGAGGCATTGTCCGCGGCGTCCACGGCCTTCACCTTATAGACATAGGTGGTCCCGTTGGTGACCGTGCTGTCGGTGAAACCCGGAGTGGTCACGGTGGTCAATTCGACTTCGTCGCGGAGGATCTGATAGTGGTCCACCGGTTCGCCCGTCGGTGCCTGCCAGCCGAGGATCACGATGCCATTGCCGGGAGTCGCCGTGAGATTTTGCGGCGCCGACGGAGGCGAGGTGTCGGGATCGGTGGTGACGTTCAGGGTTGCCGGAGTGGAGTAGTTGTTCGCGGCATCCCGGGCCCGCACCGAGTAGGTATAGCCGGTGTTCGGGGTCAGGCCGGTTATGGTGTAGGAGGTTGCGGTGACGATGCCGAGGACCTCGCTGCCTTGGGAGACTTCCCAGGCGGTCGCGTCATCGGTGGGAGCGTCCCATGCCAGCGAGACGCTGGTATCGGTCTTGCTGGAAACGACGAGGTTCGCCGGTGCATCGGGCGGGGTGGTGTCGGGCGGGCCTTCCTGAAGCGGGAAGATCTCGATGCCCGAGATCTGCGGGTTCTGGGTGACCACCGCGAAGTCAATGTTCATCTTGCCATCCGCCACGGTGACCGGGATTGCCTTCACCAAGGCGGCATTGAGACCCGCCTCGACGAAGATATCGAAATTGGTAAATGTCGGTTCTCCCTCGACGGCCACGTTGAAGACGCGGGCACCCGGTGTCGTCGCGCCGGTCCAGAGTTCGGCGAAGTGAAGGCGCAGTTCATATTGGCCATTGGGCAGCGTGAACTCATACTTCATCGGAGTGCCGACACCCGAATTGCGGTTCTTGTAACGGTAGGTCCGGTAGACCTCTTGGGCGTTGGTTCCCGAAATCGCCACGGTAGTGGTCGGGGTCGGGCCGACGGCATTGGCCGTGGGGTTGTAGCCGGTATCCACTGTCCAGACACGGCCATCGAGATCGGTGTAGTTGCCGGTCACATTGCCACAGTCCACGCGATAGATCGCCGGTCCCAGTGCACGCGGACGGACGGAAACCGTGACCGCGGACGAGAGCTTGCCGACCACGTCGACGGCGACCACGGAATACTCATAGAGGGTTCCATTGGTCAGCCCGGTATCGGTGTAACCCAGTCCGGTCACCGTGGTGGGGGGATTGCCGTCACGGGAGATGCGGTATTCCTGAATGCGGGTGTCGTCCGTCGCGGCGAGCCACGAGAGAATCGCCAGTTCGTTGCCCGGGGCTCCCTTGAGCGTTCCGGGAGCGCTCGGGTCCTGCGTGTCGGCGGCGGTGGTGAGGACCAGCGTCGTGCGGGTGGAAACATTGCCAGCGGCATCGAAGGCCTCCACGCCGAAGGTATACTCGGTCGCCGGCATCAGGCCGGTGACCTGATACGACTGAGAGGTCGTCTCGACGAGCGGAGCGAGCAGGCTGTCGCGATAGATGCGGTAGCCCGCGATGCTGCCGGAATTGTCGGAAGCCTGGGACCACGCGAGCTGGACGCTGCCGGACTGCAGGTTTGAGTGAGTCAGCAGGGCTGGTGGCTCGGGCGCTTCCTCATCCGGGCCGGTGACGTTGAGCTGGAGGATCTCGATGCCGCAGACGAAGGGGTTTTGGACCTCATGGCGGAGGCCGAGGGTGAGCAGACCATCATTGACGGTGGTCTCCAGCGTCTTCACGAGCACGGCGTTCGAGCCGGCTTCCGCGAAGACGTCCAGATCGTTCACTGCGGTGTTTCCTTCCAGCAAGACGTCGAACACGCGTTGTCCCACGGCGGTGACGCCGGACCACGTTTCGGCGAAGTGCAGGCGCACTTCGTAGTCGCCGTTGGGGACCGTGAAGTTGAAGTCGAGGGGCGAGGACGCGCTGCTGTCGTAGCGGAAGGTGCGGTAAAGCACATCGTCCTCGGTGCCGGCGATCGGGGTCTCGGCGGTGAGGGCCGAGGTGTCGACGGATCCGGAGGTCGAATTGTAGGTGCTGGTATTGGCATCCGCCGCCCAGACCTGGTCCGCGGTGTCGGTGTAGCTGGTATTCGAGCCGGTGTTGATCCGGAATAGTGCGTTCGGCGGGGTGGCGGTCGGGTCATACTCGATCGTCAGGACGTTCGAGGAAGCGCTCCGGTGACCGTTGAGATCGGTCAGGAAGGCAGTGACCATATGGATGCCGCCGAGCACCTCGTCATAGTTCAGGGAGAGCGGCATGTCCACCAATCCATTGGCACCGATGGTCACTTCGCTGTAGTCGTAGGACTCGACGCGATTGGTCTCGTAGGGATCGATCTGGTAGCCGGGAACCGTATACATCGGTTCGTGGCCGGTGAGCCGGAGGGCCGAGCGGAAGACGCCAACTTGGACGGTGGCGCCGGGCTTGCCCACCACGCGAACGGTCGGCTGCGTCGTCGTCGTGAATGGCGATGCTTGTCCCGCCACTGAGATGCTGGGTGTCGGGAGCTGGGCCGGGGAGAGATCGCTGCCTGATCCCTTGTTGGCATTCGAGGTGCCTGGCAAGCCACCGAGGCGGCTCTTGCGGACGGTGCCGTCGTCGAAGGTCACGGTGACCGTGGCTCCGACGATCTCGAGACCGGAGATACTGCCTGCCTCGAACGGCCCGGGGCCGGTCACCGGCGTCGGCGTCATCTTGATGCTGAGCGGGTCGATGTCGGACGAGAATTTCAGAAGCCGCCCGGCAGGGAAATCCAGACCGGAGCAATCGACCGTGATGGCACCGTAGCCGTCGCCGCTGTCGACGCCATTGTGCGGGGCCGCGAAGGTGTGGGTGGCGGTGCCCGTGGGTGCCGGCAAATCTTCCGGAGCATTGGCGTCCACTTGGAAGGCCTTGCCATCGTGATCGCCCGCGGTGTGAGCGGGGTCGAAGACGACGTCAGGCATCATGCCGGTGCGCAAGTCGATCGACAGCGAGGTGATCTTCTGGCCACCGGTGGAATTGTTCTCCAGCCTGAACGAACCACCGGTGTTGGTGGAGGAGCTGGAGAGGGTGCCCGCGCCGCTGATGGTCAGCTTGGCGGAAGCGGTATTGGTGACCGGCGCGACATCGAGGTAGTCCCAGGTCGCTTCGAAGGTCGGCGTTTCGACCGTGCCGGTGGTGGCCAGCATGCCGAGGGCCATGGCGGAGGAACCGCGGATCGCTCCCAGGATCTTGCCGCTCACCACGAGCGGAGAGCCGACGTAGGTGATCGGGCCATTGTTGAGCGAGTAGCCGGGATGGACCGTTCCTGCGATCGGATCGACGAGGCAGTAAGCGAACACATCCAACACCCCGGGAGCGAAGAGGCCGGGTGCCGGGTGAATCACCTGGGTCAGGATGACTCCGTTTTCCTCGTGCACCACTTCGACGCCGCCGGCGCCGTTGTTGGCGTTGAACGCGACCTTGACGTAGTTGTCCTGGTCGCCATTGCCGATGAACATGCCCTGCGACTGGTGGGCGGTCGGTGCGCTGTTGAAGAGCGGTGTGCCGATCTTCGAGGAGGCAATTACCGGACCGGTGAACTCGTCGACGCTGACACCGAAGAGGTAGCCGTTGAGCTGGGTATTCGAGGTGCCGTGGGGATTGCCCGGGCCGGGGAAGGGATCAGTGAAGAGACCGCCGGTGCCGCCCGCGATCAGATCGTCCACGTGCATCTTCGCGGCGTAGTTCTGGCCGGGATTCAACATCACACCCCTGAGTCCGAGCTCGAAGAATCCGCCCAGGTCCTCATTGTCATTGAAGAGATCGAGGTTCACCGGAGCAGAGACGCTGCGGCCATTGAGCGCGTCGATCGGGAAGACATCCTGGGTGTCCACGATCCCGTCGTTGTCGTCGTCGGAGTCGAGCAGGTTGGAAAGGAAGTCGCCGTCGTGGTCATCCGGGGTGACTGCCGGCGAGCACGGGTCGACGTTGTTGGAGACCTCGTCGGCGTTGCTATAGCCGTCGTTGTCCTCGTCCAGCGCGAAGCTGAAGACGCCGGAGCAAACGCCACCGCCCGGCGAATCGAAGTCGGTCGGCTCGAGGATGGAGATCTTGCTGGAGTGGTGACCAATGAAGATCGTGCCCCACAGGGTCGGGGCAGCGCCCGGACCGGGGCAGGTCACGTCGAGCGGAGTGCCGTAGCCGGTGCCCTTGAGAAGCAGGCTGCTATTCTCCGCGACCGTGCCGTCGCCATTCATCATGATGCGCTGGAGCGCCTGATTATTGTATTGGGTGGCGAGGATGTCGCCGATCATCTCACCGCCGAAGTTGGGAGCGGTGTATTCGGTCAAACCGGTGGTCGAGAAGGTGTTGGTGATCAGGGCACCATCGAGGGGGCCGGGCATCAGGAAGTCGCCCTGCTGGGGATCGGCCATTGAAACCGGCACGGGCGGCCAGTCGGTGGTCGGAGCGGCGGAGAATTGGAGGCCAGCGCCGGGGCCATCCTCGACTTTCCAGAACCAACCGGCGCCTGCGGGGTTCGCGCGGATCGGACTGGGGTGGCCGCGGTAGTAACCGGGGCCGGAGATAAGATAGAGGCCGTCCTTGTTGTTCACCGTTCCGGGTTCACCGGCGACGTATTCATTGGTGACAGTGGCAGGAACCGCCTCGTTCTTCGGGTAGCCGCCCCAACCCTGGTTAGCGGCATTGTCGAAGGTGTACATCTTCCCCACGTGCCCCGGCGTCGTCGCGATGAGCACGTCGTAGGGATTGCGGAAACCGGAGGCATAGACCTGCACCGGGCCGCCCTGCACCAGCTTGGCCTGGTTGAGACCGTCATTGCCACCGAAGGGGTCGTTCACGTCCGAGCCGTCGCCGTTGTGAGCGCGGTCCGGGTTCGGATCATTGAGAGTCGGAAGATTGTAGAGGTACTTCTGACCGTGCATGTCGGTCTGGACCGGCAGTGCATTAATGGCGACGAGATCGATCGACAAGATCGCGGCGGAGAGTGCGTACTCGGCGCAATAGGCGAAGTTGGCCGAGGGGGCGCCGGCATTGGTATTGCCGCCTTGCGCGAGGTAGAGGGTGTTGCCATCGGCGCTGATCGTGAGCCCGTTGTTGGCGTGGTTTTCTTCCGAACGTGGCAAGCCGCGGACGACGTCCACCTTTTCCCATTCGCCGGTCGAGGCATTCTTGGTCAGGCGAGAAACGATGCCGGAGTTCGTATCGAGATCGAAGTCGGTGCCACCACTGCCGGCTCCCTGGCGCGGGTCGCAGGAGGAGACATAGACCACCGGATTCGCCGCGGTGCCTGTGACGAGAAGGCCGGTGCACTGGCGGAAGCCGAGGTCACCGTTCTCCATGAGCGGCGCGGGGTTGTAGGTCCCGTCGTCGTCGTGGTTCGGGATCAGCTTTACCAGGTTGATGGTCTCGGCATTGGCCGCGTGGTAATCATTCGGTCCCAGGCGCGTGACATCGCAGGCGATGACGGTGCCATTCACCTGCGTGAAGTAGAGCCGGTTGTCCGGGCCGAACTGAAGCGAGGACACGTCCTTCGCCTTGTTGTTGGCGGCACCGGCGGGCCACTTCAGCAAGCTCGCGTTGAAGCCGACCTGCTGTGCATGAGCGAGCGGGGCGAACGCCATCGCCATCAACGCGGACAGATTCAGCGTGGTCCGCCAACTGGACGGCAACACATCAAAGCGACGGTCCGAACCTCGGGAAAGGAACTTCAATTTCATCTGGTGGGTGGGGAACAGGGACAGGGGGGGAAACGAAAGGGGGGAAACGAGAGGGAAAGCGAAAGGGGGTCCGGTCTCTCAACGACGGCAGACTCGTGCCATGGGGCCGGCCTTTTCAATCAAGCCGGTGAACGGATTCAGCATGGGGGCATCGCTGCACGCGGAGTGCAGGGACTCATCCGCAAAACGGAGTCCGGGGCCAATGAGGCAGGGGGAACTTGACATACCTGGGGGGATTGTCCGAAGCGGAATCCCGAGGGGAGATTCCGAGGCGGATAGTGGGGGAGGGAGCGTGAAAGCAAAGCAAACTATCAAGCAGGCAATACTCGGGCGAGATCTTTTTGGAAGTCTATGATATCCTTATATTTCAGGAGAATGAACTAACTGTTGGATCTTCCTTGGAGTGGCGGGGAAGCAGTGGAACTCCAGCAAATGCCGGGCCATCGGTCCATCACGTGATCGCGTAGGCTCTTTGATCGGCAGGATCTGCGGAGTTGTGCCTTTTTTATGCGCCGCCGTTCTGGTGTCCTTGCCAGACACCGAGGTTCCAGTGACGCCGCTGTTGATAGTGGAAGTGCTTCGCGTCGCTGAGAAACGCCTTGCCGATCTTGGTGAAAACGCCGAGGCCGACGATTTTCCCCCAAGCCGCGGCGGCCTTGCTGAAGCGCTTCGGCGCTGGGGCATCGGCCAATTTGCGGCCGACCAGCAGACCCATGCGGCGGTTGCGCTCCAAGGTCCATGCGGTCGAGCAGCGGTCCTCGGGGACGTGATGCCATACCAAGCCGGCGGGCAGATAGATGCCTTTCACGCCCTGATCGAGCATGATCCGCTGCAGGTCGGTTTCATCTCCAATGGAAATGAGGCGGCCGGGGCCGATGTCGGGATTGAATGAGCCGGCCTTCTTGATGTCGTCGGCGAAGGCGGCCCAGTTGAAACCCAGTGCGAGCGGCTCGTTGAGGTCGCGGATCGACTCGCCGTAACTCCAGCCCTTCGCGGAGTAGGGAAGGTAGTGCTTGAGCCACTCGGGTGGCGGCACGTCGTAGTCCACGTTGCACTTGCCGGCGTAGAACTCGCCGCCGGTCTTGCCCTTGGCCGCTTCGGCATAGGCGCGCACGCAGCCGGGATCGATGCGCACGTCATCGTCGAAGAAGACGACGAACTCACCATCGCAGGACTCGAGCGCGAGATTGAGAGCGGCGCATTTGCTGCCGACCGGCGTGTAGAGATACTTGATCGGCAGGCGGTCGGAGAAGCTTGCGGCCTTGGCCTCCGCTTCGTCCTTCTTGCCGTTCTCCACGACGATGACGCGGGTCACGGAGTCGGGCAAATCGGCATCGACCAGGCATTGCAGCGTCCGCACGAGGAGTTCGCCGCGTTGGCAGGTGGGAATGATGATGACCATGGGGAGGGGAGGAACGGAGTGAACTTAACCTTTTTTGCGGAACTCTCCGGCGATGTTACGGAAGAAGCTCAGCTTCTTGAAGCCAAACAGGAGAATGACGGCGTAGATGATGCTGAAGGCGAGGCCGGCGGCGATCACCAGGCCCCAGGCGTCGATGCGACCGTGAGCCAGGCTCAGGATCCACCAGGCGGCGGCCCCGGCGGGGATGCAGGAGACCGTGGGGATCAGCATGGTGCGCAGGACCTGGCCGAGCTTCACCGGCGTGCCCTTGAGCGACCATGCCCAGTAGGGGATGAAGTTGAGGATCATCGCCGCCGAGTAGGCAATGGCCACGCCTTTCAGCGAACCATCTTGCCCCGGCTCCCTGTCCGGCCAGAAAAATGCTCCCAGGATGAATGCGGCCACGATGATGAGGGAATTTACAACGCCCATCGTGCGGTAGCGTTTGGTATCACCAAGGGCAATGAGAAGCCAGCCGGCTGGATTCGAGATGCCGCCAATGAGGGCCGCGGGCGCCAGCAGGCGGAAGATCTCCGCAGTATTCATCCACTTCTCGCCCAGCCACAGCAAGACCACTTGCTCGGAGAAGAGGGTGAGCCCGGCGATCACCGGGATGCTCAGCGAGCAGATCAGGAGGATGGCATTGAGATAGTAGCGGCCGAAGCGCTCGGGCTCGTTCTGCAGGCGAGACAGCGCGGGAATCGAGACCGCACCGAGCGGCCCGTTGATCTGGCCGATGGGCATCAGGAGCAGGCTGTAGGCGCGGTCGTAGAGTGCCAGCGGGTTCGCGCCGCAGTAGCGGCCGATGAGCAGGCTGCCGGCCTGGCGGGAGAAATAGTTGACGATGTTGAAGCCCAACACGTCGCCACCGAACTTGAGCATGCTGCGCACGCCGTTGTTGCGGGAGGGGGGGCTGGGAACCCAGCGCAGGGACAGCCACATGATGATCGTCTTCACGACCGGCGGTGCGAGCGCCAGTCCGACCAGCGACCAGTAGCCCATGCCGGCCCGTGCCATGAAGATTGCCACCGCGACGCCGGCGATGCTCGATCCGATCTCGGAGACGGCCAGCAGCGAGTAGCGCATGTTGCGCGTGAGCAGCGCCGAGTGTTGCAGGCCCAGCCCGCCGAAGAGGAAGCTCAAGGCCAGCACCGGGATTATCGTCACCAGCATCGGCGTCTTGTAGAACATCGCGATCAGCGGTGCGGAGCCGGCGAAGACCACCGCGATCAGCAGCGAGAGGGCGACATTGATCCAGAACAGCGTCGAGATCTGCCGGTGATTGATGTCCTTGCGCTGGATGGTCGCTTGCGAAAGGCCGACATCCATGAAGATCGCCAGGAAGTTCGTGAACACCGCGGTCATCCCCATGAGGCCGAAATCGCTCTGCGAGATCATGCGCGCCAGCACACCGGTCGAGCCGATGCGAAGGACCAGCCCGCCGATGCGGGCCATGGACATGTAGGAAGCACCGCGGACCGAGTTCTTGCGAAGGTCCTTTGAGACGTCGATCGTGGCAAAGGGATTGCGGCGTCGCTTTTTGTTGGGACGCTTCGGTCCCGCCTGCTCACCGCCAATACGCCGTAACGGCAGCGGTTCGTCAGGTGGTTTTTCGATCACGAGTTCAGCCTGCATCAAGTCGGGGGGGGGAGGGAAGTGTCAGCGGACCTGATCGAGGAATTCCGCGAGCTTGGCCGTGAGGTTCTTTCTTTCGAACTGGTGGACGAACTCCTCGTTCCAATCGCAGGAGAGCTGGCCGGATTTCCATTTCGCATGCTGGCCTTTCAAGGCGGTGAGGAGAGCGTCCACATCGCCCGGCGGGGAGAATACGCCGGTCCCGGCGTGCTCGAGGAAATCGCGGGCATCGCTTTCCGGCAACGTGGCCATCACCGGGCGGCCGGCGGCCATGTATTCGTAGGTCTTGCCGGGCACGAGTCCGGCCTTCATGCCCGCGGGCATCTTGTGCATCGGCAGGAACAGCAGGTCCGCGCCGCGCACGAAGCGCAGGCATTCGCTGTGGCTCAAGTAGCCGGAGCACACGAAGAGGTCCTTGGCGGGAGAGGCGTCGATGAGAGCCTGGTCGGACTTCGAAAGCACGCCGACGCAGTGCATGCGGACTTCACCGGCGATCTCAGGGGCTTCCTTCAGCCATTTTTCCAGCGCCTGCAGCAGGTAGTAGTGCGAGCGGGACAGGCGTTCGACCCCGGGGATGGTCCGGCCTAACAGGCGATATTGCTTCTGCCGCGTCCGCTCCATCAGTCCCTGCTCGGCGTGGAAATAGCCGGAGTGGACGATGTTGAATTTACCGCCGCCGATGGGTGGAACTTCGCCGGAGAAATCCTCGGCATCATAGCCATTGGTGAGGCTGACGACCCGTTCCGGCCGGATTTGCGGCATGGTCTCCTTCACCCGCCGCGCCGACTCGGGTGTATTCATGATGACCAAGGCGGCGCTCTTCAGGGAACGCTGCATCTGGGACTTCTCGAGCTCGCGGTGAAAGCCGGTGCGATGGAGCTGGAATTCATCGAGCGCCCAAGGATCCCGGAGGTCGGCGACCCAGCGGATGCCGGTGCGCCGGGAAATCTCCGCCGCGGCATCCGCTCCATCGAACGGCGACATGGTGACGAAAATCAAGTCGGGCTTGTCCTGCAGCGCGATCCGCGTGCCGGCTTCGATCACGCGCTCCATCCACGTCCGGCCGAAGCGGCTGCGCATGCCTAACAACTCGCGGGCCGCGCGCTCCAGCTTCCCGGGCACGTGCACCTCGTCTGGAATCGAAACGCGGTGGATCTGCACGCTCTCCGGCACTTCATCCATCAGCGCCTGGTCCTTGGGGGTCCAGCGGCGATCATCCGGGGCCTCGATGGTCAGCACGATCGGCAGGTAGCCGGCTTCAGGCAGGTATTTGACGAACTTCAGCGAGCGCTGCACGCCACCGCCTCCCGCAGGCGGGAAGTGATAGGCAATGAAAAGGATCTTCTTCATGGCAGGATCGCCGGGAACGCCATCGTCCGCGGATCGGGGCCGTGCGGTCTCGGAGGAGGGAAGGGCTACCGGAGTCATGGTGTCATCAGGAGCGCGGCATGTCATAGCCGAGGGGTTCCTCGGTTTGGTCGGTTTCTTCCGCCGGGAGGTAGATCATCGCGGCCAGCGAGGAGATCGAGGCGACACTGAACCAGAAAAACACCAGCGACTGGTCGTAGTAGGCGACCGAGACGCTGGTCGCCACGTGGGAGAAAAGACTGGCCCCCATGCACCAGATCATGAAGCGGTCGCGCTCGTCCAATTCCGGCCGCGCGTCGAGGATGTCGCCCACCCATTTGAAGGCGATCCAGAGCACGGCCAGCATCAGGATGATGGCCAGAATGCCGCCCTTCACCCCGAAGCCGAGGTAGTAGTTGGTGATGTCGGTGTGCTGGGATTTGCCCGGCAGGCCGGTGGGCATCCAGGCCCGGGTGTAGTCGGTGCCGATAAGCCACCATTCGTCAAAGCGCTTCACCGCCGCATCAATCAGCTTGGACCGGTGCCAGCCGGTACTGCCGCCCATGCTCATCTTGGCGATGATGAAATAGGCGGGCTGTTTCATGAACACTGTCAGCCCCAGGTAGCCGATGAGCATTCCCCAACGGACCATCGGCATCCACGGGCGGAATTTCCAAAGGAACACCCCGATCAGCCCGAAGACCAGGCTCAGTACCGGGCCGCTGGACGAACAGGCAATGACCAGGGTCAGGCAGGCGAGCAAACCGATCGTGGCGGCCTTGCGATGGCTCCGCCACATCGCGATCATCAGCGGCACCAGCGAGGCCCCCACCGTGCCGGCGAGGATGGCGTGGCGGAAGGGGCCGCGGGCACGGAGTTCGCCGTCCCGGACGACCACCAGATCGCTGACCCCGCCGAAGACCGCGGAGAACATGTTTCTGCCAGTGAGTTCCTCGTAGATCATCTCCAGCGCGACCGGCACCAGCATGTAGGCCATGATCGATGCCAGCGAGTAGAGCTCGGTGAGACTCCGGCAGTAGCATCGCACCATGAGGTAACTGATGCCGATCTCGGCAACCTGACCGATGATGAAGACCGGGCCTGCATCATCGACGCCCGATTCATGGAAGAAGCTCGCAAAGAACATCCAGCCGAAGAACGCGATCATGATCTTGTCGATCACGTTCATCCCGCCCTCGATGCCTTCTCCCTTGATGATGATGCGGAGCAAGCCGACGGCCAGCAACAGGCGGAAGATCGGCAGGTTGATCCCGGCCACCTCGAACTTCTGCCCGTGGGTCATGTAGAGCACGCCGGCCAAAAACGGCACGAGCACCCATTTCCGCGGTGCGCACAGCAGCCCGAGGGCAGTGACGAGGAAGAAGAGAAAGCCGAGCGGACTCACGCGGGAAGTCGGGAAGGAAAGTTGAAGCGCGCTCCCTTCAGGCAGCGCGCGCGGCGACGGTACGATAAACTTCGGCGAGCTTGCGACCTGCTTCGTCCCAGGTCAGCAAGTTAAGATCGGCGACGGACGCCGTCCTCAGCTTCTCCAGCAGCGACCGGTCGCCATCTAGCAGGCGGAGATGCGCTGTCAGTTCATCCACGCTGCGCATGGGATGGATCAAGCCGTTCTTCATGTGCTCGCACACCGCGCCAGAGGCGTCGGAGACCACCAGCACGCATCCCGAGCCACGGGCTTCGTAGGTGACCAGCGCGCTGCCTTCCTCGACCGAGGAAAGCACGAAGATGTCGGCCTGGCGCATCAGGTCGGGCAAGTCGGTGCGGTGGCCCATGATTTTGACGCTGGGGTGGGAAAGCATCGGCTCCAGACGCTCGCGGTAGCCGGGGACGAATTGGCCGCAGACCATGAAGGTACCCTTTTCATGGGCACCCGAGTCGAGCCACGCCTTCAGCGCGTGGTGCAGTCCCTTGCGCGGCTCCACCACGCCGGCATAAATCATCACCAGCCCGTCGTGACCCGGGGTCTCCGCGTGCTGCGGGCTGAAACGCGAGAAATCGTAGCCATACTGGTGGCGCACCAGTTTCGCTTGCTCGAAGCCGCGGTCCAGGAAGGTCCGCGCCACGAAGTCGGACGGGCAGAGCAGGTAGTCCGCCTCCGCGTATTCGCTCTCCTCCAGCGCGAGGCGCTTGGGATCCACCTCGTGATCGTGGTTGTCCGGCAGCACGATGCCGACCTCGCGGTTCTCGCGCTCCACTTCCTCATAGGCGTAAGCGGTATGCGCGTTCGGACGCTCCAGCACCACGGGGATGCCATGGCGCTTCGCGGTGCGGATGGTGCGGATGGATCCGAGCGGCCAGCTATGCACCACATCGACTTCGCGATGGTGGGCATTCAGCCACATCGAGGTGGCGATGTCGTGCCAGTGGCAGGCGAGATCGCGGCCGATCAGCTTGTAGGGCACTCGCAATTTGCCGAGGGACAGCGTCGTCTTCACGGTGACACTGTCGTTCACCGGGCGGACTTGGGAGCCGGTCATCACGGTGACCTGCGCGCCCGCACGGGAAGCGCCTTCGACCTGATGCCAAGCGGTGGTGCAAATGCGTCCCGCACCCAATTTGTGCGGGAAACTATAGAGGACTCGAACGGGGGGGGTGGGATTCACGGGTGAAAAGGGGAGGGGAACCGATGAAACGACGGCACTGCGACCCGTCGCAGTGCCGTCGGAGAGGTGGGAGCGGGGCTCAGGGATTCGAGGTGACCCGGAGGCCCTGAGGTGCCGAGGGCGGTGTCGAGGTGCCGAAGACAATGTCGGACAACATGTGCGTGCCACCTTCGAGGGCAACGATGCCCAGGTGATCGAGGCTGCTTACCGTGGCTTGTTCCGTCCGGAAGCTGAAGTTCTGCGCGATCAAGACCGGCAGGCCGCCGTCAGGCGTCACGGTTACCGAGTATTTCTTCGTCGAGAAGTCCACGTCCATCTGGAAGCGGTAGATCGTTCCCGCGGCGTAGGTCAGGGTGGCCAGGGCCTGATAGGCACCGCCATTGCGGGCATCGATCGTGCCGTTGATATTGAAACGGGCGATGCAGGCGAGGTCCTTGTAGTCATCCACCGAGCCGAGGGCGAGGCCTGTCACTGCGTCCACGTTGGGCCCGTCCGCGACCGCATTCCACCGCACGGTGAAGCGCGAGTTCTGGGTCGGGACGACGATGTTGGTCCACGCGTCACTGGAGATAAAAGCGCTGCCGATCCCGAAGTTCGCGGTGGCCACGGCGCTGTTGGTGGCACCCGTCTTGGTCCCGATCGCCTTGAGCGTGGAGGTCGCGGAAATCATCACCGGTCCGGTGTAGAGCGTGGAGGATGCGGTCGGCGTACTGCCATCCAGGGTGTAGCGGATCGCAGCGCCCGAGGTGGAGGTGGTGATCGTCACCGACTGGGCCGAGCTGAAGAAGCCGCCGTGCGGGGAGAAAACCGGTGTGTTCACCTGGTTGGTGATCACGTAGTCGCTCGTTTGCACGCCCGAGGGATCAAGGCCGCTGGCGGTCGCAAAGGCCCGGATGGTGGTGGTCGCCGACACCGGCAGCGGCCCGGTGTAGCGGGTGGACGAGGTGGTCGGAGTGCTGCCGTCGAGCGTGTAATAGATCGCAGCGCCGCCGGTCGAGCAGGTCATGGTCACCTGTTGTGGGGAATTGTAGGTGCCGCCGGCAGGGATGAAGACGGGGCGTTGGACATCCGTGGTCGCGCCGGGGTTCGCCCAGATCGTATTAAGGTAAGCGTCGGTCGGGTAGACCGGCATGCCCGAGTTGTTCTGGTTGAGATTGGTGTCCACGGTCCAGGAACCGGACAAGGGTTGGTTCAATGAACCGTAGGTCTTGTTGGTCTTGGTGTTCTGGACGAAGCTCCACGGGCGGGTGGAGTCCCTGTCGTTCAAGCCCATGCCGCCGATGAAGACGCAGTCCTTGGCCGTGAAGTTCTTGCCGGAGCCGTTGAAGGCGTTGGAAGTCGACTCGGTGGCACCGCCTGGCAGGTGGGGATAGCGCGAAAGCGAGGTTTCGCCCGAGACCACGTAGCACTTCTCGAGGAAGAACCCATCGACATTGCCAGTTTGGATCGAGCAGTTGTTGGACGAGAAGTAGGCGCTGTCGCGCATGGTGATGTTGCTGTATTCACCACCGCCCGCAGCGGCCATCTGGAAGGTGTCGGTGTGGGGCTTGGCACCGCTGTAGGGAACCTCGAAGAAGCGTGGCGCGTGGTAGCAGCCGTCAAAGCGCCAGCCATCGAAACCGCCGCCACCGGCGTAGAGGTCAGCCGAGTCATCGCTGACGACGTAATGATCGGGTTGGACCATTTCAACCACCTCGATACCCTGGGTCACGAAGCCATCGGTGCCGTAGACGCCCAGGTGGCCGGTGCACTTGATCCATGCAAGGGCGGAGCGGTTGCATCCGTGCATTTTCACGCCGCTCTTCACGGAGCCGTTGGTGCCGGTGTTGATCGACTCGAAGCCAGCGAAGCAGACGCCAAAGACCTTTACGAAGCGCACGCCCTTCTCCCATTTCACGGTGCCGTAGCCGTCGCGGGGTGCGACGGTGACGCGCTGGCCCCAACTGTTGGAACCCACGTTTTGGATGACGGGATCGGCGCCGGAGCCGCTGCCGTTGCCGGTCAGCGTGCCGGGAGCCACCAGGATCAGGGTGCCGCTATTCGCCTGGGCGTTGGTGACGGCCTGGATGGCGTTTCGGATGGCCGTCCAGTTGCAGGGGACGTTCACGATGTTCGACACCGTGTTGTCATACATGAACGGTGTCGGGATCAATTCCGGCCAATGGGTTCCATTTGGGCCGAAAGCAGGGGTCCGCGTCGGCTTTGCAGACGCAGAAAACGGGGCCGCGAGTGCGGCTGCTAGAAGAAGGAAGTAGGCTTTGATTCTCATGTACAGGTTCGGTGGTTTCCGATTTGCTGGTTTTGAGGGGGATCAGGCCGGTGCCGGACTGAAAGGCGCAGGCTGGGGGCACCGCGTTTTGCGTGGTCCGTCAATTCACAATCGCAAGAGATCCTTAACGAATTTTGAATTTACCGGAGTTTTTTCAATTTGAGAATCCTAGAGTCCGAAGAATCGGCCTGTTAGCAAGTCGCAAGTCGATTTCCTGTCCTAACAGTTAAATTTCACCATTGGTCTTTAGTGACTTAGAAATGTTGCGGGAATTACGGAGGGTGTGCACATTGCGCATGAAGCGGAATGCACGCCAGCTCTCAGGGAACAAGTCCCTGCTTGAGAGCGTCAATTTGTCGCATCGTTTCCGGGCGGAGGGGCTCGCGATTCTCCAAACGGCGGGGAATCAACTCGGACGCCGACTTCATGGCGCGGATGAAGTCCTTCAGGTGACCTCGCCGGCAAGCGGTGATGAATTGGAAGGCCATCCGCGGGATCGCATACTTGAGCGCCTTCCAGCCGGGCAGGCAGGCGGCGGCGACCAGCAGTTGGTTGCGCGGCTTGTAGAACACGCTGACCTCGCTGCGGCGGGAGACCTCGTTGGCATGATGCAAGACCGAGAGTTCCGGGCAGTGGAGGATCGATCCGCCGTTGTCCAGGATGCGGAAGGCCAGTTCCACTTCCTCGTAGTGCATGTAGAGGATCTCGGGATACATGCCGGCCTTGATGAGCTCCTCACGCCGGAACGCGTAGGCGGTGCCGCTGAAGTAGGAAGTCAGGAAGCTCTTGCCCGCGTATTGCTCGATCGGCACCGGGTGCCACCAGCGGGGGGTGTCTTCCGACTTTCCGTCCGGCTTGTAGAGGCGGAAGGCGAGGCCGGTGACGGTGGGATGCGCCTTCATGCGCTTCTCCACGTTGGCCAGCACGTGGCAGTCGGGCACCGTGACGTCGCTGTCGAGGCCGACGATGATGTCCCCCTTGGCCGCGCGGATGCCGCGGTTGCGGGTGACGGCCGGGCCGCCGTTTTTCTCGTTCACCAGCAGGGTGACCTGCGGGTAAGCGCGGCGGATGGCCTCAACGCTATCGTCCGGCGAGCGGTCATCGACGACGATGACCTCCATCTCCACGCCTTGCTGGGCATAGACGTCGGCCAACAGCGCGAGCACGCAGTCGCGGCGGTTATAGCTGGGAATGACAACGCTGATCATGGGTGTGATGGGGCGCTGATTCACTCAAGCGGTGGGGCTGCCGTAGCCGCAGATCCACTTGTTGCGCTCCGCCCACAGCGTTTGCCAGCGGGCGGCGGCACTGTTTGCGGAATCGGGCTTGGCCTTCACCTTGCTGAGCGCAGCGCGCAGCCCGGTGCCAGTGGCTAGGAAGAACAGGCCGAGCCATTGGGCCAGACCGGTCCAGTGGGTGCGGACCAGACTCGCCTTGCCGCGGTAGAGCAGCATCGTCTTGTGGACCGGCGTGTCGGAGCAGGCGCCCACTTCGTGGATCAGCGTTGCGTCCGGACAGATGACCGGGCGGTAGCCGGCGGCGTGGGCACGCATCGCGAGATCCGCATCCTCACCATACATGAAGTAGCGTTCATCGAGGCCGCCGAGCTTGTTCCACACTTCCGTGGGAGAAAGCAGGAAGCAGCCGGTGATGACGCCGACCTCGCGGACGGTGTCGCGTTGCCAGGAGCCGAGGGACTCTGGGTCGAGGAAGCGGTTCTTCGGTGCGATGGTGGTCAGGCCGAAGGCGAACAAGGTCATGCTCCACAAGGTGGGACGACCCCAGCACGAGGAGGGCTCGAGGCTGCCATCCGGGCGCAAGGTGCGTCCGCCGTAGAGACCGTGGTTCGGATTCTTGCGGGCGAAATCCACGATCACGTCCACGGCGTTGTCGAGAATCACGGTGTCGGGATTCAAGAGCAGCACGTACTCCGCGTTGGAATGCTTCACTCCGAGATTCACTCCCTTGGCGAAGCCGAGGTTGGTGCCGGGCAGCACCAGTTCGACTTCCGGGAAGTTCGTGCGGATGAAATTGACGGTATCATCGCGGGAGTCGTTATCGACCACGATGACCTGTTGGGTGACGGACTTCCTCTGGGCGAATACGCTTTCGAGGCAGGCTCCGATGTGGTCCTGCGAATTGTAGGACACGATGACGATGGCTACGTCGGCTTTCATGGGGGGGATGATTCAACAGCAGTGACGGGTTCTCGTGTTCCGATGACCCGGGCGGGGACTCCCGCGGCGATCGAGCCGGCGGGGAGATTCTTGGTGACGACGGCACCGGCACCGACGATGCAGCCATCGCCGATGGTGACGCCGGCGGTGACCACGACGCGGGCACCGAGCCACACGTCGTTGCCGATGCGAATGTCGCGTTCGTTCTTCGGTTGTTGCCGGAAGGGTTTGCCGGCTTCGAAGCGATAGTCGGAAGCAGTGATGAAAACCTCGGGCGCGAGGGACACGAAGTTCCCGAGGATGATGCGGCCGGTCGAGTCGCCGGCCCACAGGTAGCAGCGTTCGCCGATGTGACAGTCGCGTCCCATCTCGATGCGCTCGCCGTTTCGCAGCGAAGCATTCGGGGCGATGCCCGATCCCTTTCCTTTCCTGATCTTGCCCCGCTCGCGGACATGGCTGTAGCCGCTGTAGTGGATCAGTCTGAGGATGTGAAGATACGACCGGGGATCGAGGATCGATCCGGCGAAATTCAGGACTTTGGAAAGGGAGGGCATGGGTGTGTCCAGACGATGCTTATCGGCAGGAATGCATCATGACGCTCCGCGGCCGAACAAGACGGCGGGCACGGTTTTGACCAGGATCTTGAAGTCGAGCCAGATGGACCAGTTGTCGATGTACTCGCTGTCCATCTGCATCCAACGCTCGAAGGTGGTGTTGCTGCGGCCGCTGATTTGCCAGACGCAGGTGATACCAGGCTTCACGGAGAGGCGCTTGCGGAAGAGCCACTCGTACTTCTTCACCTCATCCGGGAGCGGCGGGCGCGGGCCGACCAGGCTCATCTCGCCGTGCAGCACGTTGAAGAGCTGGGGCAGCTCGTCGATGCTGGTCTTGCGGATGAAGCGACCGATCCGGGTGATCCGCGGATCGTCCTTCATCTTGAAGGCCGGGCCATCGGCAATCTCGTTGAGGTGGGCGAGTTCCTTCTTCTTCGCTTCGGCGTCCACCACCATCGAGCGGAACTTGTAGATGCGGAAGCTACGCTGGTTCATGCCGACGCGGTCCTGGGCAAAGAACACCGGACCGGGGCTGGTGACCTTGATCAGGATTGCCACCACCAGCATCAGCGGGGCGAGCACGATCAGTGCGGTCAAGGAAAGCGCGGCGTCCACCATACGCTTGGCGAGCAGTTGCAGCAGCATCTGCTCGCGGAACATCGTGACGACGGCCTCGCCTTCGAATTCCTCGAGGTGGACGTTCTTGAACAGCGACTCATCTTGCAGATCCGGCATCAGGCGCACCACCACGCCGAGGTCGCGGGCGTGCTGGACGACGGTGACGATGTCGCTGAAGCGCGACTCCACCGGGAGGCAGACCATCATCTCATCGACTCGCTCGCGCTTGAGCACGCCCTGGAGTTCATCCAGCGTTCCCAGCACTTCGCCGCGGTGGCTGTTTCGCTCGCTCCAAGTCTGGCGGGTGCTTTCGTTCTCGGCGACGAAGCCGATGATCTTGTAGCCAAGCTCCGGCTTGGCGTCGATCTTGTCGGCCACTTCGTTGGCACGCGAGTTGGCTCCGATGATCAGCAGGTAGCGGTAGTTGTAACCTGAGCGCCGGGCGCTCATCAGCACCAGCCGCAGGGCCAGCCGGCTGATGACTCCGGCACCGGTGACCGCGCTCCAGAAGAACAGGATGTTGAGGGTATTGAAGCTGCCGACCGCGAAGATCCCGCTGACGAGCATCAGCCAGAACGCTGCCAGCGTGGTGGCCTTGACCAGATCCTTGATCTGGGTGGTCAGCGCGACGAAACGGTCGGCCTTGTAACGGATGGTGTAGGCGAAGATACCGACCCAGCCGAGGGCCAGGATCAGCACGCCGATGGTATCGGTGATCCGGGGTGTGGCCGGAGTGGTCGGATGACCGCCGAAAAGGGCGATCTCCGGACGGAAGTAGATGATCAGTGCTGCCGCAGCCACCAGCGTGAGCTGGTCAAGCAAGCGAAAACTATGGATCAGCACCTTGTGTCGAAGGCGAATCATTGGGGGGGCGGGGGGATGGGGGGTGAGGGCGTTCTAGCAGGGGGGAGGGGCGTCAACAAGCCGGATCATCGGCATCCGGCAAAGGAACCGCGTGGCGGCGGAACCAGCAGGCGAGATCCTTTGCCAGAGGATTCCAGTATTTTCCCCGGTAACGGCTGCACAGGTGTTCGAGGAACTCCTTCACCAGCGAATGCGGGTAGCAGGTTGAGGTCCGTTTTCCGGAGAAATTGATGTAGTCGGGATGAATATTAACCAGGGCGAGGCCGCCCTTGCGGGCGATCCATTCGAGCTTCTGCTTCCAGATTTCCGTCGTCTCCTCGCCGAGCAGGAGGAAGAGGGTGGAATCCTGCGGCAGCGTGTAGGGGAGCTCGACGTAGCCGGGGGCGGGGTCATCCGACTTGACGAGAAAGGGGAAGATGGTGCGGGAGCCTTCCGGCTGGGGCTCGAAGGGGTCGGTGTCGAAGGTCGAGGCGTCGTAAGTCACGTCGAGGTCGTGGATCCAATCGAGCTGCCGCATCATGAAGCCGGAGCGGAAGCCGACCGAACCCCAATTCTTGAGATGGCGATTGATGCGGCCGGCCTTCTGGAGGAATCCCTGCCGCGATCCGTAGAGGCGGCCGTCGTGATTGAGGTCGTGGACGCCGATTTCGAATCCCCTCGCTTCCAACCAGGCGCGGAGTTCGGCCGGATCCTCGTAGGGGCCTTCCGGGATGAAGTTGAAGGAGGAGCGCAGGCCGAGGCCGACTTCGAGTTGGGCGAGGTCCCGGACCTTTTCCAGTCCGGCACACGACTCGACATCGTGGGTGATGACGAAGGCGAATTCATTCCCTTCCGGCCAACCGGACCAGCCGGCTGGTGGGGAAGCCGAGGTGACATCGATCGGCCACGTGCTGCGGCAGTCGCGCACGATCGCACGGGCCCGGCTGCGGCGCAGAGCCCAGCGGAGCCGGCGGGGGATGAACGGCTTGATCCGGTAATACGCCCGGGTCAGGAAGCCGGGCGATCCCGTTGCCATCGCCTCATAGGAGGAGGCCAGTTGTTTCGGCATCGGAAGGAGTGGGGAGGAGGTTCGATCCGGGTGCTCAAGGGTGGAACGGCAAGGGTGAGTGGTTTCAAATATCTCCCGCGACCCAGCGTGGGGCGTGGGAACGGGCCTTGTTGAAGACGCAGGAAACGTCGGCGCGGCCTTTGACCAATTCGGAGTAGCCCCACTTGAGGGTGTCGCGGTTGGTGTCTTCGCCATCGACGACCAGCAGGACCTTGTCCATCAGGCCGGCCATCGCGAGTGTCGGGCTGGTCTGGCCCATCGGCGGCATGTCGAAAATCACGTAGTCGAACTCGCTGGCGCGGAAATGCGGGAGGAGTTCGTAGAGATGCATCGGGCCGAAGGGAGTCGCACTCGGGTCGGCCTTGGTCGCCGCGGCGCTGGCGAGGTAGAGGTTCTGGCCGCCTTCCTTGAAGCGGGTGTTGCGAGCTGCCTGGAGGGCGCCGACCACCGAGTGGAGCGGCTTGTTGCCGAACATCGGATTGTCGTCCGGGTAATCGGAATTCAGATCGACCAGCAGGACCTTCGCGCCATTGACCTCAGAGAAGGCCTTGGCCAAGCCGGCCGCGATGGTGGAGGTGCCCGCGCCTGCCGAGAGGCCGGTCACGGCCATCAGCTTGGGCTTGTGGGTCATGTTGTTGATCTGGAAATTGAAGACGATGCGGTCGCGGATCGCTTCGGAATACGGGTGGATGAAGTGATCCGTCCGTCCGGCGAAGGCAGGGAAGCCATTGGCAGTGCGCACGGCTGGCAGCAACTTCTCGCCCTCGGTGCCGGACGCTTCGTCGTGATCGTTGGCAATCAGGTGAGCGCCGCGGTTCTTCGGCCGCACATAGGGGATGGAAAGCATGAGCGGCACCTGGAGCCGGCCTTCGATCTCGGTCGGGCGGGTGATCCGGCGGTCCACCACGAGCTCGAGGAGGAAGGCAATGCCAAGTCCGAGGGCAAAGCCTGCTCCGGCGAGTCCCAGCACGAGCTTCTTGGTCGTCTCGCTGAAGCTCTGTTTTGGCAGGGTCGGGCTCTCCACGATCTTGAGGCCGGGGATCTCCGTGCGATCCAGATTGCGGTCCACTTCGGCCTTCTTGAGGTTGGACTCGAGCAAGCGGTATTCGCCATCCTGCATCTCCCGCTGGCGCTCCAGCTCGGCGATCTGTGGTCCGACTTCGGTGAGCTTCTTGAACTTGTCTTCCAGTTCGGCGAGGTGGCTTTTGTAGCGGCCGATGCGGGCAATGATGGATCCCATCACGGCCTTTTCGTGGTCAAGTTCGGCCAGTGGATTCACCGTGGGCTCGCCCGCCGGGGTGACGCTTTCCGCCACCAGTCCGGGTGCTTTCGCCAGCAAGGCATTGCGTGCCGCCTTGGTGGAATTGATGTCCTGCTGATTGCGGACCACCTGGGGATTTCCCGAGGCGAACTTGCTGCGCAGGGCGAGGTCCTGAGTCTGGAGATACTCGAGGCGCTTGGCGAGCTCGCGGTATTCCTCCACTTGCTCCGGCTTGGGCGCTGCCGCGGCGGGCCGGGGCGAGGCTCCCTGCGGTGCCTCGGTCGTGGCGCCTTGTCCGGAAAGCTTCTTTTCCAAGGAGTCGACCTTGGATGATTGGGCGGCGAGTTCCGCTTCGGCACCGACGATGTCGCCTTGGGTCTTGTCGCGTTGGGTCGAGAGCGAAAGCGATTGCTCATGGACCGAGATGATCCCGGAGTCTGCCTTCAGCTTGTTGAGTTCCTGCTCGGTCTTGTGAAGCTTCTCACGAACGACGTTCGCCTGCTTCGATACCGAGTCGAAGGCACCGACCGAGCGGTGGATTTCAAGGTGCCGCTCGGGATACCGCTTGATCACGCTTTCCAGCACATCGCGGGCAAGCTCGGGATCGGGGTGGCGATAGGTGAGGAGGAGCACATTGCTGCCGCGGGACTCGGGGGCGATTTCAAGGCCGCCTTGCACCACGTTCGCCGCGTCCGTCAGGGCTGACTGGCCAAGCGAGTTGGGCACCAGCCGCTCGACGCCGACGCTCTGGGCAACCTCGGCGGCGAGATCGCCGCTGCGAAGGATGACCATCTCGGTGTTGATCACTTGCTCGCCCGAGCGACCGCCGGCATCGACCTGGCTGTCGATGCCATCGGTGCCGCCGCGCTGGATCACGTGTTTGACGAGGATCCGCGAGTGGGATTCGTAAAGAGGCTTCTGCGTGGTGTACACGCCTGCTGCGGCACCGAGGCCGAGTAGGCCAAGGAAAAGGATCTTCCACTTGTGCTTGAAGAGCACGAACAGGATGTCCTGAAGGCCAAGGCCTCCTTTTGAGGGGGTGGGAACAGTCTTTTGCATTCCGGGGGGGGGACTGACGTTAGGCGTTGCGAGGGGAGGAAATCAACAACAGGAAATTCAAAGCAGATATTCCGCCATGGGGCATTACGCGATGACGGGGGGTCAAGGGAGCGATTTGAAATCGTTTTCGGGGACTTCGCGGATGACGCGGGCGGGGTTTCCGGCGACGACGGTCCGTGGCGGAACGTCGCGCGTGACCACGCTGCCGGCGCCGATCATCGCGCGGTGGCCGATGGTCAAACCACCTAGGATCGTGCTGCCAGACCCGATCGAGGCACCGGCTTCCACCAAGGTGGATTCGCAGGTCCAATCGTCGGAGTTTTTCGGTGAGCCATCTGCATTCGCCGCACGGGGAAAGCGATCATTCACGAACATCACGCCGTGGCCGATGAAGACCTCGTCCTCGATGCGGACTCCTTCGCAGATGAAGGTGTGGCTTGAGACCTTGCAGCGGGCGCCAATCTTCGCGCCGCGCTGGATTTCGACAAAGGTGCCGATGCGGGTATCGTCGCCGATCTCGCAGCCGTAGAGGTTCACGAAGTCGAACAGCTTGACCCGTTCTCCGAGCACCACGTCCGCCGCGACCCGCAGGTTGTCTTCAGGAAAGCGGGTCATGGTGGTGTTGGTTGCGCTTGGTCCGAGGCCTCCCGGAAAGGGCGGCGGGATGCGGGTTGGGTGGCCACCGCAACGGGGCCACCGCCAGCGCGGAGTGATGCGGAGCTGGCTTCGAGGATTCTCACCACCTCGAGCCCGCGCTGGCCACAGGTCAGGGGCCGGCGCTGCTCACGAATGCACTCGATGAGGTGAGCGCACATGGTTTTCAGCGGTTCGCTCTGCTCGATCCTCGGTAGGTAGCAATCGCCGTAGTGATAGGAATAGTGGAACTCCGCGAAGCTGTCGTAGTGCGGCGGGCATTCGACCCGCACGTCGTAGATGCGGATCTTTTCCAGCGGCTGGAGATCGTCATAGACGATCATCTTGTGGGTGCCCACGAAGGTCATCTGGCGGACTTTCCGCGGCTCCAGCCAGGAACTCTGGATGGTCGCGAAGCGCTTGCGCTTGAAGCCAAGCGAGAGATTGGTGACATCCTCGATGCCCGGGTGAATGTGGGCATTGCCCTGGCAATTCACCCGTTCCGGCGCTTCGCCCATGAGGTGCAGGATGATCGAGAGGTCGTGGGGTGCGAGATCCCATGCGACATTGATGTCCTGTTGGAAGAGGCCGAGGTTCAGGCGCTGGCAGTTGATGTACTTCAGTTCGCCGATCCCACCGGAGCGGACGATGTCGGCGATTTTCCGGACCGGTTCGGAGTAGAGGTAAGTGTGGCCGACCATCAAGGTCAGGCCCTCGCTGCGGGCGATCGCGATGAGGTCCTCGCACTCCGCGGCGGAGGACGCCATCGGCTTCTCGATGAAGACATGCTTGCCCGCGAGCAGGGCGGCCTTGGCGAGGCCATGGTGGGTTTTGACCGGCGTGGCGATCACCACGACGTCGAGTGACGGGCTTTCGAGGAAGCGCTTGAAGTCGGTGAAAGCGCGGGTGCCGGGATGAAGCCGGCGGACATGCTCGAGCCGGTCCGGATCGATATCGCACAACGCAGCGACCTCGGCATCCGGGTGGAGACTGAAATTGCGGGCGAGATTTGGCCCCCAGTAACCGCACCCAACGATGCCGACGGCGAGCTTGTCCTTCATGATCGATCTCCGAACCGCTGCCTGGCGTAGCTGAGCATCGGTTCCTCCGCCGGTTCGGCGTCGGAGGTGAGGAAGCGGCGTTGGAAGCATTGCTTCATTTCCCCCAGTAGTGCCATCGGGGTCCGGAAGATCACGATTAGATCAAGGCCGAGTGACGAACGGCGGGCGTAAGCCACATCCAGGGCTGCCATTTCGCGAAAGGTCGTGCGGTTCTTGCCATTGACCTGCCAGAGTCCGGTGAGGCCGGGCAGGACTTGAAAACGCTCGCGCTGGGCGGAGGTGAAGAAGCCGTGCTCGCCGGGAATGCAGGGACGCGGGCCCACGAGGCTCATTTCGCCGCGCAGGACGTTGAAAAGCTGCGGCAGCTCATCCAGTCCGGTACTCCGGAGGAAGCATGCGCCGGGAATCAGGCGGGCGTCGCCGAGTTCATCGAGCTTGATCAGCGGCCGGTCGGATTCGACCAGCCGTGCCACGTGGAGTTCGTGGTTCCGGGTGGGCGCACCTTCGTGCATGGTCCGGAATTTGAAGATAGTGAAGAGCTTCTCGCCGTGGCCGACGCGCTTTTGGAGGAACAATGCCGGGCCTCGTGAAACCAGGCGGATCCACAGCGCCACGGCCACGATCAGCATGATCGAAATCGGCAGCGTCATCACGACGAGCGAGACATCCAAGGCGCGCTTCCATGATGGAACGGCGGTCAGGACCCGCTTGGCCGCAGGGCGTCGCCGGACGGGGCTGGTGGTGGGGAGCCTCGACTTCGTTTCGCGGCTCTTCGTGCGACGGTCAAGAGTCGCGGTCGCAGTGGCTTCCATGTATCCTTGTCGGCAGCCAGCTGCCGACCGGTGGGGCCGATCAATGGGGGGTGTGATCATCCGGGGGGGGAGTGGGGGGTGGAGATATGACGGATCTTCAGGAAAAATTCTAGCAGGGGATCATGGCGGGAGGGTTTTCTCGATGATGATGTGCCTTGGCGAATTTCACGATGCTGCCGCCCTTGGTCGTTTGGTTCCACTTGTGGCGTGGCCAAGACCTGAATGGGGAGGTGAACAGGAGGTGACCTCCCCGTTACTTTCAGGCCTGCAGAAAATTTCGCGACAGTCAGACCCTCTCACGAGGGCCGGGTGGAACGGGGGCGAAACCAGCAGAAATTCAAGTGGGGGAGATGTTCTGGGGGTGGGGATGAACAGCGCCGCTTGTTCTATCAGAATGACACGCGCTCTCAAGCTTTTATTTGAACATCCGTGGCGAGGGGTAGTCACAATTCTGCCAGATTTACCAAACTGTGAATTCGGACGATGTGGCAAGGGTGACGGACCTCCTTTTTTTTGAAGTTTCCGGAGGAGCGGACCGACGGCTAACAGCCGCATTGCCGTATCCGTGAACATGAATTCTTCAGAGGCGAGCATTCAGAATCTCCGAAGCAAGTGGCAGCAACTGCCATGCCATGAAAGGGAAGACCCGCGGACGAACCATTAGTAATCCACGCTGATCCCGGTCGTGATCTGCCACTGGGACCAATCCTTCTGGCCCGTATTGGTGGCGCACTTAACCGTGGATTCGAAATTCACCCGGTCGGAGTAAAGATTCCGGCGATAGGTGAGATAGGCATTCATGAACTCGTCGTCTTCGCGATTGCCGACGACGACACCGACCGCCTCGTAGTCGGAAAAGCTTACTCCGACACCGAGTTCCAACGAGGACCGTTCGAAATTCCGGACAATGGCGGAGGTGAATGAAAGGTCATTCACCAGATAGTTCAGATTATTCGGCGAGGGAACGGTCGAGTAGCGGACTCCTGCCCGGAACGTCCACAGATGGCTGAGCATGTAGTCGGCCGCCAGCCTGCCGGTGAAGCCGGGTTCCCAGCCTTCGTTGCTCCGCGAGTTCTTGGAGTATTCGAGACCGCCGGCGGCATCCAGGAGGATCCGCTCTCCAAACTGGTAGCGGGTCTTGACCAGCAGGGCGACGGCATCGCGTTCCCCGGTGCTGTCGGACTCGGTCATGGTGTAGGTGATCGAGGGACCGATTCTCAGTCGCTCGGTGGCGTCCCACAGGCCCGCGACCTCGGAGGTGTAGATGTCCGAGCCGGAGCGGGCGCCGGAGCTGTAGTCGGATTGGGAAGCGGACCATCCCGCCAGGAGTGCGGTGCGTGGACCCAGTTGGTAACTTCCGGAAATCCCGTAACCCAAGATCGATCCTTCGATGAAGCCGCCCACCAGACGATCGGCCATCGAGACCTCGTCATAGTCCGCATAGACCTGGATGGTGGTCCGGGTCGCGGCGTATTTGAACAACACGCCCCCGCTGTGGTTGATGCCGTTGAGATCCTCGTTGTTGAGGTAGGCGAGGAACGAAGGGGCATAACGCCCCTCGAAGGAAAACTCCGCGCCACCCTCGGGATCGGTCCGGTAGGTGATCCACGGATTCACATCCGCGGTGAGCTCACTGACCGTGTAGTCCTCGGAGAGGAAGAAGTTCGAGTCGTAGGTGAGGAGGGCGCCGACGCCGAAATCAAAGCCGCCCTTCAGATTGGCGAGGGCCGGCGAAGGGAAGAACGTTTGTGTAAGGGCACGATTCCCGTCGCTGACGCGAAGGGAGAAATCCTGGCCAGAAGCGAGGCCAGATGTGAGGAAGGGCGCGCCAGCAAAAGCGGCGGCTACGAATCCGCGAAGGGGTGTCGCGGAAGGAAGTCGAAGGGGGGGCATACGGACTTTTTCCGGGGTGAACGGCAAAAGCCTGCCTCACGCACGGCTCAAGTGTCAATCCGAAAGGCCACCATCTAACCGTTGGAGAGGCCCGTTGGAGAGGCCCGTGGCCTAACGGAGGACGCAACTCAGCGGGGGGAGAAACGGAAGAAGCCCTTGGAGCCCGAAGGGGTGATATCGAGATCGAGACCGCCTTGGCCGCTGATAGAGACGGCGGGCGCTTGCACCGGGAAAAGATCGAAGTCCATCAGGTCCACCGATTTTTCCACCGGCAGCGTGATGGTGTAGCGCCCGGTGCCGCCATGAACCGTGATCACCGGGGTACCCTGGTTCATCGCTTCCACTTGGGTTTCACCGTAGAGGCCCACGGTATTGGCACCTGCCTGGAGGATCAGCAACAGCTCCTCATCATTCACCTGCCAGTCGAACCCGAGCGCCACCATCCCCAGCTCCGCCACATCATTGATGCCGTCGCCATCGGTATCGTCGGCGGATGAGAGCGCCTGGCCGGTGAGCGTGACGGTGAAGGTGTCGACGGCGGCATTGCTTTCGATTCTCAGCGTGGTGACGCGGGTGCCGGTGTTGCTGGCGGAGAAGGAGACATCGAACTGAAGGATTTGATCCACCTGCAAGGTCCAGGGTAGGGCGACCGTCTCGACCGAGAAGTCGTCGAGGTTGCCGCCTTCGATGGCGATTTCCGTGATGTCGAGCGGGGAGGTGCCGACGTTCCGGATGGTCACCGTTTCGGTGTGGCCCTGGCTATTTGCGGGAACGTTTCCGAATTGGATGCTCGCTTCGCCCGCGATCAAGCCGGTGCCGGGCGGCTGCTCGACCTGCATTTGCGGGGCGGGCGGATCGGGATCGAAGAGATAGACAGCTCCCCGTCCCGAGGTGTTCGCGTCGTGGAGCGGAGCCCCCGCGAGGACATTGGCACCATCGACCGCCACCGAGAATCCGAGATGCTCATTGGCCGGCTGGTTCTCCGACACCAGCCGGTCGGCCGGTGTTGGGAATGTGGCGGATGTGACTTCGTAGACATACAGGCATCCTCCGTCGGTGGCGGAGATGTCATCCTCGGGTGCGCCTACTGCGATGCGGGTGCCGGAGATCGCCACCGCGGAACCGAAGAACTCTTCGTTTTCCGAATCGGGGTGGAGCAGCGTGGCGACCGGCGAGCCGGGATTTGTCGCGGTGAGATCGTAGAGGTAAGCGGCGCCGGCGTCGGTGGCACCGGCATCATCCGCAGGGCAGCCGACCACGATCCTGTCGCCGGAAATGGCCACCGAGTAGCCGAATTCGTCTTCCAACGCAGGAGAAGGGTTGTCCCAGGTCCGGACCGGCATGGTGGATGACGCGGAGCCGGCGCTGACGTCGTAAACATAGACGCTGCCGGCATCCACGACCCCGGCGTCATTTTGGTTGGCTCCCACCACCACCTTGGTGCCGGAGATCGCCACCGAGTATCCGAAGGCGTCCTCCGCTGCCGGGGCGGGATTGTCCAAGGTCAGGATGGGCATCGTGGGCGAGCCCGAGGTGAGGTCATAGATGAAAACGCTGCCTGCATGGACAAAGCCTGCGACCTCGTTTCTGGCGCACCCAACCACGATGAGGTTGCCTGAAATGGCCACGGCGTTTCCGAACTGATCCTGGCTGTTAGGCAAAGGATTGACCAATGTCCGGATCAGGGCCCCAGGCGAGGGCGAGGTCGTGTCGAAGACGTAGACTGTTCCGGTGTTCGTGCCGGCGGTGTCATCCTGATAGGCGGAGACGACCACCTTGGTGCCGGCCGAGGCGACCGCCGTGCCGAAGTAGTCGTTGGTCGTGGGGCTGGGATTGTCGATGACCAGCCACGGCTGCTCCGGAAAGGTCGCGCCGAGATCGAAGAGGCTCACGCTGCCCGCGTTGCTCGCGACCTTGTCGTCCTTCTGGCAGCCAACCACCGCGAGGTTGCCATTGAGCGCGACGGAAAAGCCGAATTCCTCATGGGAGGAAGGGCTCGGGTTGTTGAAAGTGAGCAGCACCGCCGAGGGCGTGCCGGTGCCAAGATCGACCACGTAGGCGGTGCCGACATCCGCGGAAATGCCGGTGTTGTCATCGGGCGCCGTGACCAGCAGGCGACTGCCGAAAAGCGAAACCGCCTGGCCGAGTTCGTCGCCACTTGAAGTCCCCGCGGGTTGCAGGGTAAGCACGGGAGTGGTGGTGCCCGAGTTGAGATCGTAAACACAGGCCACGCCCGCGTCCTCACCGCCTTGGTCGTCCAGCGCGACGCCGACCACCACTCGTGCGCCGGCGATCGTCACGGAGCTGCCGAAGTTGTCATTGAGAGCCGACGTCGGGTTGGCCAGCGTGTGCACGGGGACCACCGGGGTGTCGGAGACCAGATCGTAAATGTAGGCCGCACCGGTATTGGCAAAGCCGTTGTCGAACAGCGGGGAGGTCACCGCGACCTTCGTTCCGCTGATGGCCACGGCGTGGCCGAAAGAGTCATTGGTCGAGGGCGTGGCATCCGCGAGCGATAGCAACGGCTGGCTCGGCGTGCCCAAGCTGAGATCGAAGACGTGGACCCGGCAGGTATCTCCGGTGGTGGATTCCTGGAGCGCACTTGCGACGACCTTGGTGCCATCGATCGCGACCGCGTGGCCGAAGTTGATGGTGGCATTCGGGTTCTCGATCTGGACGACCGGCGTGGTTGGCGAGCCAGTCGAGAGGTCGTACGTATAGACCCGGCCGGCATCGCTGCTGCCCGCGCCGGCCTTGGGGGCGCCAACTACCACGCGGTTGCCGAATATCGCGACCGACCAGCCGAAGCTGTCGTTCTCCGCGGGCGATGGATTGGAAAGGACGAAGGCCGGGACCGAGGGAGTTGATGAGGCCAGGTTGTAAACGTAGACGACGCCAGCGTCATTCTCGGCCGCATTGTCATTCGGAACTCCGACCACGACCAACGAGCCGGAGACCGCCACCGACCAGCCGAAGTAGCTGTCCTTGAAGGGAGCGGGGTTTTCCAAGCGCTGCAGCAGCGCACCGCTCGTGGCATCGTGCACCCAGACCACGCCGTTGTCTTCGCCGCCGATATTGTCGAAGGGAGCGCCAAGGACCGCCAAGGTATTGCCAAGCGCCGCGCTGGTACCCATGCGGGTCTCGATCTGGCGGCCCGTGGAGTTGGATTGGAAAATCCTAGCCTGCGAATAAGGAATCGCCGCGGCCCCTGCCGGCAGGCATCCCGAAGCGATCGCCAGCGACAGTGCCAGCAATTCCCGCTGCCGCTGGAAGAGGCGGAGCAGAGGTGCTAGGGACGGGATCGGGAGGGGGCTCATGGCGATTCGGGTTCCAATTTGTAAAACGCCGGTCCACCGGGGTCGCTGAACTCGAATTCGACCTCACCCGCGGGATTCACCGTGGTGCCCTGGGGGGTGAAAGGAAGCGATTGATAGCCTCCCGCGCTCAACTCCTTGTCGAGTGCCAGCGAGAGACGGAATCCCGATCCGGATTGGGAGATCGATGGCTTGCGGACACGGATCGAGCCGATGTCATTCGGCGGATGGAAGCCGGCGGCATGGACGCTGGATTGAAAGATCGCCACGAGTCCAGGATCCGGGAGTTGCCAGCGGAAGCCCAGCGACTCCATGCGGAGTTCGGCGACATCGTTCAAGCCGTCGCCGTCCGTGTCGTTCTCCGCGGAAAGGGCGAAGCCTTTGAGCTGGATTTCGAAGGGGTTTTCGTCGGCGTCGCCATTGGCGATCCGCAGTGTGGTGGTGCGGAGGCCGGCTGCGGTGGGATTGAGCACGACGGTGAAGGTGGTGTCGTCCTCGGCCGGGACATTGGAGGTCATTCCTTGGGTCACCACTTGGAAATCCCCGGCATTGCCTTCGAAGGTCGTGATGTCCGTAATGGCGAGGCCGGTGATGCCCGTGTTCAGGATCGTGAAGATTGTGCTTCCGCTACCGCCCGCGCCCATCGCCACCGCGCCGAAGTCGGCTTCATCGCCGCTGGTCAATTCGCTGCCGCCGTGTTCCACCGCGATTTCCGGTGCGGAGGGACCGAAGATGTAGGCGGCACCCTTGTCGTTGGCGGTCTTGTTGTCCGAAGGCGTGCCGATCACCATGATCACGCCGTCCACGGCTACCGCCGAACCGAACAGGTCGCCTGATGATGCGCTGCTCTTGGCATTGGTCGCCGAGGGGGTGCCAGGCACTGGCAGGGAGAGATTGAAGGAATAGACCCGGCCGGCATCCGTCGGGGTCTCCTTCAAGGCGGCTCCGACCACGACCCGGATGCCCGAAATGGCGACAGCGTTGCCGAAGCGATCGTTGGCCGCCTGCGTCGGGGCAAGCAGCGAGATTTCCGGCGTCGCCGGGGAGGCGAGGAGGAAGACATGGACGGCACCCGCATTGGATGCACCGGCATCATCGTCCGGTGCGCTGACCACGACGCGCTCGGTGGAAATCGCGACCGAGCTACCGAACTTGTCGTCGGCCGCGGCGGTTGGATTGTCGAGCGATAGCGAGGGACCCGTGGGCGCGCCGATGGAGAGATCGAAGACGTAGGCCTTGCCGCTGTCCGCGCCGGTCGTGTCATTGCCGGGGGCTCCCACGGCTGCACGATTTCCCCAGATGGAGACCGCCTCGCCGAATCGATCGCCAGCGGCCGGGCCCGGGTTGGTCAGGATGTGCGAGGGAACCGTCGGGGTGAAACCTGCCAGATTGAAAACGTAGGCCCGTCCGGAGTCCACGCCATCGCCGTCGTCGGCTGCGACGCCGACGATCAGGAGGTTGCCGGAGAGGGCCACGGACTTGCCGAATCCATCTCCCGCTGACGGTTCCGGATTTGGCACCACCAGTTGCGGAATGGCCGGGTCTGGCGATGAGGCGTTGAAGATGTAGACGCAGCCGGCGTTGAGGGCACCGGTGTCTTCGCCGGGGGCTCCTGCGGCGAACCGCGTTCCCGATATCGCGACTGCTGCGCCGAAGGCGTCGTCGGCGGCCGGGAAGGGATTTTCAATGGTGGCCAGCGGGGTTTTAGGGTCGGAAGACGCCAGGTCGAACAACCGGATGCGCCCCGCTTTCGCGGCACCGGATTCGCTCTCCGGTGCGCCGACCACCACGAGGTCGCCAGAAAGCGCCACCGCTGCTCCGAAGTGGTCGGCGGAATTCGTCACCGGGCTATTCAAGGACAGGGTGGGCACCAGCGGGGTTCCCGATCCGAGGTCGAAGAGATAACTGCTGCCGGATTCGTCGTCGCCGGTGTCGTCGCGGAAGGCACCAATGAGCACGGTATTGCCGGCGACCGCGACGGCATTGCCAAAGAAGTCGGCGGTCTCCGGCGTGACCTTCTTCAGCAAGTGGGTGGGCGTGCCGCTCGCCAGATCGTAGACGTGGCAAACACCGGCATCCTCCACCGTGAGATCCTTGCGGTATTCTCCGACCACGAGCCGGTTTCCGTTCAGCGACACCGAGGTGCCGAAGTAGCCTTGCTCCTGCGCCGAAGGACTGGTCAGCACCAGCGTTGGGGTGGCGGGTGCGGTCAGGTCGAATATGGCAACCTTGCCGGCATTCGTCGCACCGGCATCGGCCCCTTCGACACCGATGGCCACCTTGGAGCCGGAGACGGAAAGCGTGTTCCCGAAGCAATCGTTCTGGGCGCCGGCGGGCAGGGTCAGCGTGGCTACCGGAAGTTCCGGCGAGGAGGCCTGGAGATTGAAGACGTAGGCGGCACCGGCATTGCTCGCGACGGTGTCGTCTCCATAGGCTGCGACGACGATGCGCGAGTCGTAAACGCCGACGGCGACGCCGAAGCTGTCGTTGTCCTCCGGGCTCGGGTTCGCCAGTTGGAGGATCGGAACCGCGGGCGTCGTCGAGCTGAGGTCGTAAACAAAGGCGCTGCCGGCGTTTTCCGCGCCGTCATCATCGAGCCACACACCCACCACCACGATATTGCCGTGAATCGCGACCGAGTGGCCGAACAAGTCGTCCGCGGCCGGATCGGGGTGAGTGAGGGTCAGCAGCGGAACCGATGGTGAAGGGGAGGCGAGGTCGAAGATGTGCACTTGTCCGGCGCGCGCCTCACCGCCGACCGGAAGGTCCGAGCCGACCACGACGTGGTCGCCGGAGATGGCCACCGCTTGGCCGAAGTAACCGAAGGGAGTGCTAGTCGGGCTCTTGAATTCATGGCGCAGCAGGCCGGTCGCCACCTCATGGATCCGCACGGCACCGCAATCCGGGGCGGTGATCTCATCGCGGTCGAACATCGGCGCGCCTACCACGGCGAGGCCGCCATCAAGCGCGACACAGGCCCCTTGCCCGCAGTTTTTCTGGGGCGCCGTCTTTGGCGCATAGAGCGAGTGGCGGAGCGTGTTCGGCACTTGGGCCGGGGCAATATCCACTGTCCCGGACATCCACAAGAGGACGCAGGCCATTCCAAACGCGGGAATGAGGGGGGAAGGCGAGAACATGGGGGGACTCGGAATCGCTTTAGGTGAAAGCGCGGGGAAGCATCAATCACGCCAGAAGCGAGAGGCCGTTCGTTCGGGAGTTTCTGTAGGGTGAAGCTCGCGGAAGATCGCCAGGGGGTGTCGTCATTTCCGTGGGGGGCGGGGGGGATGCTGATCCGGAGTGTTATCCGGGTTCGGGGGATCGTGGGGGAGGGCGTGCGGGGATCGCATGGCACTGTCCGTGCTTGGATCGGTTCGCTCGGACGCCGGTCCTTACAAAAAAAGGGGCAATCGTAACCAGCCTTTTTTCGATCTTAACGAAATCGTAATGAAACTGCCGTGTAATCTGACTTATTCGACACTTTTGTCGGCCGTTAGTTTGATGGGAATCCTACGCGATCACGTAGCATGAAACGGAACAAATGCCTTGCTTGATCAGGCTTTCTAAAAAATACTAAGCACGTGCATTTCCCCCCAATGACACAACTGCGGAGCTTGCGTTTGCTAGCGTCTTTCCTCCTCTGGAGCGGAGCCGCCGCGGATGCTGCTAGCCCCGGGTTGGACACTCCGGTGCCTGTGGCACCTTATTTCAACGGCGTCTTTCCTTCCAGTGCACCCGGTGATCCGTCCGGCTGGGCAGTGGTGAATGCGTTCCCGAACCTGACGTTCACGGATCCATTGATGCTCCAGGAGATTCCTGGGCAGAACCAGTTCCTGGTGGTCTGCAAGAACGGCGAGATCTGGCGCTTTCCGAAAAGCTCCGCGACCACCATCGGCCAGCGCACGAAGGTGCTAGATCTCATCGCGGCGACCCAGACGTCCGAGGATCAGGGCTTTTACAGCCTCGCCTTCCATCCCAATTTCGGCCAAGCGGGTCAGACTGGTGAAAACTACGTCTATGTCTGCTACAGTCGCAAGGGTGTGATGGGCACGAGCAACCCGGACGCCAGCTACTGGACGCTCTCGCGTTTCACCTGGGTGCCGGCTTCAGGGACCATCAATCCGGCTTCCGAGCTGATCATGATGTCCCAGTTCGACCCGCACCGCTTCCACCAAGGCGGGGCCTTGTTCTTCGGCAACGAGGGCTATCTCCATGTCAGCGTGGGAGACGGTGGTGCGAGCGCGGATACTTTCAACAATGCCCAGAAGCTCAACATGGGCTTCTTCGCCGGCATCCTGCGGATCGACGTGGATTACTACCCGGGGAAGCCGGATTCCCATGCGATCATCAGGCAGCCGCAGGATGATCCCAACTGGAGCTACCTTGGCAATTCGCAGGCGCGTCCCTCGGGATGGCCCGCCAGCTATTCGCAAGGCTACGGTATTCCCAATGACAACCCGTGGCTGAGTCCCGGCGGTAGTGCCCTCGAGGAATTCTATGCCGTTGGCCTGCGCAGTCCGCACGCTGCTCACTATGACCCGCCGACCGGTGAGATCTGGGTCGGCGATGTCGGCCAGACGAGCTGGGAGGAAATCAGCCGCGTGGTGAAGGGCAGCAACTGCCAGTGGTCCTACAAGGAGGGTCCACAGCAAAGTGGTTTCCGTACCGACCCGAACGTTCTGGCCGATGTTGAAACCGCTCCGACCTATAGCTACCCTCACGCCAACGGCAACAACTGCATCATCGGCGGCATGCGCTATCGCGGCACGCGCTGGCCGGCCCTGACTGGCAAGGTGCTGTTCGGCGACAATGGTAGCGGCAAGATGTGGAGTATGACCCTGTCCTCGGGCGGGGGCTCGCCAATCGTGACGGAGATGCTCACGGCCTTCGGAACCGCCAAGCAGGGTCTTGCGAATATCTGCGCCGACAGTGACGGGGAGGTTTACATGATGGACCTCGCCGGCGTAAACAACCCGGGCGGGCGTATCATGAAGCTGGCGGACCCGGTCGTGTCCGCGGAGCCGCCGCTTCTGCTCTCTACGACGGGGGTCTTCGCGGATCTTGTCACGCTGACTCCCGCGGCCGGCGTGATTCCGTATGACGTACCGAATGCCCTGTGGTCGGACGGAGCGCACAAGCGGCGCTGGATCATCGCGCCCAATGACGGCTCCTTCAACACCGTGGCTGAAGACATCACCTTCAGCGCCAAGGGCAGCTGGGTATTCCCCTCGGGGACGGTGTTCGTGAAGCACTTCGAAGTGCCGGTCGATGCGAACAATCCATCCGTCGTGAAGCGCCTGGAGACGCGCTTCCTGATTTGTACGGCAGGCGGTGGAAAATACGGGCTCACGTACAAATGGAACGCGGGCGGCACCGACGCCGAGTTGATGACGGCCGGTCTGAATGAGACCTACGATTACAACACCGGCAGTGGCACCGAGCAGAAGACGTGGAGCTATCCCTCGCGCGGAGATTGCCTGGTCTGCCACAACGATGTCTCCGGGCAAGCGCTCGGCGTGCGCACCGCGCACCTGAGTTCCGATGCTTTTTATCCATCCACCGGGCGGATGGCGAACCAACTGGCAACCTTCAACTCGCTCGGGATGTTCAATGTCACGCTGACTGCGTCGCAGATCGAGGACTACATTGAGGCGCGTCCGTTGGAGGACGCCACCGCGCCATTGGAGCACCGGGTGCGCTCGTATCTAGATACGAACTGCTCGCATTGCCATCAGCCGGGGGCGCAGGGAGAGGGCTTCGATGCGAGATTGGCCACTTCGCTGGTCGAGCAGAATCTGATCAACGGCATCCCCACCCGCTACGAGGAACTCGGGGCGGCGGGACGCTACATCAAGCCGGGCGACCCATCCTTGTCCGCGGTGAATGTTCGTGTTGGGGCGGTGGGGGATGGCAATGCGATGCCACCGCTGGCGAAGAACATCGCCCACGCCGAAGGCGTGGCGGCCTTGCAGACGTATGTGCAGGGGCTAACCGCGGCGGAGTTTGAGCCAACGCTGGGCCCTGGCCCTCAGGCGCGTTACGTCAGGCTCAAGTCGATCACCGGGCGGCGTCGCTATGCCGCCGTGGCGGAGTTCTCGATCCTGGATCAGAACGGCGAGAGAATTCCGGCAAACCAAATCACCGGAGTGACCTATCTCCGTGAGGACGGTAGCGGCGGATTGGTGCCGGGAACGTCGGCGGATGGGTGTTTGCCCGCCGAGGCGGCGGATGGCAATGACGGTGCCTCTAACAATTTCTGGCAGTCGGTCAATCCGGGCGGCAATACCGCCCCGAATCACCCGCATTACCTGGTCTTCGATCTTGGCGCGGATCGTGAGATCGGGGGATACAAATACTTCCCCCGCCTCACCTCCGAGGACGGGCGCATTTTCCAGTATCTGGTGGAATATAGTACCAATGGTACCACCTGGAGCACCATGGATTCCGGGACCTGGCCAAATTCAGCCTCTGCCCAAGAATACAATCCCGGCTACAACAAGCGGCCTGCGCGCGTGCAGGTTGCCGGACCTTCCCCCTCAGTCATGGGGCCGTTCGATGTGACGATCGCCTTCGACATGGAGGTTGAGAATTTCACGGCGGCCGACATCCAGGTGACTGGAGGCACGGTGCAGAAGTTCCGCGGCTCGGATTACTACTATGTCGCTCGTATTTCGCCGACGACCCAATCTGGCTCCGTTCAGGTTTCGGTTCCGTTGAATGCCGCGGACCCGGTCTTCAAGACCGGAAAGGGGAGGCTGGGCAAAGGCAGCCGCGCGAGCGCGCCGTTCTCGGTGGTGGTCGTGCCGGATACCGAGTTGCCGGACTCACCGACGAATCTGGCGGCTGATCCCACTGAGAAGTCGGTGGCCCTGACGTGGACTGCAGGCAGTGACAATGTCGCCGTCACCGGCTATCGGGTGTATCGTGGCAACGGTCCGGAGCCTATCGCCACGGTGACCGGCACGAGCTACAACGACACCGGCCTCGATCCCGATACGTCGTATTTGTACTGGGTGAAGACTGTGGATGGAGCGGGCAATCTTTCCACCGGGTCCCAGATCACGGTGTCCACCGATCCGGACGAGCTGCCGCCTTCGATGCCGGGATCGCTGGCTGCCAATCCAATCACCGAGACCACTGTCACGCTCACTTGGACCGCTTCCACTGACAACGTGGCCGTGGATGGATACCGGATCATGCGAGGATCCACCTTGCTTGGCACCGTAGAGGGCCTGTCGTTCCTCGACACGGGCCTCAGCGACGGGGCTTCCTACACCTACAAGGTGATCGCGATCGACACCTCGGGGAACGAGACCGAGGCGACGATTCCGGTGACGACCGTCACGGATACGGTGGCTCCGCAGGCTCCGGGAAATCTGGCGGCGGTGGAGCATGTCACTTCGATCGACCTCACTTGGTCGGTTCCTTACGATTTGATCGGTGTCACCGGCTATCGGATCTATCGTAATGGTTCGGTGGATCCCATCGCCACCGTGACGGGAACGGGCTTCAACGATACCGGCTTGAATCCTGAGACGGCCTATTCCTATCAGGTCCGGGCCTTTGATGCCCGCACCAATCTCTCGGCCGCGGCGACGATCAATGTTTCCACCGAACCGGACGAGGACCCGCCTGAGGCACCGGGATCGCTGACTGCCAATCCGATCACCGAGACCACCGTCATGCTCACGTGGACGGCTTCGACTGACAACGTGGCCGTTGACGGATACCGGATCGAGCGAGACTCAATCTTGCTAGGCACCGTGGAGGGCCTGTCGTTCCTAGACACGGGCCTCAGCGACGGGGCTTCCTACACCTACAAGGTGATCGCGATCGACACCTCGGGGAACGAGACCGAGGCGACGATTCCGGTGACGACCGTCACCGATACGGTTGCTCCGGAAGCTCCCGAGAATCTTGCCGCCCAGGAGCACGTTACTTCGATTCAGCTCACTTGGACGGTTCCCTACGACAAGATCGGGGTGACCAGCTATCGCGTCTATCGCGATGGTGGACCGGATCCGATCGCGACGGTGACGGGCACGACTTACACCGACACCGGCTTGAATCAGGATACGGCCTATACCTATCAGGTCCGGGCTTTGGATGCTCGCCTCAACATTTCGCCTGCCGCTTCCATTTCCGCCAGCACTGAGCCCGACCAGGATGCGCCGAGCATGCCGGGTAACCTGGAGGGCACTCCGTCCATGGATGCGATCCAACTGTCCTGGGATGCGTCGACCGATGGAGAAGATGGCAGCGGAGTGGACCGCTACCGGATCAGCCGGAATGGGGATATTGTGGGCACGGTGACGGGCCTGACCTTCACCGACACCGGTCTGGAGAGCGGTATCGAGTACGACTATCAGGTGGTGGCTATCGACGAGGCCGGGAACGTGTCTCCTGCCGCGACACTTTCGATTGAAACCACTTCCGACAGCCAGCCTCCCTCGCCTCCGACCGAACTGGAGGCGGATCCTGACTATGCCGCGGTGAATCTTTCATGGACGGCGCCACCCGACCTCGATGTGGTAGGCTACGAGATCTATCGTAGCGGGGTCGTGACCCCCATCGCCACCGTGACCACGCTGAGCCACACCGTCAGCGAGCTGGCGAGCAACACCTCTTTCACCTTTGAGGTGAAGGCGAAGGATGCAGCGGGCCTTCTCTCGGCGGCGGCTTCCGTCACCGTGGATACGCTGGGCTTCGACGACTGGCTGGAGGAACATGACCTAGACGGGCAACTGAGCGGGGACTCCGACGGTGGCAGCTTGGACAACTTCGCGGAGTTCCGCCTTGGAATGGACCCGGCAGACCCAGCCGATGACCTGACATTCCGCCTGGAACCGACGCTGGTCACCTCGGGGCTGGAGATCGTCTTCCCGGAACTCAAGCCGGTGGGTCACTATTATCTCCACGCGAGCAGCAATCTGGCTGAAATCACCGCGGTCGAGAGTCGCATCGTGAGCTTGAGCCCGGAAGACATCGAAGCCTTGTCTCCCGAGCAACGGGATCACTACGTGGTGGAGATTCCGGCCACGGGAGATCGCAAGTTCGTGGTGCTGATCTTCGAGCCGACTCCGGAGGAGTAGGGCTTGAGGTTTTGTTGGTCCGGCTCGCATGGGGCCGGGCCGGTGGTAGAGCGGAGGTCCGGGTCCTGTCTTTCTGGTGCCAATGGTGCGAGGGCATTGGCGCATCGCAGAAGAGAAGGCCTGCCTTTGTGGATCCAACTTTGGCAAGGCGGGCCGGCCCGAAGGGATTCCTGTGTTGCTCTGCGACACCCTGCAGGTGCCACGGAATCCGCGGGCTGAAGCCCGCGGCTACCTTCCTTGACCGCTACGCGGTCGGCTTGGAGGAGCCTCGGGTAGTTTCCGGCGGCATGGGTGCCGTCGATTTGTGGATAAATGTCAGGTCGATGGACGGGGTTTTGAGCGTGCCTGGTTGGAAGCGGTGAGATCGTGAGAGGCAAGGGCCGGCAGGAGGATCAGCTTTCGATGGCAAAGGGTTTGGGGGGAGAGGTGCCGGCATGCTGAGGGTGCGGGCTCGACCCGTATCGCGACCTTTCAGGCCGCCTCTTCTGCTGGGCCGTAGACCCAGGGCGACGCTTCGCTTGCCCTGGGCTGAGGGATCGCGCGCCGTTGGCGCAGGGGACTTGTGCGGCGATGTGCTGGGGAATGGTGCGGTGTGGCGCTGGGGAGGATGGTCGTCGGATGATTTCGGCCGCGAGGTGGTGGTGGGCTGGCCAAGTGCTTCGGCCGCACTCGGAGAGTGCGGACTACTTTGGGCTTGGGATTGTGCGGCGTTGTGCTGGGAATCGTGCTGCGTGGTGCCGGAGGAATGTCGTGAAGGCATGGGTCTCCGTCCTTCACCCGATCTAACAGGCTCTTCCGCCGCAAAGAAAAACACGACCCCGGTTGTCCGAGGTCGTGTTGTTGTTGGGAAGAGGCTGGTCCGTCCGGCTTAGACGGCCGCGGGGACGGGGAAGTATTTGTCCACCAGTTCGCGGGTGCTGCGGATGTTGCGGCGGCTGGAGGCACCGAAGACGATCGACTTGAGGTTCGGCAGTTGCGAGACCCATTCGATCGCTTCATCGGGCTTGAGGGCACCGGAGGCGAAGACGGACATGGCGATGGCGCGCACGTTGCGGTCGCGCATGGTCTCGACGTATTTGTCGAAGCCGCCGCACATGCGGAAGCCGATCTTGTTGATGTTCGAGCAGATGATCGGGTTCTCGATGCCGACGCTTTCGAGTGCGTCGAGCAGCATCGGCATGTTCATGGTGATGAAGCCGGCTTCCGCGTTGTATTTGGCGCGGACGTGATCGTGGAAGATCTTGAAGGCATCGTAGAAGCCCATGCCGAGCAGCAGGTCGACCACGACGTTCTGGAGGAAGATGACCGGCGTGGAGAGGTCCTTGAACATCTTCATCTCCATGTCGATGAGGATGGTGGCGAGGCCTTCGACGTCCTTCTTCGCGACCGCCATGCCGCCCTTGAGCGCGGTCTTGAACAGGCCGTCGTCGGGGAGGAATTGGTTAAGCGCGCCCAGCATGCCGTGCTCGGTGACGGCGTTGTTGTATTTGTGGGCGTAGGGCATGCAGGGGTAGAACTGGAAGCCCTCGTACTTCGCCGGGTTGGCGCGGACGTGGTCGCAGATCTCCGAGATGCGTTCGTGCGTGGTGCACATGAAGGTCTTCACGCCTTCCTCATAGGCGGCGTCGAGAACGTCGATGATGGCGGAGTTGTTCTGGAACTGCATTTGCTGCGCCCGCGCCTTCTCCTCCGACATGTGGTTGACGCCGAAGAACTGATTGTCGCCGAAAAGTAGATTGTCCATGGGGTGGGGGAGGGGAGGGGTTACTTGCGGCTGAACCAGCCTTTTTTGGTGGCAGCGACGACGGGAGTGGCGCGCGAATTGGAGGGCGAGCGGTCCTTGTCAGCGATGATCATGGCGATCGTCTTGTCGGTCGCGGCGGCCTCGCGGAAGGTGTTGTTCGTGTTCACCCGCTTCTGGATGATGGCTTTGACGAAGTCGTCGATCTGCGCGGAGTACTCTTCGCCGCGGAGGTAGAAGTCCACTTCCTTGGTGAGGTCGGTGGTGTAGCGCACGTTCCAGCCTTTGGTGTATTCGGGCAGAGCCTCAACCGGCTCGCGCAGGTAGAGCTGGCACTCCTGGCGGTCCGCATAGAGGCGGCCATTGGTGCCGGTCATGGTGATGCGCGTGGACATCTTGCGCTGGGACTCATCGCTCCAGTTCACCGAGAGGTGAGCGCTCATGCCGGACGGGTAGAGCAAAGTACTATAAACCTCGTCGTCGGTGTCGGCGGAGAAGATGCTGTTCAGCACGGTGCCGGAAACACCGGACGGCTCGCCGAAGTACCAGTTCACGAGGTTGATGGCGTGAGCGGCGTAGTCGTAGAGGCAGCCGCCGCCTTCAGCGCGCTGGGTGCGCCAGGTGGAACCCTTCGGACGAAGGACGACCGGACCGTAGGCTTCGGCAAGCACGTGGGTGATCTCGCCGAGTGCGCCGCTGTCGATGATGCGCTTCACTTCCTGGAAGGCTCCGACGTAGCGGTAGTGGTAGCCCACCTGGCTCACGAGGCCCTTCTCTTCCGCGAGCTTGGTCAGCTCCTCGGAGTCCTTCCAATCGAGACAGAAGGGCTTTTCGCAGAAGACGTGCAGGCCTTTTTCCAAGGCCTTGCGCACCATGCCGGCGTGCATCTTCGACGGCGTGACGATCATCACGGCATCGAGCGGCTCCTTTTCGAGCAGATCGTCGAAGTCCTTGTATGCGTTCACCTTGGTGTACTTCACCAGGCCATCGATGAGAAAGCCCGTGGCATCGCAGACGGTGACGTTGGTATCCGGGTGGGCATTGACGATGGAAAAATGGGACAGGCCCATTTTCCCCAAGCCGACTACTCCTAGTTTGATCATAAGGGGGGGGTATTAGAGGGAATCGAGAACGTATTGGCGGATCTTTTTCAGGAACTCGGGATTGGCGGCTGCTCCCCATTTTCCGGAAGTGTCACGGGCGGTGGCAAAGGCGAGTTCGATGGACGGCGCGAGGTCGGCATCGGTGTTAGCAACATGGATGCCGGGCTTGTCGCGAAGCCACGCGGCGGTGGCGAGCTGGTGATCGGTGGTGTGCTCGCCCTGCTCCATGATGCGCGGCAGCAGCACAATCGGCTTGGAGTACTGGTCCGCCATGATGACGGAGCCCATGCCCGCGTGGGCGACGATCAGCTCCGACTCCTGCACGGTGCGGGCGAAGTCGAGCTGGTCGAGCTTGCGCGTCCACTTCATGTGCTTCGGCTCGTACGTGCCGTTGCCGATCTGGGCGAAGACATCGTCGCGGCCTTGCGCTGCTGTCCACTCGTCCATGACGCGGATCAGGCGGTCGAAAGGAAACATCGAACCTACGGTTACGAAAATCACAGTACTGCCCCCCAGTGTTGTGGACCGTCCGGTCCGCTCAGATGAGGCCACTGGGTGAGCCACAGGTCGGCGATCTTGCCGGCCTTGGCACCCGAGGCCGAGAGCTTCTCGGCATTGGCGATGCTATCGATCCAGATGGTCTTGGCACCGAAGATGTACTTGGCCAGCACGAGGGCGATCAGGGCGGGCAGCGAGCCGGTGGTGATGACGACCTTGGGACGCTCCTTGAAAAGAATCCGCAGCAACTGGCTGACGACGACCAGGATCCCGAAGCGGTCACGCCGCGAGACGTCGCGGATTGTGTAGTAGTTGTGGCCGGGGACGTCCGCCGCCAGCGATGGGTCGAGGCTGACGTAAAAGACATCCATGCCATCGAGTGCGGGCATGATGCGGCGCAACTGGACCCAGTGGCCGCCGCCGGAGGCGATGGCCATTACACGTTTTCGTCGGTTCATCGGGGTCTTGCAGGGTGAGGGTGAAGGGCAAGGACCACGATCCGTCAGCAGACTCAGGATCGGGGAGGGGAGAGCGGAAGCAGACAGTACCGCCGCGTCAAGGGATGCAACCATGCGCCTCCAGTCATTCCGACTAGGAGGCCGACCGGGGAAAGGCGGCGTGGTGTGGCTGGTTGCATCTCGGCAGGGGGGGAGTGCCTTGACCATCGGGAAGATCGGAAGATCGCCCGTGGCGGCGGGAGACTACGCAAATTCCGTTAGGGGTCAATTCCCGAATCGTAACTGCGCCCCTACGCGATCGCGTAACTCGCTCACTCAGCGCATTTCGTTGACCGCGCTCTCGTAGGCCTTGTCGATCTCCTGGCGGGTCTTGATCTCCTGCTGCGCGGTCTCGCGGTGGAACCACGTGTAGCCCTCGCTCTTGAACTCCGCCATCTGGCCGCGCGAGCGATGCCGGGCACCATCGAAAATGGCGCGCAGCCGCTTCTTGCGATCGCTCTCACTGAAGCGCTGGCCGCCCTGTTGCTGGACGATCCACGCTTGGAGCGAGGCGATGTCGCGGGCCAGTGGATTTTCCCGCTGCTGTTGGAAAATCGCGTCCTTCCACTTGTCCGGCTGCATGGCGGCAAGCATGAGCTCGGACTGCTCCTGAATCACGAGGATGGCTTTGCCCTCCTTGAGGAAGGCCTCCACCGGCACCTGCTTCCATTGCCAGGTGCGGTCGAGTCGGCAGCCGAAGCGCCGCACATCGGCGAAGCGGGTGCCTTTCGCCCACAGGTCCTTCCGCTCCGTGGAAAGGTGGGTCACCACGCCGAGCGCCTGGTGGGTGTCGCCATGGAGGATCGGGCCGCCGCTGTTGCCCTGGATCACCTCGGCATCGATCTCGATGGATTCCGGCCCCACGCCCATGATCTTGCCCTCTTCAAAGCCGACCGTGCCGCCGCCGCCGGCATTGCCGGAGGCGAGCACCGGCGTGCCGACCTTCGAGACCCCGGAAGCCGCGCCGATCTCCAGCACCTTGGGGACCGGCTCGTTGACCGGCAGGCGGATCAGGTCGGCTCCTTCGGCGGCTTCCAGCGCGCCGAATTTCCGCACCACGGTGCCGTCGCGGAGTTTCACCTTGAGCCGGGTGTTTCCCGAAAGCACGTGGGCCGCGGAGTAGAGATAGGTCGTTTCGCCATCGCGGCAAAAGAAGCCGGTGCCGGTTCCCCGGTCGCCCTCGATCACTGCGATCGCCTCCGCCACCTCGGTGTCCACGGGCTTGGCGAGCGAGGGCTTTGGCGTGTCTTCCGCGGCCGCCGGGGCACCGAAGCCGAAAAGCTCCGTCCACACGGTCGGGCAATCGTCGGCAGCCAGCGTGGCTTCGCCCTTCTCGTGGTGGAAGGTCACCGAGGTCTCGGTCACTGCGGTCACGATCACCTCGTTGAAGACTTTGCCGCCCTGCGACCTGATGCTGGAGAAATTCATCCCCGTCGCGTGTTGGCGCACCAGGGCGCGAAGCCGGGCAAGTTCGGCCGCGTCGTCCGCGGCGAGGGGCAGCGAGAGGCTGATCAGCGCGAGGCCGATGCGGAGGGGGTGAGTCATGCCCCCAAGGATGCACGGGGGCTTGCGCGGGACAATTCAGAATCTCATGGTGGATGGTGGATGGTGGATGGCGGATGGCGGATGGCGGAGGGCGGAGGGCGGAGGGCGGATGAGCGGGCGCAGGGGCGCAGGGGCGCAGGGGCGGGGCTTGGTCGGTCTGTCGAAACGGGGCGGCTCCGAGGCGCCCGCTGGGAGCGCGGGGCGCTGCCCCGCCGAAGCGAGGACGATGGCGGACTTGGCGATGCGGGCTTAGACCGGCAGCGGGTCGGTGGGGACCATTCGGCGGGCCAGCGGCCCGCGCTCCCAGCGGGCTGCGCTCCGGCGGACCGTGTTCCCAGCGGGCGGGCCAATTCAGAATCTCAGTCGCACGGCAACCGAGCCGAAGTCCGCCACGCCGTCGCGCTGCTGTTCATACTCCTGCGAGCGCCAGGTGTGGACGTAGCTCAATTCCGCCTGCCGGTAGCGCAGGCCGCCGCCGCAGAAGACCTCTGCGACCCAGGGCTTGCGGGTGCTTCCGGTCTCAAAGGAGTGGAACATCGGCCCGTCCAGCGTGGCGTCGTAGGCGACCGCCCGGCCGGTGGCACCGAACAGCACATACACCGACCAATGGCCGGGATACGGATCGTCGGAGTCGAAGTAGAGATTCGAGTAGGCCAGTTCGGACAGCCGCGGATCGGAAAAGTCGGGCGGCAGGTGGTAGCCGGCGCGGAAGAATCCACCGACGTGTGCGGCAGTCCGGAAGGTGCCGAGCCGGCCGCCCCACTCGGTGAGGCCGTCCATGCGGATGAGCCCGTGGTCGCGCTTCAACAGGTCGGAGCGGCGCTTTTGCACAAAGCTCAGGTCGGCGGTGAATTCATTCGGGATCTGAGAATCCCAGCCGTTGAACTTGTCGATGCCGCGGATGCTGTGGACGAAGTCCTGGGTGTTCTCCGCCAAGGAATTCGAGCCGATGGTACCGAACAGGAGCTCCACCGAGTTCAGCACCGAGTCGTCCTTCGCGTGCAGCGAGAATCCGAGCGCCGACCAGCCGGCGTAGCGGCGTTCGCCGGGCGGCTGGACGTACGGCGCAGCCCGCTCCGGGGTGAACATCAGTTGGGTCAGCGAGAAGCCGTAGTTGTACTGGATGTCCGCCGGATCCTCGAAGCCGGTGGCCTTCTGGAAGATCCCGAAGCTGTCGGCGTCGCCGGACAGCCGCCGCAGCATCCGCTGGACCGAGCCGAGGTCCTTCATGTCGCGGTTCGAGGAAATCCACGAGAGCCGGGAGCCATTCGTGTAGTCGCGGTCGGTGTTCGCGAAGAGGTCGTTGTCCAGGTAGAAGGTCAGATACCCTTCGCCCCAGTCGGGAAGAGGGCTGTCGCGGTCGGCCCGGGCGCTGCCGGCGGAGAAAAGAGCAACCAGCGCAGCCAGCGCGACGACGCGGCTCGCGCAGAGGGACCGGGTTTTCCACTTCATCGTAAAAAAAGTTGGGGCGGGCACCCCTCCCCGAGCGCCCGCCCCGCTACAGCGTTAACTGCAGCAAATCTTTCGTGTTGGCTTACCAGTTGGAGCAGCCGGTTTTGCCGACAGTGGCCTCCACTAACTACCAACGTCGTGAACTGTCTTTTCTGCTGGAATTTTCTTTCTGAGTGCCGTCATGGAGAGGTCGGGAATTCCACCCAAAGCTCTCATGATCATACGTTTGTTCTTCATCGGCGGCCTCGAAATAATTTTTCGTTCCGGTGGAGATTAGTGGGTCTTCCCTCGAACCCCGCCCTTCAGGAACGACACCACCAGCAACACCAGGAAAAGGATGAAAAGGATCTGGGCGATCTGCGAGGAAGCACCTGCGATGCCCGTGAAGCCGAGCAGACCCGCGACTAGAGCGAGGATCAGAAAGGTGATGGTCCAGTGAAGCATGGTGTTCCGAAGTAGTTGTGACCATTTCGCAGGATTCCGGCCAAGCTGCCTATTCGTTGCAATAGATTGATATTCAGCGGAAAATTCCCAACGTGCGGCCGGAAACCCATCCAACCCAGGATGCAAGCTGCGCCCGTTTCGTCTCCTCGAAGTGCAAGCTGCAAGGTCCGCCGGGCACAACCCGTGCTTGCCACCCCGCGGGCGGTCCCTTTCCCTCCGCCCGCACCCCATGACCGAAGGCTTAGCGATTCTCACTTCCGGCGGCGATTCGGCCGGCATGAACCCCGCCGTCAAATGTGCCGCCGACTATGCCGCGATGCGCGGCTACAAGCCGTGGCTCATCTACAACGGCCTGCGCGGACTCATCGACGACAAGATCGTCGAATCCACGCCCCAGCTTCTCTCCGGGATCCTCCATCGCGGTGGGACGTTCCTGCGTTCGTCCCGCTCGCAGCGTTTCTTCGATATCGAGTTCCGCCGCCAGGCCTTTGAAAACCTCCAGCGGCGTGGCATTTCCAAGCTCATCGTGATCGGCGGCGACGGTTCGTTCCGCGCGCTCAACCAGTTCTACACCGACTTCGGCGTTCCCTTCGCCGGGATTCCGGCCACCATCGACAATGACATCGCGGGCACCGACTACTGCCTCGGCGTGGATACGGCGCTGAACATGATCCGCCAGTCGGTGGACTCGATCCGCGATACCGCCACCTCGTTCTCGCGCGCCTTCGTCATCGAGGTGATGGGCCGCCACTGCGGGTATCTCGCCATGGTCAGCGCGCTGGCCTGCGGCGCGGAGCTGTGCCTGACGACGGAGATCCCTTACGACCTCGAAAAGATCGGCGCCAAGCTGAAGCACGAGATCAAGCACGAGGGCCGCGACCACATCATCGCGATCGTGGCGGAAGGGACCAAGATGGCCGAATACACCACGCGCTACATCAATGACGCGATCGGCATGGAGGCCCGGCTGACCGTGCTCGGCCACGTCCAGCGCGGCGGCTCGCCGACGGTTCACGACCGGATCATGGCCTACAAGTTCGCCATCGCTGCGGTGGACTCGCTCCATGCGGGCCAGACCAATGCGATCATGGTCTATCGCGATGGAACCTTCGGCAACCTGCCGATTCACACGGTGGTGGATTCGAAATACCAGATCGATCCCTCGATCCTGAGGCTCTGCGCGCCACTGTGCGCGTAAAATCAAACGCGCTCCAAGAAGCAACCGGGTGGCACGTTCCTGATGGTGAACGGCGGAAGTAATCCGCCGAACCCATCATCATGAACGCCGAATCTCCCATCCAGTTTGAAGCGGGCAAGAAGACACGCCGGTTTGCCTGGGGTGCCTTTTCCATCTCCGTTTTGGTCCACGGGATCTTCGTCCTGCTGGCGATCTTTTATTTCTACACGTGGATCAAGCAGCCTCCGCCGGAGGTGACCAATCCCGGTGGCGGCGGCGGCGGCAACAAGGGGGCTTCCGCTACCAGGATCCAGACGCGGGCGCATGCCGTGGCTCCGGCGATGACGCCCGGCAAGGTTACTGTAGCGGGCGTGATCTCCGATGTAGTGCTGCCTGATTCGACCATCGAGATGATGGACGTGGGCATGCCATCATCGGTGATGGCCAGCTCGGGCGAAGGCGGCGGCTCCAATGGCGGCAAGGGCCTCGGGATTGGCAGCGGCGTTGGAAGCAGCACGGGTATGGGATCCGGCCCGGGAGTCGGGAACGGCTTCATGGATACCACGCCTTTCGGCAGCCGCGAGGAGGTCGCCGGTGCGATGCCCGGCCGCTTCTACGACTTCAAGCAAACCCGCCAGGGCAAGGCCGTGGAAGACTATGTGGTCACCCGCTACGAGGACTTCGGCAGCCGTGTGACCAAGATCCATGACGGGAACTTCCGGCCGACCGCCTTCCGGAAGTTCTTCGAGGCGCCCGACATCCTCCACCTCACCCAGATCGCCATCCCACTCTCGGACGCCGGCTCCGCACCGAAGTTTTTCAATGTGGCGGACAAGGTGAAGCCGTCCGGCTGGCTCATCCACTACCGCGGCGAGGTCGTCTGCAACCGCGACGTCAATTTCCGCTTCGTAGGCACCGGCGACGACTACCTCGGGGTCTTCGTGAAAGGCCGCTGCAAACTGGTCGCAGCATGGCCCGGTGTGCGTCCGCACGTAATTGGAAAGTGGGAACCCGCGGAGCCGATCAGCACCTCCGCGCCCACGCCCTTGCCGGGTGGTCCGCTCACGTCCGGCGACTGGATCCGGGCGAAAAAAGGCGAGAAGCTCGAACTCGATATCGGCATCGGCGAGTGCCCCGGCGGCAAGGTGGGCTTTGTGCTGATGATCGAGGAAAAGGATGTCGAATACCGCACCACTTCCAACGGCCAGAAAGTCCTCCCGCTATTCACCACCGAGTCGATCACCGACACGGTCCGCGAGCGGGTGGTGGCGGATTTTCCGAACTGGGAATTCGAGTGGGACAAGGTGCCGGTGTTCCCGGTTTCGAAGGACAACAAGATCGGAGCGGACTTCTTCAAATGAGCCACGGCTTGCGTTCCTGCAGAATGACGTCCGCCGGGCTCACGAGCCTGGTGGGAGCCGCGTCGATCCCGGCGGCTTCGATTTGAAGCATCGAATCGATTTCCATCGCCGAGAACTTTGAGATTTGGGGTCACCCGGCCCAAGAAAGCGGCGGGTGGTGCGTTTCAGATGATGAACGGCGGAGGTAGTTCCGCCATGCCATCATGATCACCGACGAATCCTCCATCGAGTTCCAGTCAGGCAAGAAACCGCGCCGGATTGGCTGGGGCGCTTTTTCCATTTCCGTGCTGGTGCACGCCATCTTCATCTTGCTGGCGATCTTCTACTTTTTCACGTGGATCGAGACTCCGAAGGAGAAGGTACCCGATTTCGTGCCGGGGGGTGGGGGCGGAGGAAACAAGGGGACGACTGCCTCCAAGATCCAGACGAGGGCCCGTGCCATGGCGCCGGCGACGGCGAGGAAGATCGTTTCCCAAAGCACCACCGCCACCTTCTCGCTGCCGGACTCGAGTGAGCAGGTCATGGACTCGGGCTTGCCCTCGACGATGATGGCCAGCTCGGGCGAAGGCGGTGGAGCCGGCGGCGGCAAGGGCGGCGGGATCGGGACCGGCGTGGGGACCGGCACCGGTCCGGGCTCCGGCCCGGGAGTGGGGAGAGGCTTCATCGATACCTCGCCCTTCGGCAGCAAGCAGGAAGTGGCGGGCGCGCTGCCGGGACGCTTCTACGACTTCAAGCAGACCCGCCAGGGGAAGACGGTGGAGGATTACGATACCGCAAACCGCGAGCACTTCACGGAGCGGGTGAATGACATCCAGAAATCGGATTTCCGACCGAGTGCCTTCAAGAAGTTCTTCGAGGCTCCCGATCCGCTCTACCTGAGCCAGATCGCCAGCTCGCTGACCGATGCCGGGTCCGCGCCGAAGTACTTCAACGTGGCGGACAAGGTGAAGCCCTCCGGCTGGCTCATCCACTACCACGGCAACGTGGTCTCGGACCGCGACATCACCGTCCGCTTCCTCGGGGTGGGGGATGATTACATCAGCGTCTTCGTCAAAGGGAAGCCGCGCATGATCAATGGCTGGCCCGACATTCGCGAAACCGTGATGGGGCGCTGGAAGCCGGATGAACCGGTCGAATCTTCCGGAGGAACCCCGCTGACGGGCTGCCCGCTGGTCACCGGCGATTGGGTCAAGTTCCGCAAAGGGGAAAAGGTCGAACTCGACATCGCCATCGGCGAACGGCCGGGCGGCAAGGTGGGTTTCGTGCTGATGGTGGAAGAAAAAGGCGTCGAGTATCGCACCATGTCCAACGGTGCGAAGGTGCTGCCCTTGTTCACCACCGAGCCGATCAGCGAACAGGCTCGCACGCGTATCACGAAGGAATTCCCACACTGGGAATTCGAGTGGGAGAAGGTGCCGGTGTTCCCGAGTTCGAAGGACGAGAAGATGGGCACGGATATCTTTCGTTAGAGCGTCGTTCCCGGGACACCAAGCGAGCCCGCACCAGCAGTCGGAGACCCGGACTGCGTACAGCCCTGCTGCCGCTCGAAGCCAGCAACCCTGCTGCGGGTAAGCACCCAAGTGCCATCCCCTCAGACCTATAAACTCAGCATCGTGTGTTTGGGCTGCGAGGGACCACTCAAGCCGGTCTGAAGACCGGCGCTCCCGGGCACTGCACTTCTCCGCTCCCGGCCGGTCCACCATCGCAGCCATATTCTAGCGACCCTCTCGGAATCACTGGGAGATTGCCACCCACCCGGCATTGAGGTGAAGTCGCGCTGCATTGAATCCCTATCAGCCGCCCCAGTGTAGTGAGCCGGTCGCGGAGACCGGCGAACAGGCGGTGATGCAGGTGGGATACGGATTGGCCTACTTGCTTTTCCTTTTGGCGTCCGGACTCCTTTTCGTGATCGTGGGAATCCTGTTCTATCCGCTCACCCGGCTCGCCACGGGGCTCTTCGTGGTTTCAGGTATTGCGCACCTTGCGTTGGGAGTGCTGGTCCGGAGGCGGGCGTATTTCGAAGTTTTCGAGAACCGGATCGAGTTCCTCTCGCCGGCATTCCCGGCTTGGCGGCGTGCGAAGCCACTCGAGTCGATCGGAGCCCGCAGTCTTCACGGCTGGGTTGCGAAGCGTGACGATTTCGCCCGCTTCGTTGCCTGGCGCGAAGGCCGCTAGTTCTCAACCGCTCTCCGGTAAGAAACTCGGCATGATCAGGCCCGTTGGCTGCGTGTAGGGGCCACGGACTTGGAGGAGGTGCAACTCCGCATCGCGTGTTTGGGCATCGAGGGACCATTCAAGCCGGTCTGAAGACCGGCGCTCCCGGGCATTGCACTCCCGGGCAGGACCGCTATCGCAGCCATTTTCTAGCGACCCTCTCGGAATCACTGGGAGATTGCCAGCCGTGTGGCATTGCGATGAAGTCGCGCTGCATTGAATCCCTATCAGCCGCCCCAGTGTAACGATCCTGTCGCCGGGGGTGGTGAATCGGTGGTGATGCAGGTGAGATACAGCTGGCGGCACTCCTTGGGCGTTGTATGGACGGGGATCGTTTTCCTGAACTCGGCGATCAGAAACTACGATTTCATGCCATTTGCCTCCGTGCTCTTGCTTTTAGCGGGCACTGCATTCCTTGTCTCGGGAGTTCTCTCCCGAAGAGGTTCGTTCTTCGAGGTCTTCGAGAACCGGATCGAATTCGTTTCGCCGGTTTTTCCCAAGTGGCGGCGAACGAGGCCGCTGGAGTCGATCGCGGCTGATAGTTTTCTCTACCGGTGGGTGGCGAAACGCTCTGATTTCAAGCGGTACATTGCCTGGCGCGAAGGCCGCTAACTCTCAGCCGCTCTCCGGCAGGAAACTCGGCATGACCAGGCCCGTCGGCTGGGTGTAGGGGCCGCGGACTTGGAGGAGGTGAAGCTCCACATTGCGCGCGCCCCAGCGGTAGAGCTCGGAGACCATGTAGGACTCGTGGGTGGGCACGAGGAAGACCGGCAAGCCACCGCGCGGGGCGGAGAGCTGGGCATGGAGGAGGGCGAGGGCGACGAGGTCATCCTCCATCACTCCCGGGCCGATCATCCGGCAGCCGGCGTGGTCGACCGACGAAAGCCAGCCGTCGATTTTCCCCGATGAGTCGCGATGGACCATGGTCCGCCAGTGGCCGCCGGGATTCTGGATGAAATGGGCGAGGTCCTTGGCCCGCCGGATGCCGGCCAGCTTTTCCTCCAGGTCCACCATCGGGAAAAGGTCAGCGGTGGTGGCCGCGCGGACGGTGCCGCTGGTGGTGGTCAGCGGCGGCAGCGGTTCATCGGTGGGCATGCGCATGTCCTGATAGGCCATCACCGGGCCGAAGCCGGCGCGCGTGTAGAGGGAATAGGAGTCCAGATTCATCGCGCTGGAGACCAGCCGCACCGGCAGACTGCCGGATTCCTTCAGCACCGCGTCCACCAGCATGCGGGCGATGCCCTGGCCGGCGAATTCCGGTGCGACCGCCATGATGCCGAGCCCGATGTGGGTCTCGCGGGGGTGATAGAAACAGACGCCGGCCAGCTTGCCGTCTAGCTCGACGACCAGGCCGCAGCCGGGATCGAGGGCCTCGTAGGTCTCGGGGAAAATCCGGCAGTCGCGCGGACGGCCGCTAAAGATCTCCCTACCGAGGGATTTTCGATACCAATCGTTGGTGGCGCGGTGGATCAGCTCGGCCACGGCATCCACCTCGCCGGAATTCAAAGGACGCACGACCATGCGGCGAAATTGGCTCAGCCCGCAGCGGGTAGCGAAGTCTTTTCTCCGCGGAATGCCCCCATCTTCATCGGAACACGGAAATCTCTGGAATAATCCGCAGGGCAGGGAATCGTATCATCCGGTACCGGGACACGTTTGTCCCCATTCCGCTGCAAACCACACCAAAACCAACCAACCCAGATGAAAGCCTCAAATGCCCTTGTGACCGCCGCTCTCGCCGGCGTCTTCGCCGCCGCAACCGTCGCCTCCGCCGCCTACATCCCAGGCGACAAGGACAAGGATAAGGACGATTGCCCCGGCAAGGACAAGGAGAAGAAGGAAGAGCTCGTCATCTCCGGCGACAAGGAGAAGGACAAGGACGACTGCCCCGACAAGGACAAGGAGAAGGAAAAGGAGAAGAAGGAACTCGTGATCTCCGCCGAGAAGGACAAGGACAAGGACGACTGCCCTGACAAGGACAAGGAGAAGGAAGAGAAGAAGGAGATCGTCGTCTCCGGCGATAAGGACAAGGACAAGGACGATTGCCCTGACAAGGACAAGGAGAAGGAAAAGGAAGAGAAGAAGGAAATCCTCTGATTTTTTCCGTCATGGAATGCCCCGCGGCTCAAACGGTGCCGCGGGGTTTTTCCGTCTCTAACAGAACGTGCGGGAACCATGAGCCATCCCCGGTTTACCTCTGGCGTGGAATTGGCCACGGGCATCGGCCTGCGGGTGCCGCACTACAATCACATCCTTTCCGAAAAGCCGGCGGTCGGGTGGTTCGAGATCATTTCCGAGAACTACATGGTCGAAGGCGGTCGTGCGCTCGCGGTGCTTGAACGGATTCTCGACCAGTACCGTGTGGTCCAGCACGGGGTGGGCATGTATCCGGGTGATGCGGGTGGCGTGAAGTTCGATCACCTGCGCCGGCTCAAGCGGCTGGTGCGGCGGACGAAGACGCCATGGCTCTCCGATCACCTGTGCTGGGGCAGCGTGGATGGCAGCATGAGCCATGACCTGCTGCCGATTCCTTTCACCTTCGAGGCGGCGCGGAAGACGGCCGAGAACCTGCGGATCACGCAGGACTTTCTGGAGGTGCCGCTGGCGATGGAAAACGTCAGCAGCTACGGCGAATTCAATGGCAACGAAATGACCGAGTGGGAATTCCTTGCCGAGGTCGCGGAGCTGGCGGACGTGGGGATCCTGTTAGACGTGAACAACATCTATGTCTCCTCGGTGAACAACGGCTTCGACCCGATGGCGTATGTCAATTTCGTGCCGCCCGAACGCGTGGCGCAGATCCACATCGCCGGGCATTCGCGCTACGAGCGATTCATCGTGGATACCCACGATCATCCGGTCATCGATCCGGTGTGGAAGCTGTACGAACGGGCGATCGAACGCTGCGGCCCGGTGGCGACGTTGTTAGAGTGGGACGGTCGCATCCCGTCCTTTGACGAGGTGTGGACGGAGGCGAAGAAGTCCGAAACGTGGCGTGCCTCGGCATTGGCGAAGAAGGAAGAGCATGAAGCCGCTTGAAGAGGTCCAGCGGGAGTTTTTCGCCGCCCTGCAGATGCCGTTGCGCGGGACGAGTCGCCGCAGCACCGAACTGCCTCCTAACAATGAGGGGCATTCGCCGGAGTTCCTCGCGAAGGCGGAGGAGCTGATGAAGCCGGGCGAGAACTTGTCCTCGGCGGAGCGGCTCGAGCTCTATCACCGGCAGTATTGGTTCCGCGTGCTGGACTCGGTGGCGGACGATTTTCCCGTGCTGAGAAGGATGGCCGGCGAGGAGGCCTTCTGGAGTATGCTGGAGGCCTACTTGCAAGCGTTCCCGTCGGAGAGCTTCACGCTCCGGCATCTGGGGCGGGCGGTGGCGCGGTTTGTCTCCGGCTGGGAAGGCCTCGACCCGGTCCGCCGCCGCTGGTTCGCCGCGGTGGCCGAGCTTGAGTATGCGGCGATGGAGACCTTCGAGTCCGCCGAGCGCCAACCGCTGCCGCCTGAGCGGATTGCTAGCGAGGCGCTGGAACTGCAACCGCACGTGCGGCTGATCGAGATGCCGGTGCCGGCGGATCTTTGCCACACGTGGAAGTCCTTTGAGCCGTGCGAAGAGGTAACGACGTACGTTGCGGTGTGGCGGGGGGCGAAGGGGGCTCACATGCAGCGCCTGGATCCGGTGGAGTATGTCCTCCTCCAGCGATTGAAGATTGGCGGGCGTTTGGATGAGTTGTTCGCCGAACCGGTGGACCCCGAGCCGACGCCTGAAGAGGTGCAGAGATGGTTTGCCGAGTGGCAATCGCGTGGCTGGATCACCGCGCGCGGCAGCGAGGTGATCGAACTTGTGACCCAAGGGGATGATTGGAGCGGGGTGGACAAGATGGGGTCGCAGGCGCGGGCGATGGAGGATTGAGGGACTTCTAACGGAATGGCGGAGGCGCTGGGCGCAGCTCCATAAGGAGTGTGGACGTTCCGTCCACGCCGTGTCGACGGAACGTCGACACCCCTTATCGGTCGCAGGGCCTATGCCTCATAAAGCTCCAACGGCAAGCCATCGGGATCCGCGAAGAAGGTGAAGCGTTTGCCGGTCAGCTCGTCGATGCGCACCGGTTCCACCGTCACGCCTTTCGTCTCTAACAGAGCCACTGCTTCTTCGACATCCGCCACCGTGAATGCCAGATGCCGCAAGCCGCAGGCTTCCGGGTAGCTCGGCCGCTTCGGCGGATCGGGAAACGAGAACAGCTCGATCTGCGTGCCGTCGGGAAGCTCCAGATCCAGCTTCCACGAGTCCCGCGCCTCGCGATACGTCTCCGCGAGGATATGCAGGCCGAGGACTTCGGTGTAGAAGGCTTTCGATCGCGAGTAGTCCGAGGCGATGATGGCGGCGTGGTGGAGGCGTTCGATCTTCATGGGCTTAATTCACCGTGCTTCTCTGATCAGCTCCAGCACCTCTTGGTGCATCGTTTGGTCCCCTCATGCCGAAACGATTCATTGTAGGCTCGATCGGCGCGGGCAACGCGGCCTCTCAGGGTTTTGCATCCAGCAACTCCAGCAGCTCGTTCCTCAACTGGTTTTCGACCTGATACTCGTAGCGATTCATCGCGGGAACGCCCGCCTCGATTTTCGTGAGGACATTCAATTTCGTCCAATGCTTATCCCGGGCGTGGTGGAAGGGGACGAGGATGGCCAGCAGGAGAAGTCCTGTCGCATAGGCGGGAAGCAGGCTGCGAGTCCACGTGAGGAACTGCAAGGCGTCACGCCGCGGGGTGACAAGAACGCCGAAGAGCAAATTGATGAAGACCACGCCCGAGAGCACGATGACAAACGCCCAACCTATTACCCATGCGGGCATGCTCAGGGTGTATCCGCTGGCTGCCGCGAACGCTGTCATGGTTGCGCTGGCCGCAACCGCGGCGACCGATGTTTTTGACCAGCTCAGGCGCTCCAGATGGAGGCCGAGTTGCCGGAACGCGAGGAGTGCGGGAAGCGTAAGGATGGCCGCGGCGAGCGCTCCGAAGCGCAGGGCGGCGACGAGTCCTGGATCCGTCGTGTCGGGGAGGGAAGCAGTGGGGATCAGCCACTCCGCGAGAGAATGGGCCAGGAAGGGAATGACCACCCCTCCGATGATAATCCGGCGGTAGTCCGATGAACCTAGTACTTGAACCAGGGACGCCGAAAGGCGACGGGCTTGGAGGCCACGCATCCAGCGGCCGCTGGCAGCCAGAAGAAAAGCTGCAAGGATCACCACCCCGGCTCCAGCTGATGCCACGCGCTGCCACGCCGCGCGGGTCGCCATGACGCCGGGCATGATGTCGCTTCGCTCGACGACGGGTGGGTGGGCGACTTTTTCTTGCTTCCGCTTCTCGACCGCCGATTCCAGACGCGAGTATCGGGCAGCTTGTGGCTCCAGGCCGAGGGCTTGCGCGGCGCGTGCAAAAGCGGGCACGGGTCCAAAGGGAGTCGGCCTCATATCCCCGCCCTCAATGGACCTGCGGGCGAAAATTTCCCATGCTTCTGCGAGCGACTGGAAGCCCTCCCGATCGCCCGCGGCCGCCAATTCTTCGGCACGAGCGGAGAGGGAAAGGGAGAGGCTTCCCCAGGAAGCATACACGCTCGGAACCCACATCCAGAGGTAGGCCCTCGTGAAACTTCGCTCGAGCACGTCGTTGCCCGGAGGCAGGATCTCCAGCCGACGGAGGAGAAGTTCCTTCCGATATGAATTCGATACAGGGAGACGGGATGCCTCCCCGAAGAGCCGGATAGCGTCGGCATGCGCCACTGGATTCAGGACACGGAATCTCGGGGCATTCGGATTCCGCTTGAGGACGTGGTGGGAGACCTTCGTGCTTCTACTGATTTGTAGGCCGTGACGCCCGCCGCGAGGTAGCGGAACCACGCATTCTGCGGGTCCAGGCGGTCGGCGGTCTTGAGGAAATCAACCGGCAGACTTTGCTTCGACGTGCATGCGCGGGCGTAGTCAGCGAACAGGGCGGGATCCTCCGGTGAGCTGTCCCAAAGACGCCGCATTGCTTCCGCTTTTGACGGTTGCGAGAGGTCGCCGAAGAGCAGCAGGCGTTCCGAAGCCGTCAGGGGGCCGAATAGCCCCGGCACCTGTTGGATCACATCCGGCTCGAAAGGAGGGCCCGGCAACGCGACGGCCCACGAGTCAGTCATCGCAAACAGGGCCCACGACGCGAGCCGAAGCCGCATGTAGTCCCTTGCCACAGGAATTGCGGCGAAAATCGCTGCCACCAATGCGGCGGCATATAAATAGGTCTTCCAGTGTCTCTTCGACGGGGCTTTCTCCAGATTCGCCGTCGCCTGCTCCAGCGAGGCATCGGAAACGCCCTCGGGGCCTTTCTCCATGGCGGCCCGCAGCTCCTGCGCTGCCAGCATTTGCATCTCCGGGTTGTCCGCCAGGGGGCGGACGGCGGCCTCGATGAAGCGCTCGGCGGGATCTGGCATCGTGTGCTTCTAGCAGATCGCCGGCGGGAGTCACGGCGGGGAAAAGGGATCGACCACCTCGATGCCGCGGAACTGCAGGAAGTCCTTGTCCCGGGTGTAAATCGTCCGGATGCCGCGCTCCCGCATCATGACGGTGGTGCGGATGTCGAAGAACAAGTTCCCGGAAGGATGGGCCAGCGCGGGCAACTCCTTTTCCAGCAGTTCCCAGTGGCGCGGCCCGGACTCCAGGATCGTGAATGCCTCGCAGGCAATAAGCGGGCGCAGGAAGTCGAAGGCCTCCCGCCAGGTAAGCGGGCGGGGGAAGACCTTGGGATGAGTCGCGACCCGGAGGAATTCGTAGAGGATCGCATCCGTGAGATACCACCTGTCCGCCGAGGTGGCGGCGGCGGTGAGGAAGTCGCGGGCGGCCGGGTGTTCGCCGCACGAGGAGTTCGCGGCGTAGAGCAGGACGTTCGTGTCGATCAGGCCGGGCATCACGATTCCATCACGGATTCCAAGGCGTCGCGGTCGGCCAGGTTGACGCCCGGTCGCCCCATGTCGAAGCGGGGTAGCTCAAAGGTCCGGCTCGGGCGGTCCCGCTGGCGGAGCAGGCCATCGGCAAGCAACTCATTGACCACCTGGGACATGGGGCGGCCTTGCTGATGTGCGAGTTGCCTCACGCCATCCATGCAGGCCTCGTCGAGGATCAAGGTGGTGCGCTTCATGTGGGTGAGCATACTATCGACGCATACTTATGTCAAAGTGCGGGCTGAGTTCTGTTAGCCGGCTCTCTTGCCCTTCCGCGCTGGCCTGTCCAAAGTCTCCCGCGCCCGATGTCCGACTCCTTCGTCCACCTTCACCTGCACACTGAATACTCGCTCCTCGACGGTCTCGCCCGGACCAAGGAGATCGCCGCGAAGGCGAAGGAATACGGGATGCCGGCGGTGGCGATGACGGACCACGGCAACCTCTTCGGGGCCATCGAGTTCTTCCAATCCTGCAAGAAGGCCGGGGTGAAGCCGATCTTTGGCTGCGAGATCTATCTGGCGCCGCAGAATCTGGAGGACAAGAAGGACATCCCCGGCCGCAAGCGGGCCTGCCACATGACGCTGTTGGCGGAGACCGACGAGGGGTGGACGAATTTGCAGAAGCTCGTTTCCCTCGGCCACCTCGAGGGTCTCTACCATGGCAAGCCGCGGGTGGACCGCACGGCGCTCCGCAAGTTCGCGAAGGGGGTGATCTGCCTCACCGGCTGCATTTCCGGCCCGGTCAATGAGTGGCTGCTGCTCGGCGACGAGGCGAAGGCCCGCGAGACGATGGGGGAGCTGGTGGACATTTACGGCAAGGAGAACGTTTACGTGGAGATCCACGACCACGGTCTGGAGCCGCAGCGGAAGATCACGCCGGGGCTGCTGAAGCTCGCCGCGGAATTCGGGCTCAAGCCGGTGGCGGCGAATGACGTCCACTTCGTGAACCGCAGCGACCACGAAGCGCACGACGTGATGATCTGCATCGGCACCGGCCGCCTGATCATCGACGAGAACCGGATGCGCTACACCCCGGAGGTGTATTTCAAGTCGGCGGAGGAAATGCGGACGTTGTTCGCGGAGATCCCCGGTGCGTGCGATGCGACGCTGGAGATCGCCGAGCGCTGCAATGTGGAGATCAAGTTGGATTCGACGAGTTCGGAGAAGTATCCGCAGTTCGATTCGCCCGATGGTTCGCCGCGTGAGGAATACCTGATGCGCTGGTGTCAGGAGGGCTTGCTGAAGCGCTACACGCCGGAACGGGCGGCGAGTGCCGAGGTGCAGGAGCGCCTCAAGTACGAGGTGAACATCATCAACCAGCTCGGCTTCGCGTCGTACTTCTTGATCACTGCCGACTTCATCCAGTGGGCTCGCGATCAGGACATTCCCGTCGGGCCGGGTCGTGGTTCGGCGGCCGGTTCGCTGGTCGCCTACGCGATGGGGATCACGAACATCTGTCCGCTTCAGTTCGGCCTGCTGTTCGAGCGCTTCCTCAATCCCGAGCGCGTCAGCCCTCCCGACGTCGACATCGACTTCTGCCAGAGCCGCCGGCCGGAGGTCATCGACTATGTCCGGCAGAAGTACGGCGAACGTAGTGTTTCCCACATCATCACCTACGGCACCCTCGGTGCGAAGAGCGTGCTGCGGGACGTCGCCCGCGTGATGGGCGTCAGCTACGGCGATGCCGACCGGCTGGCCAAGATGATCGAGGCCAAGCCCGGGGTGACGCTGAAAGGCGAATTCGAGGCGAAGCCGGAGCTGAAGGAAATGATCGAGGCCTCCTCGACCTATCAGGAGCTGTGGCAATACGCGCTCAAGCTCGAAGGACTGACCCGCAACGTCGGCATCCACGCGGCCGGTGTGGTGATCGGCGACCGCTCGCTGGACGAGCACGTCCCGCTGACCCGCGGCAATGAAGGCGAAGTCGTGACCCAGTATGACATGGGCGCGATCACCGAGGTCGGCCTGCTGAAGATGGACTTCCTCGGCCTGAAGAACCTCACCGTGATCCAGGATGCCGTGGAGCACATCCGCCGCCATATCCCTGACTTCGAGATTGAGAAGGTGCCGCTGGATAACAAGCCCACCTTCGACATCCTGAACCGAGGGGAGACGATGGGTGTGTTCCAGCTGGAATCCGGCGGGATGGTCGAGACCTGCCGGAAGTACCAGATCGAGAAGATCGACGACATCATCGACCTTCTCGCACTCTATCGACCGGGCGCCATGCAGTTCATCGACCAGATGATCGAGGTAAAGAAGGGGCGCAAGAAGCCCTTCTACGAGCACCCGCTGCTGGAGCAGGTCTGCGGCAACACCTACGGGGTGATGATCTATCAGGAGCAGGTGCAGAACGCTGCCAAGGTGCTCGCCGGCTACACGCTCGGCGGCGCCGACTTGCTGCGCCGCGCGATGGGTAAGAAGGACCCGAAGAAGATGGCCGAGGAGCGCTCGAAATTCGTCGAGGGCGCGGCGCGGGTGAACAACATTAATGAGAAGCTGGCCAACGCGATCTTCGAGAAGATCGAAATGTTCGCCGGCTACGGCTTCAACAAGTCCCACTCCGCCTGCTACGGCCACATTTCGTATTGGACCGCCTACCTGAAGGCGAATTTCCCGGTGGAGTTCATGTCGGGCTTGCTCTCGAACGAAATCAACAACACCGACAAGATCGGCGTGTTCGTCGCGGAGTGCCACCGCATGGGCATCGAGATCCTGCCGCCGGACCTGAACAAGTCGAAGCTGCGGTTCGCGCCGGAGCAGCTCGCGTCCGGTGCGTTTGCGATCCGCTATGGCCTCGCCGCGATCAAGAACGTGGGTGAAGGCGCGATGGCGTTTGCGATTGCGGACCGTGAGAAGAACGGACTCTTCACGACCATCGAGGACTTTTCCAACCGCCTCGACTCGAAGTCGGTGAACAAGCGCATCCTAGAGAACCTGATCAAGGCGGGAGCCTTTGATTGGACCGGGGAGACCCGATCCGGGATGACGTCACGGCTCGAGCAGATCGTGGCCAGCGCTTCTTCAGCGCAGAAAGACCGGGCCTCGGGACAGGTGTCAATGTTCGATGCGATGGACTTCGGCACCGCGCCCGCGGCAAGTACGATGACTGCCGTAGCTGTGGAGGAGTGGAGCAAGGACGACCGCCTTGCCCACGAGAAGGAGCTGCTCGGCTTCTACGTCACCGGCCATCCGCTCGATAAGTTCCGCGGGGTGCTCGACTCGGACAAGTTCATGAAGCTGGGCCTACTGGATGAGATCGAGGTCAGCAATCCACGCGACCGCTTCCCCTTCGCGGGGATGATCCGCACCTTGGAAAGCAAGGTCACCAAGAGCGGCAAGCCCTTCGGCGTGATGGTCGTCGAGGATTTCACCGGCTCCGCCGAAGTCGTGATGTGGGGCGAGTCCTTCGTCCCGGCTCGCGATGCCGGGGTGCTGGCGGCCGGCAAGGTGATCCGCTTCAAGGCGCAGATCCAAGTGGATGACCGCACCGACTCGCGCCGCCTGACCGGCTCCGAGATCAACGAGCTCAAGCCGCGCGGCAGCTCGGCGACGAAGGGCGCGGTGGAACTCACGCTATGGACGGCACGCCACTCGGAGCGCGATTTGCAAGAGATCCGCACGGCTCTTTCCACCAGTCCCGGGAAGGTGCCCGTGTTCCTTCACTTCCAGAACAGCGCCGGCCGTCGTGCGACGGTGGAGCTCGGGGAAGGCTACCATGTGAAGCGCACCGACACGCTGGATCGCGCGCTCGGGCGGTGGATGGATTGATGTCTTGCAGCCAGAGAGCAACTGATGGCTCGCAGACTGCGTGAGTTTGGGATAGATATGTCCCCGTGAAAACGGAGGTGTTTCGGTCCGGGAACTCGTTGGCGGTGCGCTTGCCCAGTGGCTTTGAGATGCCCTGCGGCGAAGTAACAATCCGCCGCGAGGGGCGTCGTGTGGTCATCGAAGTGCTGACCTCGGATGCTTGGCCCGAAGGGTTCTTTGAAAGCATCCGCATGGATCGCGAAGACTTCGGCCGCGAGAAGGCGGTTTATCGGGAGAAGGCGTTGTGAGGCTGGGGATCGAAAGTTGGCGCTGGCTGTCCTGTAAGCCTATGTCTTTGATTTCGGATCCCAACTGATCTATCTCCCGCCCGGTGATCACCTTCCAAGTCAGCGAAGTGGAGCGGGCGGAGGCGCCCTTGCAGACGACGACTGTCCAGGAATCCTTGGCTGGCCGGTTGAGGCTTCCATTCGAAGCTTCTGCTGCAAATCTACCGCTCCTCGTGGAAAGCGAGGGTTTCCATGGCTTTTTGCTCGCGGCTCATCGTGCGTTCATGGATCACCGTCCGCTGGTTCTTTCGCCGGATGACGTGTGGGTATGCATTGCCCAGGGCTTTGCCATTCACGTGGACCAGATCGCAGAGACCCTGCGGAGGCGGTTGGTGCCACATGAGGGACAAGCCAAGATCATCGTGATCCGGAATGAGTTCCGCCGGGGCTCTCCCGACAATGACTGGCAGGGCTGCTTTCGCGAATTCTCGGACGAGATTGGATCCTATCTTGGAAGCACGCGCGATCTCATTACTGCCGGTTTTTCCACGACCGGAGCCATCGAGAAGGCTGCCTCCGAGATCGTTCTGATGGCGGCGATGCGCCATTACTTCGACTACGAATTGGTCACCCGATGCGGGATTCCGAACGTCACGCTTCTCGGAACGGAGGAGGATTGGAGATCGATCCGGCGGAGAGCCGAGGCTCTCACCGACTTCGATCTGGGGTGGTGGATGCGCGCGCTGCTTCCCGTGCTGGATCAGTTTGTCGCTGCCGCCGAGGGGCGTGCCGACCGGGAGTTCTGGCGCTCATTCTACAAGTGGAATGGTTTCTCAGGTGGCCCTTTCGTGAGCGGATGGATCAACGCCCTCTTTCCTTATCTCGAGGGTCGGGCTCGGGTCGGCTCGCCGCTGCTCGTTCGCAACGATGGGGTGGTGGGCCTGATGCACGAGGGAATCAATGCTGACAGGTTCCCGTCGGGAATGTCGGTAGCGCCATTCATTTGGGATTATTTCGGAATCAAGATTCCGATGAAGCTCTTCGGAGGCTTTGCGGGAGTCTCGCAAGACCCGGAGACTTTGGCATTGCGGCCGGCGATCGGTTGGGCGGTGGCGGAAGATGTTGGAAGCGGAGGATAGGCGGCTGAATCCAAAAAGAAGGTCGCCTGTTTCCAGGCGGCCTCGCTATTGAATCTGGAAGAGGATCTCAGCCCCCGGTCGCCTTGAGCGAGACGAGGTATTCGATCAGTGAGGTGAAGTCTTCCACGGTGAGGGTCCCGGCGAGGCCGGGCGGCATCATCGAGGTGGGCATGTGCGTTTCCTCGGCGATGTCGGCGCGCTTGATCTTGCTGACCTGGCCGGCGATGTCGCGGACTTCTACGATGCCGTCGGCTTCGGCGGTGACGAAGCCCATGTGGGCGGTGCCGTTCTTGAGCTTGATCATCGAGGTCTGGAAGCCCTGTGCCACCACCTTGTTCGGTTCGAGGATCGAGTCGATCAGGTAGTCGCGGGTGAACTTGGCACCGGAGGCACCGAGGTAGGGGCCCTTCTGCTCGGCCTTCGGGTCGATGGCATGGCAGGCGATGCAGCCCTGGGAAGTGAAGAGCCGGCCACCGTTGGCGATGTCACCCTTGCCGGTCATGGCGGCCTTGGCCACGTCGGCGACGGGTAGTTCGGCGACCTTCTTGCCGCCGGAGCCCGCGGCGGCGACAGCATCCTTCGCGGCTTTCGCGGCGTTGATCAGCTCGGAGTTATCCCACTTCATGCCCTGCTCGATCTGCTTGTCGAAGCCGGCCAGCTTGAGGTCGGCGATGGCTTGGAAGAAGCCCACTTCACGCGGGGTCTTGTCCACCTCACCTTGGATCTTCTTCTTTGCGTCGTCCTTGGCGAGCGGGCTGTTGAGCACGGTGAGCATGGCCTTCCACGCGATGCGGCTGGCGGCATTGCCCTGCTTCGCGGCGATCTCGCGTAAGGACGGGATCTGTTTGCCGCGGTCGGGTGCATTGACGAAGTCGCTGATGTGCTGGGCTGCTTCGGCGGGCAAATTCTTTTCCTGGCTCCACGTGGCCAGCACCGCGAGGCGATGCGGCATCGAGGAATCCTCCCCGCCCTTGGCGAGCGACTTGTAGGCCTCCACGCGCTGGGGGAAGGGACGCTTCGGTTCCTTGGCGGCGGCGACCAGCAGCATGAGCTGGGTCGGATTGAGTTCCTTCGCGCCGAGCGCTGCGAGCACCGGATCGACACCGGCGAGCTTCAGCTCGGCGACCGGCAGGCGGTTCTTGCCGAGCACGTCGAGCAGGGCGTTCTGGCGATCGGGTGCGACCATGCCGAAGCCCTTTTCGATGGCCGGCTTGATCTTGGCGGTGCCTTCCCATTCCGCGGTCTCGTAATAGGGACCGCGGTCGTCGGGGCGGGTGTTCCACCAGCTCTTGAGATCCCATTCCTTCTCCTTGAAGTAGAGGCGGGAGAGCGACGACAGGACATCGTAGCGGAGTTCCAGATCGGCGGATTTGCCGAAGAGTGCCAGCAGGCCATTGACCACATCCATAGAGTGGACCTTCTGGAGGGATTGCAGCGCCAGCTTGCGGGTGGCGGTGTCTTCCACGGCCTTGAGGCCGGCCGGAGTGTTGCCAAGCGAGGCGAGCACTTGCACGGCGGTGTGCTGGAGGCGGGGCGAGATGCCTTCCTCGCGCCAGTCGCCCGAGGCGGCGAAGATCGCGGGTGCAGCATCCTTTGCCTTGAGGCGTTGGAGACCGATCAAGGCCTGGAGCACCACGCGCGGGTTCTTGTCCTTCAGGGAATCGACAAATGCCTTCACCGGCACGCCTGCCAGTTCGCTACTGCGGTCGGCCAATGCGCGCAGTGCCTGTTCGCGCATCGTCTCGTCGGAAACGAGCTCGGCGAGATACTTGGTACTATCTTTGCCGTAGAGCTGCTTGAAGGTCCACACGGCTGCGGTGCGGGCACTGACCGAGAGCTTGGTGTCCTTCGCCACGGCGAAGACGCCTTCCGCGAATTCCGGCTTCTTGCCGCGCTTGAGGATTTCGCGCTGCGCTTCCAGACGCTGCACTGCACTTGCCGAGCCGAGGAGCTTCAGCAGATCCGCGTCGCCGGCCTTGGTCACGTCCTGGTACTTCGCCGGCGTCTGACCGGGGAAGGTGACCTGGAAGACCATGCCGACCGGCTTGCCCGGGCCGGAGAAGTCGAAGCCACCATTGCGCCAGTCGGCGAGGTAGAGGTGCGAGTTGCCATCGACATCCACGTCGGTCGCGTGGGGCAGTTTCTCGAAGGTCTTTTGCTCCACGGTGAAGCTCGCGCCGGCTTTTTTCCACGGGTGGTAGTGGACGGTGCCGGTGGTCCAGTCGGTGGAGAACAGCGCATCGGTGAACTCTGCGGGGAAACCCGGCTCGCTCAACCACAGGGCACCGGTGCCGGAGCCACCGCCGTAGTCGGCCAGCGGCTTGATCGCCTCATCGGCGAAGTTCTGATAGAGCCGCGGGTAACCGTGGTCGCCGAGCTGCGTGTAGTGGTGGAAGCGGGTGTTCCAGCCCTTGCCGTCGTTGGTATTGTCGCGGCTGAAAAGGTCCAGCTCTGGGGAGATCGCGGTGTCGCAGATATTGCGGACCATCAGCGCGTAGGGTTCCACCTGGGTGCCATCCGGCCGGACCCGGATCACGCCGCCGCCGTAGAGGGTGAAGGAGGATCCATCGGTGCCTTTCGCCGGGAAGGTGCCGAAGTCACCGACCGAGATGTAGAGCCAGCCATCGATGCCCATGCGGACACCATTGGTGGTGTGGTCGGCGCCGCGCGGGTGCTCGATGCCGCCGCCGAGACCGGTGACGAGGACCTTTTTCTCGTCCGCCACGCCATCGCCATTCGTATCGCGGAAGCTGCTCAGGAAGGGCGGGTGGATCAGATAAAGCGTGTCCCCGACGAAGTGGCCGCCGCGCGGGCTGTCCACGTCCGGCACGAACTTGATGAAGTCGTCCGCCTTGCCGTCGCCGTCCTTGTCACGGCAGCGGATGATCCGCCCCATGTTCTTCTTGTGACCCAGCGAGCCGTTCTGGTCGGAGGAGACGTAGACGTCGCCATTTGCGGCGGCGGTGATGGCGGCCGGGTAGTCGGCGTCCGGCGGCCCGGCGAATTCGCGCATCACGAATCCCTCCGGGAGCGCTGAAACGCTACTTACGACCAACGAAAATGCGAAAAATGGACTGGATTGGTGCATCGGGCAGGGGCAATACGGACTGAATCCGGGAATTTCTCAAGCCCTCGTATGTGTTACCCCCCGGATGGGGAGGGAAGGTTGCGTTCCTTGGTAACACAGCCGGAGGCCGCAGCGCTAATGTCGCCAGCGGGCGAAAGTCTGACATTTTTTCGGGAATTGGATTCCGGAGACCGCGAAATCCCTTGCCGGCCGGGGGCTGGCCCCGCAAATCCGCCGCGTGATTCGCAAGGCATTCCTTCCCGGTGCCGGGCTCGGCACGCGGCTGCGACCGCTGACCGACCTGCTGCCCAAGCCGCTGGTCCCGCTTTTTCATCGCCCGCTGATCGAGTGGGCCATGGAATCGTGCCGAGCGGCCGGGATCACGGATTTCGCGATCAATACGCATCACCTGGCGGAGAAATGGGAGATGGTGGATGGGAGATGGGAGATGGATGGCGAAGGCCTTGTGGGTGGCAACGGCTTGTCCTCGAAAATGGGGACCTGGCGGGGGCTGCCGCTGCATCTCTTCCACGAGCCGGATCTGCTTGAAACGGGTGGCGGCGTGAAGAACATCGAAGCGTGGGCCGGCGGGGAGAGCGTGCTGATTCACAATGGCGACATCTTTTCCTCGCTGCCGCTCTGCCGGCTGATCGCTGCCCACGAGGCCTCGGGGAATCCGGTCACGCTGGCGCTGCGCTCTCAGGGCAAGGCCAAGCACATCGCCATCGATGGCGACCTGGCCATCGACATCCGGGCAATGCTCGGCCGTGCCGAGGGCACCCATGTTTTCTCGGGCATCTATTGTTTCACGCCGGAGCTGCTGGGTCTGATCCCGCCGCGCGAGAAGATTTCGGTCATCCCCGCTTTCCTTGAGCTGGCGAAGCAAGGGCGGCTTGGGGCGATCGTGCTCGACGATGGCGACTGGCGCGACCTTGGTGATCCGGCGGCTTACCTCGCTGCCCATCGTGAGCTGGCGCTGGCGCCGGCGATTCATGCTGAGGCCCGCATTGATCCGACGGCGGTCATCGAGCGGAGCGTGATCGGGCCGCGTGCGGAAATTGCTGCAGGCGCGGTGGTGAGGGATTCCGTCGTCTGGCCGGGCGCGAAGGTTGGGGTGGGGGAGCAGGTCGAGTCGCGGATCGTGACTGGATAGTGGTCCGCACGCTCCGCGTGCGGTTCACTGGCGGCGAAGCTGCGGGTGAAGTCTGCCGCATCCTTGCTTCCGCCGCACGCGGAGCGTGCGGACCACCATGGGCATTGCTCCTCGCGGGCCGGCCGCTCGGCTGTTAGGAGAGGTGGATGTTCCCCATCGCGGATCGCTACTGGGAGGGCCACCTCAACTGCCCGGCCGGCGAACTCTTCTCCAAGCCGCTCCAGATCGTGATCCATGGCGAGGAGTTGCAGGGTTACCGCGGGGCACTGGCGTTGTTCCGCGACGGGGCTGCCACAGTCTCGATTCCGCCGGACCGCGCGACGGAACTTCGTGGATTGTTAGACGGCCTTGATAACGGCATCACACCGGCAAAATTCGCCGAGGCGCTTTCGCCGGTGGCTGCACTGGTGCTCGGCCCCGCTTACCTCGGCTACACGACGGACATCGGCGGTGCCGACGCGTCAGCCGCCCGTGCCCTGAATGATCAGGACGCAGCCGCGGTGGAAAGTCTCCGCCAGGCATGTAGCGAGGAGGAATGGGACCACGGCGGTCCCTCGCTCGAAGTTCCCTGTTCGGGCGTCTTTTGCGACGGACAACTCGCTGCCCTCGCCGGTTACGAAATCTGGAGCGGCACCATCGCGCATATCTACATCGTCACGCACCCCGGTTTCCGCAGCCGTGGCTTCGGCCGCATTGCCGTCGCCCATCTCGCCAAACGCGCCCTTGCTGCCGGACTGCTTGCACAATACCGGACACTTGATGCGAACACGCCGTCAATCCGCATCGCGGAGTCGCTCGGCTTCCAGCGCTATGCGACTTCGATGGCGGTGCGGTTAGACCCGACTTCGTGAGTTCAGTTCACCGGCTCTTCAAAGACGATTCCATCCGGAATCTTCTCGTTTCGTTTCTTGAGTAGTTCTGCCGCAGCAGACCTGACCTCGTATTGCCGGGTGACCCGTTGGTGCGACGTCGAATAACTCACCGCGGGATGATCGAGATAGCTTCTGAGCAAAGGAGTGTCGGCGGGATCTCCCCAACTCGCCAACGCATAGAGCGCTCCGCGGAGACGTTCCGGTTCGTGGCCACGGGAATCGTAAACTCGCGGTTCCGATTGTTTGGCTTCACCGGGGTTGGGCGGAGGCAGGCCGATCCAACGCTTTGCTTCGGCCTCTTTTGCAAGGATCCTCCGAAATGGGTCCCGGAGTTCGGCTGGCAGCGGCTTTCCTCCCGAATCCCCATTCATGGCGTTTCTCCGTGCCAAGGTGCTCACGGTCTGGAGTGGCGAGGTCTCTAACAGTCGCGAAGCTATTAGTAATTCCCAGTCCGAGAAAGTCTTTCTGTCTTCCACCCCCCGCTTCCCATAATGTCGCGAGTTCCTGCTCCGGCAAATCCCGGTGATCAACCAGCCAACTGCCAGCTTGCTGCCCCTTTCCCCGGCGGGCCAAGGCGGCGATTGCTGCTTTGCGAGCACTGGCGACATCATGGTCGAGCACGAACCACACTCGCTCGTCTGGCAGATGGCTCTGTGTGATCCAATAGCCACCGAGGAAGGTGCCAGCAGCCTCGCGTTCGCTGGAATCTGGAGCGCGAAGGCTTGCGATCGCTTCCTCGACGAGGGCAGCGACGAGCTTCTGATCAACTCCCCACGGATTTCCCGATTGCCGGATTGCTTCCAATTGATCCCACCGCTCGGGATTGATGAAGACTTCGAGCCACTCACTTCGAAACTCGCTGAGGTAGCGCCAAACCATCGCGCGACAGCGCTCGGGCGAACCGAAATCCCTATCCCCTCCGCCACGGAGGGTGAGCGCGCTGAAGCAGCGCTCGAATAGCGCGGGTGCGTCGCGGTGGTGATCCCATGGCCGCTTCAGGAGCGCCGCCAATGCCGTGCGACAGGGAGCCATTTCCTCGCCGGACGGGACACTTGCCTGCCAGCGGATGAGCGCGGTTTTCGTGGCGCTGGATTCATCGTAGCTGCGCTCGAGTTCTGCCGCTGCAATGTATTCCTCTGGCGAGCGTGCGATCGTTTGCAGAGATCCAGCGGTGGGCTTTCCCTCGGTCATGTCGGCAATCCATGTCGCAATCTCCCTGCTCGCCGGAGTCGGAATTGGAGCAGCTTCTTCAAATTGTTTCGAGCTGAAGCGACCTTGGAAGGACGCTGAAACAATGGGCCGGGTGTGTTGGATAGTGATGCAGAATCTCAGTTCGCCGGTCATGTCCCCATGGTTCGGGTCGTTGCCGAGGAAGATCGTCGCGTGCATTCCTCGCAGATGCTCCGGCTCAGGGATGCCCGTCCCGCAGCCCGGGATGAATCTCTGGCAGGCCCGCCACCGATTGCCGTCCTTCACTTCCAGAAAGCAGTAAGCATAGTTCGAATCCGCGCCAAACACCGCTTGGTCGGAGGCATTGATCAGATAGACGGCGATCCGGCCGTCTATCGAATCCGACTGGTCCGGGACTAACGAAACCTTGCCGTCCACAAATTCCAATCCGTCGGGCATCAAACGGAGAGGGATCGGCGGGATGCCATAGCCAAGCATTGTGGCGGCTACCGTTTTCCGCGTCCGAAGTGCCTCGATCTGTTCCTCCCCGAGAGCTGGCGCATCGCCCGGTGGAATCTCGGCGGCAAAGACGCAGGACATGGCGACGACGGCCACTCCCGCCAGCCAAGGCGCGTGAAAAGACCACCAAGCCGGATACAAAGACAGACGCATCACGACCAAGTTAGGTGGGCGCGGTGAAAACGTCATCGCCAAACTTTGCATTGGGGATCTTTGACACGCGGCGGCCGATTCGCCGCGCCACTCGCTCAAGGATCAGGACAAAGTCTGAGTTTCCAAGCGACGGGTCGCCTTGCATCAGTGAGAAGCATCGCGGTTTCCCGCGAGGCGATTATTCCGGATCGGGCACCGTCTTGGTCTTTTTCGCCAGCTTCCGGGCGGCGGCCGAGGTGTCGTAGTCCGGATTCTTTTCCGCCGGGATCGTGGCCTTCGTGCTGGCGATCCAGGTGAGCAGGTCTCCGAGGAGTTCGTCGCGGCGGGCGGTTTCCTTTAGTGCGAGATCATGGCGTTCGCCGGGGTCGGTGGAGAGGTCGTAGAGTTCCACTGCACCGTTGGTTGCGAGCTTGTCCTTGCCGCCCTCAAGCATCCACTCCTCGTGGAAGAGATGGAGCTTCCAGTTGCCCTTGCGGATCACGGAGACGGGGCGGCTGCGGAAGCCGAGGGCGACATCGCTTTTGCGGCCGCGGATGACCGGCTGATCGAGGTATCCCGGGAAGTGCCAGAAGATCGCATTGCGGTCGGGAGCGACGGCCGTGCCTGTTAGAAGCGGGGTGAGGTCGGTGCCATCGAGTTGCTTGCCCTCGGCGATCTTCCCGCCGGCCAATGCGAGGAAGGTGGGGTAGAGGTCCACATTGATGACGGGGGCGTCCGACTTGAGGTCCGGCTCGATCACTCCCGGCCAGACGGCGAGGAAGGGCTCGCGGATGCCGCCCTCATAGTATCCGCCCTTGCTGCCGCGCAGCGGTTCCTGGGAGGACTGCTGGGTGCCGCCATTGTCGCTGGTGAAAATCACGAGGGTCTTTTCGGCGATGCCGAGGGCGCGGATCTTTTCCATCAGCTCGCCGACGCCGGCATCGAGATCATAAGTGCAGGCGGCGTAGAGCGGGTTGCCGTCCTTGCTGCTCTTCGCCTTCTCCTTGAACTTCGCCAATGATTCCGGCCGGGCCTCCAGCGCGCCGTGAATCGCGTGGTGCGACACGTAGGCGAAGAAGGGTTTTCCGGTCGCGCTGGTCTTCTCGATGAAATCGCAGGCGGCGCGGGTGATGGAAAAGACGCCCTTCGGGTCCTGCGGCTCGTCGCGGCGCGCGTTCGGATTTCCCGCGCGCAGGTCGAAGACGATGTCGAATCCCTGCTCGGCCGGCTCGGCGCCGTCTTTGCCATCGAGGTGCCATTTCCCGAAGATCCCGGTCGTGTAGCCCGCTGACTTCAGCGCCTCCGCGAGGATCACGTTTTCTTTCGCCAAGCCGCTCTTGTTGGGGACCCGCACCAGCCGCTGGAGCTTCTTCGGCCCGCGGTCCGTGCTCCCGACCGCATAGACGCCGTGGCGCGGGGTGTAGTTCCCGGAAAGCAGGCAGGCCCGGCTCGGCGCGCAGTTTCCGGCGCCGGCGTAGCCGTTGGGGAAGGTCATCCCCGCCGCGGCCAAACGGTCGAGATTCGGCGTCTCGTGGAATTCCGCGCCGTTGAAGCCCACGTCCTTTCAGCCCAGATCGTCTGCCAGGATGAGCACGATGTTCGGTTTTTCCGGCAGCGCTTGGGCGGGGAGAGCGAAGATCGAAAGCAGGATGAGGAGCAGCTTCATGGGTCGGAGTGGGAGGAGAAAATGTCGGCGCGGCCGCGGGTCTTACAGGAAAATGGCCCGCTTGGCGGATTTCCCGGCCCATGGTTCGGAACTTGAAAGAAAAGCGAATGGGACTTACGGTAATACCCGTGACGACCCTCAGTTTCAAAGTCAGTGAGGACGAGGCCCGTGAGATCCGGCGGCAGGCAAAAGCCGCAGGGATCACCGTCTCCGAATTTCTCCGCCGCCGGGCGATGGGAAATGAGCCGGGACAGGCGGTCGGGAAAGTCCGCTGCGAATTCACCGGTGCGGAGATCTTCGCCCCGGTGACCGGGGCGGAGCCACTCACCACGGAGTCCGTTCGCGAAATGCTCGCTGACTTCCCGTGAACTATCTGCTCGATGTCAACGTGCTGGTCGCGTGGGGCTGGGCAGATCACTCCGATCACGGGCGGGTCGCCTCGTGGATGGCCGCGATGAAAGTCATGACCGGCACCCGGATCCTCACATCATCCATTCCTGAATTGGGATTCATTCGGGTCTCGCTCCAGCGGGCCGCCGGCCGTTTGACGGTGGAGGATGCGGTGGCGACGCTGCGCTCGATGACGGGCTCGCTCGGTGCATGCCATGAGTTCCTGCCGGATGATCAATCGTCGGTCATGGGATTTTCGACTTGGTGCGCGGGCCCCTCGCGAACGACAGACGCGCATTTGTTGGCATTGGGGGCGCGTCATGGTGCCGAATTGGCGACGTTGGATCTTGGGATTCCGGGGGCTTTTGTCATTCCCGCCTTGTAGCTTGGCGGGAGGCGGCGAGTTTCACTTGGCTTCCCCGGACTGGCGAACCGCACTCGGAGAGTGCGGACCACTCTGCATTTCCCCCTTGTCCCGCGGGAGTTCTTCCGAAAACTCCGCGCCGCGATGCCGACTGACTCGATCCTCTACGCGACCCGCCAATATCTCGGGATCGCCCCGACTGTGTCCGTGACCCTGACCCCGATCAAAAAAGGCGCTTCGGGGCGGACCATCGTGCGCGTCGCAACGCCGGGGCGTGACCCATTCATCGGCATCCATTGGACCGACGAGCGGCCCGACAGCGACAATTTCCTGCCGGTCGGCAAGTTTCTGAAGGCCACCAAGATCAACGTGCCGGAGATCTTTTACGAGATCGCGCACCGCCGGGTGGCGCTGGTCGAGGACCTCGGCGATACCGACCTGCTGTCGTTGAAGGGCCGGCCCTTCGCCGAGCGCGAGCCTTACTATCGCTCGGCGCTCCAGCAGATCGACAAGCTCTTCTACTCAAAAGGGCCGAAGGATTTCGAGCTGATGCCGGCCTTCGATGAGTCGCTCTACCGCTGGGAGCAGGAGTATTTCTTCGACCATCTGGTGGAGGACCTGCTGGGCATGGATGCCTCGGACCTGCGGGAGGACGAGGCATTGCGGGAGCTGGCGAAGCGGCTCGGCAGCTCGGCGAAGCATCTGGTGCACCGCGATTTCCAGTCGCAGAACCTGCTCCTCAAAGATGGCAAGGCGTGGTGGATCGATTTCCAGGGGATGCGCCGCGGCCGCCAGGAGTATGACATCGCCTCGCTGATCTTCGACCCCTACATGGACCACCCGGCGGAGGACCGGGAGGCGATCCTCGGCATCTGGGAGGACATTTCCGAGGACCGGCCGGAGCCGACGATTTTCCACCAGTGCGCGGCGCAGCGGCTGATGCAGGCGCTGGGTGCCTACGGGAACATCGCCAAGAACCGCGGTGACGAATGGTATCTCCAGTTCGTGGCGCCGGCCGCCCGGATGCTGGCGGACGTCACCGCGGGGACGCCGCTGGAAAAACCCCTCGCGCCGGTGCTGGCGAAGGCGACAGAGTTCGCGCCGTGAACACCCCGTCCCGCCGGACATTCACCAGCGCCGCGATCCTGCTCGGCGTGGGGTTGTTCGCGCTCGGCGGGGCCTCGCTGATCCCGCCGCTGCGGGGAATCGAACGGTGGATCGTCAAAAAGATCGCCGTGTCGATGGACCCGGTCGACACGATTCTGGATGGCCGGGGTAGTCAGGACGAGCCGTGGACGGGCCGCAAGGCGGTGCCGCCGGTGGTCCCGCCGCCGCCGCGGCTGCTGACGATCGATGAAGATCCCGAGCACTGGTTCAGCACCTCGCCGCTCGCGCCAGTCGATCATGCGCTGATTTTCGCGCGGCTGGCCGATGTGGGTCACAAGACTCTTGGGATCGGTCACTTGATGGCGTGGGACACGCCGGAGCCGCTGGCGATGGAGGCACTACGCAAGCAGCTCGATCGCTACAATGCGGCCGTGCTCGCGCTGCCCTTAGCCCGCGGCGCTGCGCCCGAGCCGGTGGCCGCGCCCTTCTTGCGGTGGTCGATCGAGACGAAGGATGCGAAAGGAAAAGTCTCGGCGCTGCCGCAGGTGAACCGCGTGTCGATCCCGAATGCCGAACTCGGCGGACAGAAGACGCTGGCCGGCTTTTCGCTGCTGGAGAATGAGAAGGACCCCGGCGATGGCACCCAGGCGTTGTTGGCGCAGTGGGGGGATCGCGTGATTTTTGCCTTCCCGCTGGCGGTGGAAATCGCGGCGCAAGGGCTGACTCCGGCGGACGTGTTGGTTCACGTTGGCCGGGAAGTTCGCCTCGGCCGCGATGGCCCGGTGATCCCGATCGATGGCTTCGGCCGCGGGCCGGTGGTGGCGAACGTGCAGACGGTCGAGGCACCAGCGATGCGGCTGATTTACGAGAAAAATTCGCTCCCTGCGACCGAGCACCCGCTGATCACGCGCGACGTCCGGGCGGAGCTGCCGCCTGCGGAGAAAGCTTGGTCGGATCGGCTGGCGGCGAGCGTGCAGGCTATGCGCACCGCGCAGCGATTCCAGCAGGCGGTGACGCTGCCTCGGCCCGATGCTCTGATGGAGTTGGCGCTGATGGTGGCGATGGTGTTCTTCGGCACTTGGGCGACCTGCCAGAAGCACGTCGCCTGGCGGATCTTCACCGCGCTGATGCTGGCCGGGCTGGGGGCGCAGTTGCTCTACCTGTTTGCCTCGCGCCAGAATCTGTGGTTGCCGCCGCTGGCGATCCTGTCACCGGGGATTACTGCGGTGGGTCTGGCTTTCATGAGGAAGGCCAGTGTTGCAAAGGCTCCCGTGGCGGCTCCGGCAACCGGAGGGTCTGTCGTCGATGTTTCCTCCCAGATCGTGATGCCTCCGCCGGAGCCCATCTTGCTTCCAGAGCCCGAGCCAGAGCCGGAACCCTACTACGAGCCTGAGCCTGAGCCGGCTCCGGCATACGTGGAGGAAGAAGCGTGGCCCGCGCCGGTTGCTCCGCCCGCCGAGGTCGAGCCGGCCGCGAAGCCCGCCCGCAAGGCGGCCAAGAAAGCCACCGCGAAAAAAGCCGCCACCAAGGCTCCGGCGAAGAAGGCTGCCAAGAAGGAAGCGGTCAAAGAGGCCAAGAAAGCTCCGGCCAAAAAGGCTGCGAAGAAGGCGGCACGCAAGAAGACCGCAGCCAGCGACAGCGAGGAATCCGGACCGTCTGCGGACGAGACGGCGTCCTGACAATTCCAGATCTCCATTTTCAGATTTCAAATCCAAGCTCCCGCTCCCATGTCGCTCCAGCATCCCATTGAAAAAGCCGAGTCGTTGATCGAAGCGCTGCCGTATCTGCAGGCCTTTCGCGGCAAGACCTTCCTGATCAAGATGGGCGGCTCGGCGATGGAGGATCCGGACCTCGTCGCCAAGGTCATGCGCGACATCGTCTTCCTCGAGGTAGCGGGCATCAACCCGATCGTCGTTCACGGCGGCGGCAAGGCGATCTCGGCGGCGATGAAGGAGGCGGGACTCGATGCCGAATTCGTCGGTGGCTTCCGCGTGACCTCGGACCAGGCGATTTCCATCGTGGAGAAGGTGCTCTCGAACGAGATCAATCCCGGCCTGGTCCGCATGATCCGCGACCTCGGCGGCAAGGCCGTGGGCATCGCCGGCACCGATGTCTTCCTCGGCGAGAAGATGCATGCCACCGGCAAGGACGGCGAACGCGTCGACCTTGGTCGGGTGGGGGAGGTGGTCGGCTGCCAGCTCGGCCAGATGGATGCCGCCCATCGTGCGGGCATCGTGCCGGTCATTTCGCCGCTCGCCGCTGAACTCGCCACGGGCCGTCCGCTCAATATCAACGCCGACCTTGCCGCCGCCGCGCTCGCGAAGGAGCTGCGCGTTGCCAAGCTGGTCTACCTTTCCGATGTCCCCGGGCTGATGCAGGACCCGACGAAGCCCGAGACGCTGATCAAGTCGGTGAGCCGCGCGCAGGCCGACGATCTGATGGCCGACGGCACCATCTCCGGCGGGATGATTCCGAAGGTGAAGAGCGCGGTCGATGCCCTGAACGCCGGCGTGCGCAAGGTCCACTTCATCGATGGACGCCTGCCACACGCGCTCCTGCTGGAGATCTTTACCCACGGCGGCATCGGCACCGAGGTGACGCGCTGAAATTTTTTCGTCAGCATCGTCCGTCTCGCGGAACATACTGCGGGATGATGTCGCGCTCCGAGTCTTGGGAAGACCCGCAGGACGACTCCGCTTTCGCAGCGGAGATCGATTCGCTGCGGTCGGCCCTGCGCGGCTACGTCATGAGCATCCTGCCCCACCACTCGGCTTGCGATGATGTGGTGCAGGAAACGAGCGTCTTCCTGTGGGAGCGCCGGCACGAGCGCGACGATACGACCAATCTCAAGGCCTGGGCTTTCAAGGTGGCGTGGTTCAAGGCGATGGCATGGCGGCGCGACCGGCAGCGGGAGAAGACGGTGAATTTCTCCGAAGACACGCTGCACGAGATCGCCGCGGCGGCGGAAAGCGTGGCGGAGGATGCGGCCGAGCGCTTGCAGGCGCTCCGCTCGTGCTTGTCGCGACTGGCTCCGGAGGATGTGCGGCTGCTACAGCTCCGCTACGTCGAGAGCGGCTCGCTGGCCGGGCACGCGCGCGAACAGCGGATGAAGCCGAGCCGCGTCCAGAAGACCATTTCCCGTCTGCGGCTGGCACTGCGCCACTGCATCGAAACGAAACTTTCCCGAGCATGACACCGAGCCCTGAATTGCGGAAATTGATCGATCAGATGCTGGCAGACGGCGGTCTGGGCAAGGTCGAGACGAGCCGGCTTGAAGAGCTGCTTAAGGACCGCGAGGCGCTGCGCTACTACACCGAGGTGATGGCCCAGGAGTCGATGATGGCCGAGGCGCTGGAAGGGATCGAAGGGGCGGAGAAAACGGTCCGTTTTCCGGTCCGGGCGCTGGCACTGGCCGCGGCGGCTTGTGTGGTTTTCGGAGTGGGATTCTTCAGCGGCCGGGAACATGGCGAGCCTCCGCCAGCGGTGGTGAAAAGCCTGGGTGTGCAAGTGACCGGCCTGATGGGTGTGGAGTGGGAGGAAGGCGGCGCGCCGGACTTCCCGGCGGCGGGGCGCGTGGCCTTCCGCTCGGGTCTGGTGGAGCTGACATATGCGAGCGGGGTGCGGGTGACCTTGGAGGGCCCGGCGGACTTCTCGGTGATCAATCCCGCCTCGGGCAGTCTGGCGAATGGCAAGCTGGTGGCCTACGTCCCGCCCGGGGCGGAGGGATTCACGGTCGACTATGCGCAGGGAAAAGTCGTCGATCTGGGCACGGAGTTCGCGATGGATGTTGCGGGAGCGAGGGCGGAAGTGGGGGTCTTCGACGGAGAGGTCAAATTGCATCTGCCGGGCGACGAGCCGTGGTCCTTGTTCCAGGATCAAGCGGTGGTCCATCACGGGGTAGGGAAGATGGGGCTGACGGCGGTGCCGCTGGACCGCGAGAAATTCGTGCGCCGGATGCCGGCCCGGGACTTTCGCTGGGAGGTGACCTCGCACGGCTCGCGGGAGGTGGAATTCGACGTGACGCACCTGATCTGGAAGCCGTCGGATTACCGGGCGATCTTCAAGTGGATGGAAGGGCGCGACGCGATCGTGGTCCGCAATCTGGAACTGCGGCGTGACGGCAAAGTGGTCGCCAGCGATTTGCACGAGGGCGTCACCGGGAACCTGCGGCTGGTGCGGGACAATGTCTTCAGCCTGGATGTGAAGCCTGGCGATTTCAAACGAGGGCGCTGGACCTTGCACGCGACCATCGACACGTATCCGCGTGAAGGCGCATTGGCGGGGGAAAACTCTCCAGTGGCGAGCGTCGGTCTTCTTCAGTTCGAGGAAGGCCTTGTCTCCAAGGCGACTGCGGAGGACTTCATCGGAAAGTGGAGTTACCACCATCTCGGCAGCCACTATGTCCGCGAATTTCATGCGGATCGACGGCTGGAATTGTTTGTGAACGACAAGCTACAACCCGAGGCGTTTCCCGGGTTTCGGTGGGAGGTCGAGGGCGGGGTGCTAAAGATCGGGGTGCCGAAAATGGCGAATGTCTACGAACGCCATGCGCTGCGTGACCGGGACACGCTCATTTTCATGAGCAATCACTACGGCACCGCGACAAGGGTGACGGAGAAGTAATTTTTTCCGCGGTTTTTGGTCAGCGTTGGACATTTCCGGGTACGGGAATCGAGCGGAGGAGTCCGGGTTATCCGGAGACCCCCGTGCGAAGACCCGACCTCATGAAAAAAATACCTCTGAAATTCCCCGGCTTAGCGCTGGCCCTGCTGATCGCGACACAAGGCGCTTCACGAGCGGAGCTCGTGGCGCGTTGGAGCATGAATGAAGGAAGCGGAACGATCGCCGATTCCTCGGGCAACAACCTAACAGGAACCCCCACGGCCCTCGCCGTCACGAACAACGCCTTGGTCTACGGGCAGTCTTCGGTGGCAGCCGGCAGCTATGGGGCGATCACGGTGACCCCTGCCGACGCGGCGAAGTTCGGCTCCTCGATCCAATTCATCCGGGCCGGGAGCGGGATGTTCCAGATTGGCAATCCGGCGGTGATCGGAAATCTCGCGAGCGCGGGACCGGCAGGCGCTTTCACGGTGATGGGCTGGGTCAATGCCAGCATCGCCTCGAGCACCAACCAACGGATCTTCGCAACCGGTCCGTCAAACGGCTGGGGCGTGGGGCTCTCGAACGTGAATCAAGTGATCTACACTGCGTTCGGCGTGGTGGATCGCCGGTCGACTACTCCACCTTCGGCGAACAACGTGTGGCAACACGTGGCCTACGTTTGGAATGCCGGTGCGATCGAGGTGTTCGTCAACGGCACTTCGAAGTTCACCGCTACGGCAGGCTTCAACAACGAAACCAGCACCCAGTTCGGGATCGGCGGCAACGGTAACGGCGGCGACCACTTCAACGGGCGGATGGACGAGTTGAAGATCTTCAACACCGCGCTGACCGCGTCCGAAATTGTAGCCGCGGCGGTGCCGCCGGCGGTGAGCGGCCCGCTGCTGGCCGCCGCGCCGACGATCAATTTCAACAACAACGGAGCGCCGCAGGTTTTCAGCATTCCCTTCTCCAATGAGAGCAGCACCGACACCCTGACGGTGACGTCAGTCACGCGGAGCGGAGTGGACGAGGCGTTTTTCACCGTGGATGATTTCCCGGAATCCGTGGCTCCCGGGGGAACCGGCAGCGTGGAGGTGGCCTTCAGTCCCGCCAGCAGTGGACCGTATCAAATCGCGCTGCAGATCGCATCGAATGACGCGGTCTCGCCGTCGCGAACGGTCACCATGAACGTCACTGTCTCCGACCCGATCGTCGCGGCGTCGACGGCTCGTGTGGATTTCGGCGACTTGGCGGCGAATCCAGGCCCGCAGACGATGGCGGTCACACTGACGAACCAAGGCGGGGCGACTCCGCTGCTTGTCTTCGGTGTGTCGTTCCTGGGCCAGGGAGGAAACGGCCTCTCCATCGTGTCGTCCCCGGAGAGCATTGCACCGGGCGAAAGCGGCCAAGTCGTGATTGGCTTCGATCCGGCAAGTGCGACCGGGAGCTTCGGCGATTTGTTGAGCATCGAGACGAACGCGACCAACACTCCCATCCTGACGCTGCCGGTGGTGGCGAAGGTCGCGATCGATGCGGCTGAAACGCCGGTCACCGTGGTGAACGCCGGCTTCAATGCGGGCGGATGGAACTCGGTCACCGGCACCTCGCCGCAAGGTTGGACGAACTCGCTCGCCGCAACGAACGGCGGTGGCCTCTATGGGCAGGATGGTGCATTGACGCCCGGCCTGACGAGCGTCGCCGCTCACTTCCAATCCGTCCTCGGCTACTACGAGCAGAATCTGAGTGCCGGTAATGCGGGGCTCACTGCGGGCAAGGTGGATGCCATCACGGTGGCCTTCGACCGACTCTATCGCAATGACGCGGTGGTGAACGGTCATGCGATGCTCCGTGTCTCGCTGTGGGACAAGACGAACGACGTGGAACTCGCGGGGCGCGATCTGGTCTTCGAGAATCCCGGGCTACAGACGGGCAACACCTTTACTCCCGTGGCATTGAGCCTCGCCTATGATGCCTCGACCCTTGACGCCGAGGAGATCGCGCTGCGCATCACCCGCATTCCGCCGCTGGTCGTCGGCGTCAATATCAACCAGGCCACGCTGGTCATCGACAACGTGAGCGTGGCCGTGGACGGCGAATGGGAGCCAGCGGATGGCTATGCAAGCTGGACCGTGGCAACCGGCCTGGACGGTACCCCGGGCAAGGAGAACGGCGTTGCCGATGATCCGGACAAGGACGGAGTGTTGAACTTCGACGAGTTTGCCTTCGGCGGCAATCCGCTGTCGGGCGGCTCGGGAGTCCTGAGTGCCGCTGCTCCCGCCGACACCACCGGGGATTTGCAACGGGAGCTGATCCTGACCGTCGCAGTGCGGGCTGATGCGGAATTCTCTAACAGCCCGTCGCCCGTGGGCCTGGCCGTTGGAGCGACCTATGCCATCCAGGGAAGCTTCGATCTGGTGGGATTCGATGCGTTGGTGGAGGGCCCGCTCGCGGAGCCCGTCATTTCGGCGACGCTGCCGGCCGTTCCGCCGACGGGTTACAAGTATGTCTCTTTCCGCTTGGGCGGATCGAATGGCTTGCCCAGCAAGGGTTTCCTGCGCGCGAGTGCGACAGGGAATTGAGGTCGAAGAGGCCATCGTCTGCGGGGTTGGGTTCCCGTGGGCGATGGCCCGGCTTCCGTCTCGAGGGGACGCCTCTTCCGTCCCGACGGGACGATTCATAACAGCCCGGCACGAAGTGCCGGGTCATGCAGGAAAGGGATTGGTCTCCCAACGGGAGACATCATGCGGGGTGCGGCGGGTTCATCCAAAAACACCCACGCGTCGGTTTCGGTCCCATATTTATCCGACCTAGAGCGCCTTCGACGGAGGCTCGGATCCGATCTGGGAATGAGCCGTCAGACGCATGAGGCGTCACGTTGTGACGCGGTGGTCTCCGGCATTCTTACCTGGCACTTCGTGCCAGGCTGTTATGAGCCGTCCCGTTGGGACGAAGAGGTGGTCGTCGCTTTTTGGGATGAAGAGTTGCCGCGAGCCACGGTAGCCATGCTTGTCCACGCACCATTTCAGGCAGCCTCCTAGGCCGCCTTTCTCTTGAACAAGCGGGCGGCGAGGAAGAGCAGCAGCGGCAGCCCGAGTGCGAGACGTTTCCACGGCAGGCCGGGCTTGGTGGGTGCGGCCACGATTTCCTGGCCGGTGATGAGCGGCGTGTTTTGGCTCAGCACGAAGGGAGCGTAGCGCAGCACCGCGGCCTCGAAGTCGTCGTCGCTCGTGGTCCTGGTGAGGAACTCGCGCTGGCATTGCCACAGCGCCTGTGCCGGGCGGTCGGAAGCCAGCGCGAGCTGATAGAAGCGCTCCATGAAGGCTGGCGTCGAGCGATCGGAGACCGGCCACAGGGCGACCACGACTTCGCGGGCGCCGGCGAGGGCGAAGCCGCGGCGCAGGCCTAACAGGCCTTCGCCGGAGACTGCGGTGCCGGCGCCGGATTCGCAGGAGGAGAGGGTGACCAGGCGGGTGCCTTGCAGTGGCAGCTTGGCGACCTCGGCGGGGTAGAGCAGGTCATCGTCCGGTGCGAACAGCGGGCTATCGGCCTTCCGTAGCGCGGCACCGTGGAGCAGCAGCCCGCCGGCGTGGAGCAGGTCCGCGCGTTCGTCGAAGTCGAGCGCGGTGGCCGGCGAAAGGTCGTCCGCAAGGAAGAACGCGTGGCAGCCGAGGTGCAACACGGCGGGGGCCTTTGTGATGGACGCAAGCGCGCGCTCGTTGGCCTGGTCGTTCCGTAGAAACCGCGAATCTCGAGGGGCGAGCTTTTCGAGCCGGTCCATTTCATCCGCCGTACCCGGCATGTCATCGAGCCCGGCCAGCATTTCTAACAATCGGTTGCCGTCGGCCGGTGCGGTGGATTTCGGGAACTCCGAGACTCCTAGTAGTTCCCACGGCGCGCCTGACAGCTTGGTGGAGGCGGGTGGATTCAGCAGGTCACGGCCGCTGGTCAGCGTGGCCACTTGGAGAAAGCGGGAGCACAGCGGCTGCATGCCTTCATCCATCAGCGCGGGCAGCGGCAGGAAATGCAGTGCACCATCCGGCGAGAAGGCGACGTGCTGGGTGCCCTCCGGGAGTTCACGGGCGATTGGTTCCCAGAATTTCTGGTGAAGCGAGCGCAGGATGCCGCGCAGCTTGAGCGCCGGTGGCGGGGTGTTCTTCCCGGCCAACGAAGTGGCCCGCCATGCGAGGCGGTCGCGGAAGGCGGCGAGCCAGCGCTGGAGATCCTCCCCGCTGCCGAGCGGCACCCATTTCGGCGAGCCCTCCGGCAGCAGTATGATGGCTCCGTAGTGCTCTTCCTCATCATCGGTGGCGGTGAAGCGGCAGGCATCGACCAAGGCGGTGCCGGGCGGCAGTGACTTCTGGACCGCTTGCCAGCCGGGCACCGTGGCGGCCTTTCCGCCGGCCAGCATGGCATCGAATAGCCGCGCCTTGGTGGCCAGCAGCACGTTCGCGATCCGCGGCGCGTCGCCGGTCGCGCAGGGCAGCGAGACGAGGTCGTGGCGCTGGAGGAAATTCAGGCGCTCCTGTTCGCTGCCGTGGACGATGAGATCGTCGAGCACGGCAATGCCGAGCGAGGTGGCGCGATCGATCTCCGCGGGGGCGTCCGGGTTGCCAGAAAGCAGTGCATTGCGGGCTAGATTGCGGGCCGTCTCCGCGGTTTGCAGGTGGACCTTCGGCAAGTGCTTTTCTTGCAGGGCCGCGGCGCGACGCAGGGAAGTCTCTGCGTTCTGGTAGTTTCCTTCCGCTTGTTCCGCCGAGCCGAGGTTGTTGAGCGGGGTGATCAGCGAGGGATGATCTTTCCCGAAGGATTTTTCGAGCAGCTCCACCGCCTTGGCGAAGGAGGTCCGTGCGTTGGCGGCGTTGCCCAAGGAAAGGTCGAGTGCGCCAAGGTTGTTGAGAAAGGGGACGATGCGGAACGGGGCGCTCTCGTAGAGTTCGCTCGCTTGTTGGACGGCGTCCTCCATCTCCTTGCGGGCTTCCTCGGTCTTTCCCAGCCGGAGGTTCGAAAGCGCGAGCTGGCTTGAAAGCGAGAGCCGCAGCTCGGGATTTGGAACGTCGAGGGCGAGTGCCTCGCGGAAGGTGTCCGCCGCCTTGGCGTGGCTGCCGAGCACGTGGAAGTAGCGGCCGAGCTGGCCGAGCCGGCGGGCTCGCGACTCGGCGTCTTCCGCGGGCGTGGCATCGAGCGTCTGCCGGAATAGCCCGCCCGCTTCGGCGTATTTGCCTTGGGCTAGCAAGGTGAGCGCGAGGTGATCCAGCCCTTGCAGCCGCTCCGCTCCTTCGGGACGGAGTTCGATCACTTGCCGGAGATGTTTCTCGGCCTCCGCCGCTTGCCCGAGGTCCTGCACGGTCAGGGCCAGCGCTTCGAGCGCGTCTGCCTGCCCTGCCGGGGTGTCGGTCGCGAGCCTTTCGACGGCGCTTTGAAGGTGGGGCAGGGCTTCGTCCGCCTTGCCCGCTTGCCGCTCGATGATCCCCAAGGCTTGTAGCGCGCGACCGGACTCGACCGCATCGGCAGCCGACCGACTTTTCTGCCAGGCTGTTTCCCAATCGGCGACCAGCGCTTCGAGCTCTGCCTCGGCGGCTGCGAGATCGTTCGTCTCAAGCGCCCCGTCGAGTTCCGCCGCCGCTGCAATGCCGAGCGTCAGCAGGAAGGTGAGGGGACGGAGAGGGGAGGTCATCCGGGTGCGGCTTCGGGAGTGAAGGACGCCGTTAACATCCCTTAAGCTTCTGCTGCTGACAAGCCCTCCCAAGGAAACCGGCAGGCGGATTCGGTCAATTTGCGCTGTCGGGCGGAACGCAGGGTGAGTGGACGGCAGAATGCCGGTGGCGAGACTCCGCTTGAATGCGGTCACTTTGCGCGGAGTCTGAGGGGCCATGAAACCCGTCGCTCTCCTTATCGCCCTCTCCCTGCCGGCACTCGCCGACTGGAAAACCGAAGTCACGCCGGCAAAGCTGGGGCCGCATCCCAAGCTCGCTCCGCAGGAATTCGACTACCGGCTTTCCTGGAACGGCATGGTGGACGCGGGAAAGCTCACCTTCACTTTCGGCAAGCAGGATCCGAAATTCCCCAGCGACTTCGTTTCCCGGGTCACGGGGGGGAGCACGGGCGTCGCCTCCAAGCTCTATAAGAATGACATCGCCGTGATCTCCCGGCTCGATCCCGCGACGCTGAAGCCGCGGGCCTGCGTCGGCGTGCAGGATGAGGGCAAGGAAGTCGTCACTACCCGCAGCACTTGGGCGGGCACCCAGGTATCGAGCGAACACGTGACAAGGGTGGCCAAGACCGGGGCGGAGACGAAGGTGGACAGCCAATTCCTCTTCACGCCGGTTCATGACGTCTTCTCGGCGATGCTCCACGTCCGCAGCCACAAGCTGGCGAACGGCGACAAGCTGGTCTTGCCGCTGATGCCCTTCAACCGCCCCTATTTGGCGCGGATCGAGGTGCTGGGGCGGGAGAAATTCGCCAACCGCGACACGATCAAACTGTCCGTCTCCCTCCAGAAGATCGAGCCGAAGACCAAGACGCTGCTGCCCTACAAGAAAATGAAGAGCACCACCCTATGGCTATCCGACGACGCCAACCGCATCCCGGTCGAACTCCGCTCGGAGGTTTTCATCGGCGACGTGCGGATGACGCTGTCGGGGGCTCGAAAGCTGTAACCAAAACGCATGTTTGGCGGATCAAACACGTAGAAACACGCTAAAACGACCGCTTGCCATTTGTCTGATTTTGGGAAAGATAACTCAACCTTTGTCGAAAGTCTCCATTTCCGCTGCGAAATGCATGATTTTCAAAGGGTTTGTTCCTTTCCCCCACGATTGATCCCATGTCTTCCACCACCCCGGATGAATTGATGCATGCCTTGGCCGCCGAACTGGGGGCTATGGATCAAGCGAGTGCAGAACGGCTTTCCAACATCCTCCGGGGTCTGTTTGCCTGTATGCAGGATCTGAACAGCCGTTTGGCCGTGTTGGAAAGTCAGGCGGCGGTGAAGGCGAACGGGGAGAATTAAGCCCGGAGAACCTAGATAGTCCTCCGGGCCAGGGTGGTATCAAAGATACTTGTCGGTCACGGCACCCTCGCTGGCGCTGGTCGTGAGCTTCGCGTATTTCGCTAGCACGCCGCGGGTGTAGCGGGGGGCGGGCTGGGTCCAGTTCTCACGGCGGGCTTTGAGCGCCGAGTCATCGAGATCCACGGACAGCTTGTTGTTCACGGCGTCGATGGTGATGATGTCGCCATCCACAAGCAGGCCGATCGGGCCGCCGTCGTGGGCTTCCGGGGTGATGTGGCCGACGACGAAGCCGTGGCTGCCGCCGGAGAAACGACCGTCGGTGACGAGCGCGACCTTCTTGCCGAGGCCCAGTCCCATGATGGCACTGGTGGGCCCGAGCATTTCGCGCATGCCGGGGCCGCCCTTGGGCCCTTCGCGGCGGATGACGATCACATCGCCCTCAACGATCTCGCCGGCGAGGATGGCCTTCATGGCTTCATCCTCGGAGTCGAAGACGCGGGCGCGACCGGTGAAGAGTTCGCCTTCCTTGCCGGTGATCTTGGCCACCGCTCCGCCGGGGGCGAGGTTGCCGTAGAGGATGCGCAGGTGGCTGTCCTTCTTGATCGGGTTGTCGAGCGGGCGGATGATTTCCTGGCCCGCCGGGTAGAAGATTTTCGAATTGGCGAGGTTCTGGGCGAGGGTCTTGCCAGTCACGGTGAGGCAGTCGCCGTGGAGCAGGCCGGCTTCCAGCAGGATGCGAAGCAAGGGGACGGTGCCGCCGATCTGAACCAGCGCGGCCATCGAGTACTTGCCGGAGGGTCGCAGGTCGGCCAGGAGCGGGACGCGCTTGCCGATCTCGGTGAAGTCGTCGATCGACAACTCCACCTCGGCCGCGTGGGCCATGGCGAGCAGGTGAAGCACCGCATTGGTCGATCCGCCGAGCGCGATCACGACGGTGATGGCGTTCTCGAAGGCCTTGCGGGTCATGATGTCGCGCGGCTTGATGCCAAGCTGGATCATGTTCAGCACGGCGGCACCGGCGTCGAAGCAGTCCTGCATCTTGTCGTCCGACACCGCGGCTTGGGCCGAGGAGTTCGGGAGCGACATGCCGAGCGCCTCGATGGCTGAGGCCATGGTATTGGCGGTGTACATGCCGCCGCAGGAGCCCTCTCCGGGGATGGCGCAGGATTCGACGGTCTCGAGCTCTTCATCGGAGTATTCCCCGGAGGCGTGCTTTCCGACCGCTTCGAAAACGGAGACGATATCGAGTTCCTTGAGCTCGCCCTTGAGCGTCGCGCAGCCGGGCAGGATGGTGCCGCCATAGACGAAGACCGACGGGCGGTTCATCCGCGCCATCGCCATCACGCAGGCGGGCATGTTCTTGTCGCAGCCGCCGATGGCGACGAAGCCGTCCATGCCCTCGCAGCCGACCACGGTCTCGATCGAGTCGGCGATCACCTCGCGGGAGACGAGCGAGTACTTCATCCCCTCGGTGCCCATCGAAATGCCATCCGAGATGGTGATGGTGTTGAAAATGACGGCCTTGCCGCCGGCGGCATCAGCACCTTTGGCGGACTCCTTGGCGAGGCGGTCGATGTGGACGTTGCACGGGGTGACCTCCGACCAGGTGGAGGCGATACCGATGTGCGGCTTGGAGAAGTCTTCCTTCTGGAAGCCAACGGCGTAGAGCATCGCCCGCGAAGGCGCGCGGTCAGGGCCGTCGAGCATGATCGAGGAAAAGGGGCGGGTCGGAGCGGACATGGGGGCGCACGCTAGGAGCGTATCCGCGGGCCGCCAAGAGCGGAATCGGGCCACGCAAGGACTTTCCAAACGCCTATTCACGAATTTTGTTCATTTTTTCTGTCGGCAGTCAGAAAAATCACTTGCCGTGCCCGCATTTAGTATCCTTTGTAAATACCGCGTTAATTGCAGGTTGCTGCCCTTGCCGAGACGCCCTCCTCACGAAAATCGCCGGCTCCTTTGAACCCAGGGAAACCGGCACAAACCCAAGAGATTCCGTAGGGAGGGTTTCCGGCAAGGGTGAGCAGTCGCCACGGTGCTTTGATTGCCAGTGGTGACGCGAATGAGTCCGGCCTGCTCTTGCCAGTTTGTCCGGGCACGCCTATGGGGCTCCCGACATGGCCACATACCGCGTGCTCGTTTCGGATCCGATCTCGGAGAAGGGCGTTGAAGCCCTCGCCGCCGCTCCCGGCATCTCTGTCGATGTAAAGACAGGGCTCAAGCCGGAAGCCCTGCTAGAGATCATCGGTGACTACCACGGACTGGTCGTGCGCTCCGAAACCAAGGTGACCGCCGAGGTGCTTGCCGCGGCCAAGAATCTGAAGGCGATCGGCCGCGCCGGGGTGGGGGTGGACAACATCGACCGCAAGGCCGCCACCGACCACGGCGTGATCGTGATGAACACGCCGACCGGCAACACGATCTCCACCGCCGAGCACGCCTTCACGCTGATGCTCAGTGCCGCCCGCAACATCGCACCGGCGCACGCCGCCGTGCTGAAGGGGGATTTCAAGGCGGCCCGCAAGGCCTACCAAGGCATCGAGCTGAATACGAAGCGCCTCGCCATTCTTGGAATGGGCCGCATCGGCACCGAATTCGCCAAGCGCGCCCAGGCCTTCAACATGCACGTGGTGGCCTACGATCCCTTCCTCACCCAGGCCCGCGCCGATGAGCTGAAGGTGGAGCTGGCCGCCACTCCGGACGCGGCTCTGACGGGTGCCGACGTGGTGACGATGCACGTCCCGCTCACCCCGGAAACCAACCGCTTGATCAATGCCGAGCGCCTCGCCCTGATGAACAAGGGTGCGCTGGTCATCAACTGCGCCCGTGGCGGCCTGGTGGATGAAGAAGCGCTGAAGGCAGCGATCGAATCCGGCCACATCGCCGGTGCGGGTCTCGACGTGTTCGAAGTCGAGCCGCCGCCGAATGACCATCCGCTTTTCACGCTGAACAAGCACGTGGTTTACACCCCGCACCTCGGTGCCTCGACGAATGAGGCGCAGGAGAACGTGGGCATTCAGGTGGCCGAGCAGCTCCGGGACTTCTTCGTCACCGGGGAGATCAAGAACGCGATCAACATGCCGTCGCTGGATGCGGCGACGCGCGCGGCGATCGGGCCTTATCTGGATCTGGCTGCGGCGCTGGGCAAGCTCCTTGCCAAGCTGGGGCCGGAGAATCCGGATTCGCTGCGCGTTTCCTACCACGGGCCGCTGGCCAAGAAGGACACCGGCCTTGTTTCGCGCACCGTCCTGACCGCGCTGTTGGAGGCCTCGCGCCCCGACGGGCAGGTGAATATCGTGAACGCACCGGCGATCGCGACCCAGCTCGGGCTGGATGTGACGGAATCGACAATCAACGCCAAGACCGAGTTCAGTGAACTGGTGGTGGCCGAGTTGAAGAAGGGCGACGTGCGTTACCGTGTGGCGGGGACGTTGATCGGCCAATCGCCGCGGATCGTGGAAATCGACAAGCTGTATGTGGACTGCAACATCGCCGGCCGCTTCCTCTTCGTGGAGAACGACGACCGCCCCGGCATCGTGGGTGTGATCGGCACGGCGCTGGGCAATGCCGGTGTGAACATCGCGAACATGGGCCTGGCCCGCACCGCTGACCGCACCCGCGCGCTGACGGTGATCGAGGTGGATTCCGAGCCGCCGGCGAGCCTGCTGGATCTGCTGAAGAGCACGCCGGGGATCGTAAAGGTAATCACGCTGGAGCTGTGAGGCCCGGTTGGGGCTATCTTTTCACGCGGCCTTCCCCGTATCGCGCCCTTTCAGGGCGCCGGTCGGTGGCGATGGGAACCCAGGGCGGCGCTACGCTTGCCCTGGGCTGAGGGATTTCGCCCCTTTGGGGCTGGGGGTGCCGCGAAGATGCTAGTTGACCACTGCTGGTGGACCACAAGTCCCAACGCGGGACACGCCGTGCCGGAGCGGCAGGAGGTGACGCGAAAATGTGAGTGACCCCGGCGCGGCGTTGCGGCATGTCTGGAGTAGTACTGCCGGAACAGATGAGCGATGCCACAGTGATGCTTGCCGCCATTCAGGCAGGCGACTCCCATGCCGCCGAGCAGTTGCTTGTACTCGTTTACGACGAATTGAGGCGGCTGGCCGCTTCGAAGGTGGATCAGGAAGCTCCCGGCCAGACGCTGCAACCGACGGCGCTGGTGCATCAAGCCTGGCTCCGGCTGGTCGGGGATCAGGCCCCATCATTCAACAATCGGGAACATTTCTTCCGCGCCTCTGCCGAGGCGATGCGCCGGATCCTGATCGACCGCGCACGGCGGAAGCGCGCCCAGCGCCATGGCGGGGGGTATCAGCGCGTGGATCTCGACGGATTCGATCTGGCCGCTCCCACCGCCGATGAGCAACTGCTGGCGGTGAACGAAGCCCTGTCCAAATTCGCGGGTGCGCATCCGGTGCAGGCGGATCTGGTCAAGCTGCGATACTTCGCGGGCATGACCAACGAGGAGGTTTCACAGATACTGGGGATCTCACTTTCCACCGTGAAGAACTATTGGAACTTCTCCCGTGCCTGGCTGCTGAACGAAATCGAAAGCCAATAGCGGGTCCGAAGATCGAGGAACAATCCGAGCCTGTTGATTCCATGACGGGTGACACCGGACGCCACATTGAACTCTTCACCGGAGCGGTCCAGCTCCCGCCTGAAGAGCGGGCTGAATTTCTGGACCGGGCTTGCGCGGGTGACGAGGAGCTGCGGTGCAAGATCGAGGTTTTACTGAATTCCCATGACCGCGCCGGGATCTTCCTCGAAGAGCCGGCCACCTGGGAACTTGATGAGACGAGGTTGCGGGTGGCGGCAGGGGAAAAGCCCGGCGACCGGGTGGGGAATTGCCGGCTGCTCCAGCAAATCGGCGAAGGCGGCTGCGGGGTGGTGTTCCTGGCCGAACAGGAGGAACCGGTCCGGCGGCGGGTCGCGCTCAAGGTGATCAAGCCGGGCATGGACACGAGGAGCGTGATCGCCCGCTTCGAGGCCGAGCGGCAAGCGCTGGCCCTGATGGATCATCCGCACATCGCCCATGTCTTCGATGCCGGTGCCACCGCGAGCGGCAGGCCTTACTTCGTGATGGAATTGGTCGAGGGCCTGAAGATCACGGATTATTGTCAACGGCACTCCCTCCCGCTCGACGCCCGCCTGAAGCTCTTCACCCACATTTGCGACGCGATCGAGCATGCGCACCAGAAGGGGATCCTCCATCGCGACATCAAGCCGTCGAACATTCTGGTGATGACCGGGCAGGACGGGAAGCCGGTGCCCAAGGTGATTGATTTCGGGATCGCCAAGGCCACCGGCGGCGAACCACTCACCGACAAGACCCTCGTCACCTCCTGGGGGATGTTGATCGGGACTCCCGCCTACATGAGTCCCGAGCAGGCGACCATGGCCAGCGCGGAACTGGACACGCGGACCGACATCTACAGCCTGGGCGTGCTGTTGTATGAATTGCTCACCGGTGCGACTCCGTTTGACACCCACGAGCTTCTCAAGGCAGGTCTTGATGAAGTCCGGCGAGTCATTCGCGAGGTGGAGCCGGTGCGGCCATCGACCCGGCTGAGCACGATGGCGGCCGCGGACTTGGCGAACGTTGCGAAGCATCACGCCGCCGAAGTGCCCAAGCTGATCCGCGAGATGCGCGGCGACCTTGACTGGATCGTGATGAAGGCGCTCGAGAAAGACCGCACCCGCCGGTATGCGACGACCAACGCCCTGGCCATGGATATCGCACGCTATCTCGCGGGCGACGCGGTGCTGGCCCGCCCTCCCAGCACTGCGTATCGATTCGGCAAGTTGGTCCGGCGCAACCGGCTGTGGTTCGCCGCGGGCTCGATGGTTGCCGCGGTTCTGGTGATCGGCTTCGTGGCGGTGGCGCTTGCCTTGAAGCGGGAGCAGGGTGCGCGGCAGGAGGCCGACAAGGCGCGCCAGCAGGCGGAGGTCGACAAGACGCAGAGCCAACAGGCCACGCGCTTTCTCAAGGCGATGCTGGAGGGCGTCGGACCTTCCGTGGCACGGGGGCGGGACACGAGGATGTTAGAAGAGATTCTCGCCAAGACCGAGAGCCGGTTTCCGGTGGAGCTGGCGGGCCAGCCAGCGGTCCGCGCGGACCTGCAGACGCTTCTCGGAAGGGTGTATCGCGATCTCGACCAATTGCCGAAGTCGGAGGCGATGCTGCGGGAGGCGCTGGAACTCCGGGTCGGCCTCTTCGGTGAGGAGAGCGAAGCGGTCACCGACACCCTCATCGAGCTGGGGTATACCCTGAGCTATAGCTCGAAGGGGACCGAAGCCGAGACCATCGTCCGCCGGTCCCTGGTCACACGCCGGAAGCTGCTTGGCGAGGAACATGGGAAAGTGGCCGAGTCCTATTACGTGATGGGCTCGATCTTCTGGGCGCGGCAAGACATCCCGGAAGCCGAGGCGATGCTGCAGAAGTCGCTCGCGATGCTGCGCCGGCTGCATGGCGACAAGAGCGCGCTGCTGGGCGATTCGTTGATGGGTCTGGGCTGCGTGAGATATGGGCAGAAGAACTATCGCGAAGCCGAGGACTTCTTCCGTCAGGCATTGGACCATTGGGGCGATACCCTGGCGGACGAGCATCCGTCAAAAATCCTCTGCCTCGAAAACCTCGCCAACATGGTTTCGATCCAAGGGAAGCGTGCGGAAGCGGTGCCGCTGCTGCGGCAAGTGGTGGAAACCAACCGCAAGGTCCATGGTCCGGACCATGCCTTGGTGGCCAAGTCGCTTCACTCGCTGATCCGGGTCTTGTTGCCGATGGGGAAATTCGACGAGGCGGAGGTCGCGGGCCGCGAGGCCCTCGCCGTGGCGGGGAAGGCATGGGGCACCACCAGGGAGGAGAGCCTCATGATCTTGCGCGACCTGATCAACGCGCTCTTGCATCAGCGGAAGTTCGAGGACGCCGAACGCTTGTTCGCGGATCTGCTGCCAGCCGGACAGGAGTTGACGCCAGAGTATTCCGGCCTGCTCTACGAGCGCTGTGACACCCATGCGATGTGCCGGCGCTGGCGGGAGGCGGCCGACGACGCGGTGCTGCTGCTCAAGCAATCGCCGGAGAGTCATGAGCACTATCTGACACTGGCCCCGCTGCTGGTTCAGCTCGGCGATCTGGCGGAATACCAGCGGCTCTGCGCGAGCATCTGCGGCAAGTTCGGCGAGACCAAGGACGTCTTTGTCGCCGACCGGATGGCAAAGGCTTGCCTGATTCTGCCGTTGCCTGCCCTTGATCTGAAGGCCGTGGCTGCCATGGCGGAACGGGCGGTGAACGATGGTTCGAAGGAAGTCGCAGCACCGTATTTCCAATTTTGCAAAGGCCTGGCGGAATTTCGTCTCGGCCACTACGAGGAGGCGTTGACTTGGACTCGCCGCGCTGCCGATGGCCCTTTCCGCGAAGCGAAGGCGGGGGCTTTCACGGTCCTGGCCATGGCCGAATTCAAGCTGGGTCGCTTGGAGGAAGCCCGGGCGGCCTTGGCCGAATGCGACAAGCTCATTGCAGAACAGCTGCCGGATTCCGAACAGCAGATCGGCCGCGAATGGCGCGACTGGCTGATCATCCAAGCACTGCGCTCGGAAGCGAAACGGCTGATGGAGGGCGAGGCGGACTGAAGTTGCGGCAGTCCTGCCCTTGTTCCCGAGCGCTGTGAAAAAACCGGCCAATTTCTTTTGGCCACTCCGAGCGGAATTCTCGCTGTTGCAAATGCTGGCAGATGTTTCAACGCGCGACACGGGATGAGCCGGAGGCGAGGGGAGACAGGAATCTGCTGCAAGGAGAACTACCAACCTACCAAGCACACCATGAAGACTGCAGACCTGCCCGGAACCACCCCGGGCCTTGAATCGCGGCAAGCGGGCGACACGCGCACCCAAGCGACCGACCGCGATGCCATTCATTCGTTCCGCGTGAATGTTCCCGAGGAGGACCTCACCGACTTGCGCCGGCGCCTCAACGCCACCCGCTGGCCGGAAAAGGAAACGGTCACGGATTCGTCGCAAGGCGTGCAGCTCGCGACCATCCAGAAGCTCGCCCGCTATTGGGCGGATGACTACGACTGGCGGAAGGTGGAGGCGCGCCTCAATGCCTTGCCGCAGTTCATGACCGAGATCGACGGGGTGGACATCCACTTCCTTCACGTTCGCTCGAAACATGAGGATGCCTTGCCGGTGGTCATCACCCACGGCTGGCCGGGCTCGGTCATCGAGCAACTGAAAATCATCGATCCGCTGGTCAATCCGACCGAGCACGGGGGCACCGCCGCGGATGCCTTCCATGTGGTGATTCCGTCGATGCCCGGCTACGGGTTCTCCGGCAAGCCGACCAGCACCGGCTGGGATCCGCCGCGCATCGCCCGTGCCTGGACCACGCTGATGAAGCGCCTGGGGTACACGCACTACGTGGCTCAGGGCGGCGATTGGGGCGCGCTGGTCACCGAGCAGATGGGCGTGCAGGCAGCGCCGGAATTGCTCGGCATCCACACCAACATGCCGTCCGCGGTGCCGGCCGAAATCGCCCAAGGCCTCGCCACGCATACGCCGCCACCCGGCCTAGCGCCCGACGAGAAGCGCGCCTTCGAGCGGCTGGACTTCTTCTTCACGCACGGGCTGTCATATGCCCAGCAGATGGCGAATCATCCGCAGACGCTCTACGGGATTGCGGATTCCCCGGTCGGGCTTGCTGCCTGGATGATCGACCACGACCTGAAGAGCTACGAGCTCATCGCCCGTGTCTTCGACGGACAACGCGAAGGCCTCACGCGCGATGACGTGCTCGACAACATCACGATCACCTGGCTGACCAACACGGCGATCTCGGAGGCGCGCCTCTACCGGGAGAACAGGCTGCCGTTCTTCGCGCCGATGGGTGTCCAAATCCCCATCGCCGTGACGGCCTTCCCCGACGAGCTGTACCAAGCGCCCCGGAGCTGGGTTGAACGCGCCTATCCCCATCTCATCCACTACAACAAGGTGGAGAAGGGCGGGCACTTCGCGGCTTGGGAGCAGCCCAAGATCCTAGTGGAGGAACTGCGGGTCGGGCTGAGGTCGCTCCGGGGCGCGAACCCTTGATCCCAAGTCTCGTCGGCCTGCCGCGCTGGAAGGTGCGCGGCAGGCTGGCCGCCCGAAGAGCGGAAGAATTGCCCGTCAGTTCCACGGAAGAACAAGCCAAGCTCAGCCATGAAACACTCCATCCATCGTGCCGCGGCGGCGGCCCTGCTGATCCTGCCCGCTGCGTTTATCACCCGCCTGGCGACCGCGCAGGCTGAGGGTTCCAAGCCTGCGGATCCCGCTCGGCCGGATCCGGGCATCACGCAGATCCCCGAAGGCTATCGCGACTGGAGGCTGATCTCCGTGGCGCGCGAGGAAGGGAAGCTCGACGACATCCGGGCCGTGCTAGGCAACGACATTGCGATCAAGGCCTATCGCGAGGGAACGCTGCCGTTTCCCGATGGCGCGGTCATCGCGCGGATTGCGTGGGCTCTGGTTCCGTCGGAGGAGAACGACAAGGCCTTTGGCCAAGCACAGTCCTTCGTGCCCGGAGCGCCCAAGAACGGCGTCCAGTTCATGTTCAAGGATTCGAAAAAGTATGCCGCCAGCGGGGGCTGGGGCTACGCCCAATTCGGCGAGGCCGATGGCAGGCCGGTGGTCGACGAGGCCAAGCTGGCCGCGTGCTTCACCTGTCACCAGCCGGCCGCGGCGCAGGACTTTATCTTCACCCGCTACTCGCTGGGCGGTCTGGCGGGGCAGAAGTGACGGCCGGATTTCCATCCCCCCGAACAACGAAACAACCACTCGAACCCAACCAACCAAACAGATGAATGCCACATTAGTTTCCGATGCCGGTCGCGACACCGGCTCCAAGCAAGTGTTTTACACCGGTCAGACCCACACCACGGGTGGCCGGGATGGCGGCGCGTCCCGCTCCTCCGACGGGGCTCTGGATATCAAGCTGGCGACTCCCGGCAGCAAGGGGACTGGCACCAATCCCGAACAACTGTTCGCGGCCGGATGGTCCGCCTGCTTTATCGGGGCGATGAAAATCGCCGCGGGAGCGATGAAGGTCCGGTTTCCGCAGGATGCGGCGGTGGATGCAGAGGTCGACCTGTGCCAGTCGGACAGCGGCTACTCGCTACAGGCCCGGCTCAAGGTCAGCCTGCCGGGCATCGAGGAGGCGGCGGCGCAAGCGATCGTGAACGCGGCGCACCAGACCTGCCCCTATTCCAAGGCCACGCGAGGGAATATCGGCGTGGAGATCCTTTTAGTCTGAGGGCTCTGGTTGTCAAAGACTCCTGAGCGAGCCTGCCTGATTCCGGTGGCGAAATCCTCGTTGTTCGAAAGGGGGGGCGATGATCCCACGGAAGCATCAGCCGCCTAGGCAGAGTTGCCGTGGCCCGGTGGAGGCATTTTTCCGGCGCGAACTTCAAAACGGCCACCCCGTCCATTCATTGTCCCTACGGGCCACCGTGGAACTGGGAAGAATTCCCGTGGAACTCCTCCCGTGCCCCACTTTCCCGTTGCCAACCCCCGAATCCCGTTCCTAGGCTCACAGCAGCACATGAAAAAACTCGCCGTTCTCGCTACCGCCGTGCTCGCCCTTGGCGGTGTGGCATCCGCCGACATCCAAGCTCCTCCGGGATCGACCTACACGGCGACCCGCAAGCTCGGCCGCGGCATCAGCAACATCCTTTACGGGTTCATGGAACTTCCCGAGCAGATCGTCCGCAAGACCGACGACCACGGCCGCAAGGCTGGCTGGTCCTACGGTGTGGTGGATGGCACCAGCCGCTCCCTGAAGCGCCTTGGCTACGGCTTCTATGAAGTCTTCACCTTCACCTGCCCGACCTACCGCGGTACCTTCAAGCCGCCGTATGAGCGTTGCGGCGAAGACAACCGGATTCAGATGAATCCTTCCGATGGCCTCTCGGAGTTCCCGCCGGAACTCGGCTTCGAAAGCTACTACTTCCATACCCGCTCTCAGCGCTGGTAATCCGGTAGAGCAGACAGTTTAGTCGTCCCGGCAGCGGAGTTATCCGCTGCCGGGATTTTTTTTGTCAACTTTCCGGCCCCAGCGGCGTTCTTTCCTCACACAATGCGATCCTTGTTCCTCACGCTCCTGATTACTGGCACCGTCCCGCTGTTCGCGGAATCGCGGACGTGGAAGAGTGCCGACGGGACGAATTCCTTCAGCGGCGAGTATGTCTCGCACAATGACCAGCAGGTCACCATCCGCCGCGAAGATGGCAAGATGTTCACCGTCGACTACGCCAAGCTTCACGCCGCGGACAAGACGTGGGTGTCCTCGCAGACGGCGAATGTAGGGCAAAAGCCGCCCGCGGCAGCCGAGCCGACCCCGGCGCCGGACCCGAAGGCGATTTTCGATACCCTGTGCTTCGGCGACAGCATCGAGACGGTCAAAAAGAAGCTCAAGGAGAGCAAGGCCGTCCAAACCGACCTCGACGACACCTATTTGGGCCGCACCGGCATCAATGGCGTTTACCGGACGCGTCAGAAGATCGGGGGCCTGCATTGCGAGCTGTTTTTCGATTGGTCTCCCACCGATACCCTCACCGAGGTCGTCCTGCAGACGCAGGGACAGACCTCGGAGGCGTATCCGACGCAGCTCAAGGAGACGTGGGCGCAACTCGTCGAGCTGATGGGAGCGCTTCACGGCAAGCCGGTCCAGGCGGGCGCCTACCCGGGGATCAAGCAGGTGAAGGACGACATGTTCCTGCCCTCCCATCTCTGGAAGCTGCAAAGCGGTGGCTCCGGGCTGCTCGGTGTCTCAATGCACGGCGGGACGTATCTCGTGGTTGTCCGCTTCACGAAGGAGAAGGTGGAGCCCGCGCGTTTTCCCTGACGCGCCCTAGATTGGCTCGACAACGAAATTGGCGAAAGGGGCGAAATCAAGGCAGCCGATCAGGCAGTCTGGATTTCTTCCAACTTTCGCTCGTTTCGCCGGTTTCGTTGTTCCTCCCGTTTTCTTCGGCAAGAGCGCTTCAGTGCCCCTCCGGAGAGGGACCCGGGCTCATTCTGTTCTTGGTCGGCATCAGCTTCGCGGCGACGATGAACACCGCGCCCGCCACGATCATGAAGAGGGACAGGAACTGTCCGCTGGTCATCGCTCCGACCATCTTTGCGTCCGGCTCGCGGAACTGCTCTGCGAAGATCCGGAACAGCGCGTAGAAGATGAAGAACAGCCCGGTCAGCACCCCGGCTGGCAGTTGAGGGAAACGCGTGCGGACCCACCAGAGGATCGCGAACAGCGCGATGCCTTCCAGCAGTCCTTCGTAAAGCTGCGACGGATGACGGGGCAGCAGGAAGGGATCGATGGCTTTCGAGATCGCCGGGTCGTGGCGTTGCAGCTCCAGCATTTGCTCGAAGGCAATCCGGTCCGGCGGCATTTGCTGGGACCACAGGGTCTTGAGCTTGTCCGATGCGCCCTCGGCGGCCAACAGGGCGGGCTCCAGGTTTTTCCCCTCGGCATTCTGCTGCTCCACCAGCGCGCGGGGGAATTTTACTGCCCACGCGACGCCTTCCGCCGGGCGGCCGTAGAGCTCGCCATTGATGAAATTCGCCAGCCGCCCGAAGAACAGGCCGAGCGGGGAAACGACGCAGAGGCCATCGCCGAGGCCGCGCCACGAGACCTTCTTCTTCCGGGCGTAGAACCACGTGAAAATCACCAGCCCGAGGATGCCGCCGTGGCTGGCCATGCCGCCTTCCCAGACCTTGAAAAGCATCAGCGGGTCCTCATTGACCCAGCTCCAGCCGTGTTCGCGGCTGTGATACCACAACATGTAGCCGAGCCGCCCGCCGATGAAGACCCCGAAGATCGCCGCGGCCGCGATGAAGTCTCCCGCAGCGCCGGGCGGCAGCACCCACAGCTTGCGCTTCGCCAGCACGTTCAGCAGCCAGGCCCCCACCAGGAATGCCGCCAGATAGGCCAGCCCATACCAGCGGAGCTGGATGGCATCGGTAAATCGGATGAGCACCGGGCTCATGTCATGCACGTAAGTCGCGAACACGGGGCGCACCTCACACCATTCACCTCACTCGCGCAACCCATGCGGGAGCAGAATGACGGAGGAAGAATGCCGGGCGGAGCGGCCAAGGATTCGGGCCCTTTTCCGGGGCGTGTTTGTCATTCGAAAATTCGGCATTCGTCATTGTCCACCAAGGCGGCTCGTGCTGTCCTCCCGCCGCCATGAAAATCGTCGTCGCTTACTCGGGAGGACTCGACACCTCCGTGCTGCTTCTCTGGCTCAAGGAGAAGTACAACGCTGAAATCATCGCCTACTGCGCCGACGTGGGTCAGGGCGACGAGCTCGACGGACTCGAGCAGAAGGCCCTCACCACTGGAGCGTCGAAGTGCTACATCGGTGACCTCAAGGAGGACTTC